>PMLC01000093.1 GCA_003158745.1 Acidobacteriota bacterium
TTGGGACGATCATCGAGGTGATGCCCGCGTACTGCGACACGCTGGAATTCCTGATCTGCTTGCACTACTACGACCTTGGCGAGATGGAGACAATCGCTGAGCTCAGCCTGGCGATTATCGCCAACATTGAGGACGCAAACTTCGACGACTTTACTAAGAAGATGACATTCTTCTATCAAGGGCTAGCGTTCAGCGCCCTCGCAAGGAAGCACGATCTTCGGTGGCTCCAACCCCTTGCGTTGGCAAGTTACTTGAAGTGGCATCACATCGCCCCAGAGGACGAGGCCGGCCTGGAGCATCTCGCATACGCGTACTTCAGGGCGGGCGACATGGCGCACTCCCGATCAGCGGTGGAGATGTGCCTCGAGGTGGCGCCCGCAGGCGAGGTGCGAGACCGGATCGAGGCATTCGCCCGGGAGCACGCTCGCGAGCTCGACCCACTCAGCGGGACGTCGTGAGGAGTACCCGCAGTGGGCGAGCACGCGGATGGAGCGAGGATTCTACGTTGCCGGACGGGCGATTGAGGCCTTGACGCGTCTGAGCCCCGGAAGTCATGCCGCACGGGTGCATACCTCTTCGAGCTATGGCTGGGATGGCGGTCGGTTCGCCGGCCGACACCGCGGGCTCGTTGCTGCACAGGGTGCAACCGGCCTCGCCAGCGTGTCCGCGTCGGGAACGGACCAGCTTCGCGGGCAAATGAGCGCGTGCCGGGGATGAGCCGTGTGGGGCTAGCGCTCACCAGCAGGAATTGAACGAGGGCGGGTTGCACTTCAACATCGTGAGGGCCTGCACCTCGGTTGTGGGTGAACACTCGCCGCAGGATCGCGTATAACGTTCGGTACGGATAGGGAGACCCGATGAGGACCTCGCGCCGTTGCTTCGCACCAGTTGCCTGTCTCGCAGCAGCGCTCTGCGCATTCAATGTCGTCGCTCAGCCCCCGGCACCGGCGCCGGACGCCGCGCGACGCCGCGTCGCGATCGAGAAGCTGGCGGTCGTGGGAAGCGCGCTGTACATCGCGGCCCACCCGGACGACGAGAACACCGCGATGCTCGCCTGGCTCGCCCAGGGCCGCAAGGTGCGGACGGCGTACCTGTCCCTCACCCGCGGCGACGGCGGCCAGAACCTCATCGGCACCGAGCAGGGCGACGCCCTGGGCGTGATCCGGACCGAGGAGCTGCTCGCGGCGCGCGGGATCGACGGCGCCGAACAGTTCTTCACCCGCGCGGTGGATTTCGGCTTCTCCAAAGGCCCGGAGGAGACGCTCCGGTTCTGGGGGCACGACGAGATCCTGTCGGACATCGTCTGGGTGATCCGGTCGTTCCGGCCCGACGTGATCGTGACGCGCTTCCCCCCGAACGGCGATGGCGGGCACGGCCACCACACCGCGTCGGCGATCCTGGCGGCCGAGGCGTTCACGGCCGCGGCCGACCCGAAGCGTTTCCCCGACCAGCTCCGCTACGTCGAGCCGTGGCAGGCGAAGCGCCTGATGTGGAACGCCTGGCGGCGGGACGGAGAGCAGCGCCCGGCGGACGCGAAGCCGCAGCTGACCGTGGACCTCGGCGCCTACGACCCTGTGGCCGGCGAGTCGTTCGGCGAGATCGCCGCGGCCTCGCGGAGCATGCACAAGAGCCAGGGTTTCGGCTCGGCGCCGCGGCGCGGGCCGCTGCCCAACTACCTCGAGATGGTGGCGGGTGCGCCGGCGACCGCCGACCTCTTCGACGGCGTCGACCTCACCTGGAACCGGGTTCCCGGTGGGGCCGCGGTCGGGAAGATCATCGCCCGCGTGACCGCCGCGTACCGCGACACCGATCCGGCCGCCACGGTTCCGGCCTTGCTCGAAGCGCTGGCGGCGGTCGATTCGCTCGAGCGCGGTCCATGGGTTGCCGAGAAGAGGCAGGAGCTCGTCGAGGCGATCGGGATGTGCACCGGCCTATGGCTGGAAGCGATGTCCGGCACCCCGGCGGCCACGCCCGGATCGATGATCGAGGTGACAGCGTTGGCCGTGAACCGCAGCGCCGTGCTTCTAACGCTCGTCCGGATCGAAACGCCGTTCACGCCCGCCCCTGGCAACCCGGCGGCGATCGGCGGCGGCTCGCGCGATCCGATGACTCCGCTCGAGAATAACCAGCCCGTCACGCAGAAGATCGCCGTGCACCTCCCGAAGGACCTGGCGTACACCCAGCCGTACTGGCTCGCCGCGCCGCACGGCATCGGGCTGTTCAATGTCACGGATCAGACGCTCATCGGGCAGCCCCGCACGCCGCCCGCGGTCCTCGCGACGTTTGTCCTTCGAGCCGGGACGCAGGAGCTCCGGTACGCGGTGCCGGTGCAGCACCGGTGGACCGATCCGGTGGAAGGGGAGCGAACGCGCGACCTCGCGATCGTCCCCAAGATCACCGTGGACCTCGGCGTGCCGGTGCTGGTGCTGCCGGACGCGCGCCCCCACGTGATTCGCGTGACCGCGCGGGCCCACGAAGCAAAGGCGACCGCCTCGGTGCGGCTGGCGGCGCCGACGGGCTGGCGCGTCGAGCCGGAGCGCGTCGCTCTCGCGTTCGAAGCGATCGGCGACGAGCGCGCGGCGCGCTTCACGCTCACGCCGCCTGCGGGCGAGAGCACCGGCGAGGTGGACGCGTTCGTCATGACCGACCGCGAGGAACCGGCCCGCAGCGAAATCGAGATCTCGCACGCCCACATCCCGCCGCAGCTGCTGCTCCCTCCCGCGTCCGCGAAGCTCGTGAGAGTGGACGTCGCGCTCCCCGTCACTAAGGTCGGCTACGTGATGGGCCCCGGCGACGAGATCCCGGCGATACTGCGCCAGCTCGGATTCCAGGTCGTGCTGCTCTCGGACGACGATCTCGAGGACGCCGACCTGGTAACGTTCGGGGCCGTGGTGGTTGGCGTGCGCGCCTACAACACGCGACCGCGTCTCGCGCAGGTCCAGGAGCGGCTTCTAGCGTACGTGCAGGACGGCGGAACGCTCGTGGTGCAGTACGACACCGAGCGCGGTCTCGTGACGGACCGCCTCGGGCCGTTCCCGCTCAAGCTCTCGCGCGATCGGGTGACCGATGAGACCGCCCCGGTGACGGTCCTCGTCCCGGGGCACCCGCTTCTCACCACGCCCAACGCCATCGCCGCTCGGGACTTTGACGGGTGGGTGCAGGAAAGGGGCCTGTACTTCCCCGGCTCCTGGGACCCGCGCTACCAGGCGTTGCTCGCAATGTCCGACCCGGGTGAGAAGCCGCTGCAGGGCGCCTTGCTCTTCGCCCCCTACGGCAAGGGCAGCTACGTCCACACGTCGCTCGCGTTCTTCAGGCAGCTCCCTGCCGGCGTGCCGGGCGCGATACGCCTGTTCGTCAACCTCCTGGGGGGAGGTCGAACGCATGATTGACCCCGACGGCCCGGACTCCGGACCCCGGACCCCGGTCCCCGTCTCTGCCGACGAGCCTCCTCCGTTCGGCGCCTCGTGGAAGGCGCTCTACGTTGTCGTCGCCGGGACGCTTGCCGCGCTGGTCGCGTTGTTCGCGCTCTTCACGCGGGCTTTCAAGTGAGCCAGGTCGATTGGGCCGTCCTGGCGGCCGCGCTCGCGGGCATGGTCGCCTATGGGATCTGGAAGGGCGGGCGTAGCCGGAACACGGAGGGTTTCCTGCTCGCGGGCAGGGAGATGCGGTGGGGGACGGTGGCGCTCTCGATCATGGCCACCCAGGCCTCCGCGATCACGTTCCTCTCCACGCCGGGCCAGGCGTACGCGGACGGCATGCGGTTCGTCCAGTTCTACCTCGGGCTGCCGATCGCGATGATCGTCGTGTCGGCTGTTGCAGTGCCTCTCTACTACCGGTTGAAGGTGTACACGGCGTACGAGTACCTCGAGACTCGTTTCGATCTCAAGACGCGGACCCTGGCGGCGTTTCTGTTCCTGATCCAGCGCGGCCTCGCGGCCGGCCTGACGATCTTCGCGCCGTCGCTGATCCTCTCGGTGATCCTGGGCTGGGACGTCCGGCTCACCGTCCTCGTCATTGGCGCGGCCGTCGTGATCTACACGACATCCGGCGGGGCCCGCGCGGTGAGCCGGACGCAGACGCTGCAAGCCGCGATCATCCTGACCGGCATGGTCGCGGCGTTCGTGGCGATCGTGGCCCTGCTCCCTGCCGACGTCTCGCTCTTCGACGCGCTGCGGGTGGCCGGGAAGGCCGGAAGGCTGAAGGCGATCGACCCTTCGTTCAGCCTCACGAGCCGGTACACGCTGTGGTCGGGTCTCATCGGGGGAGCGTTCCTGCAGCTCTCGTACTTCGGGACGGACCAGTCGCAGGTGCAGCGCTACCTGAGCGGCAGCTCCGTCACGCAGAGCCGGCTGGGCCTGCTCTTCAACGGGATGGTCAAGGTCCCGATGCAGTTCGGAATCCTGCTGGTCGGCGCGACCCTCTTCGCGTTCTACCAGTTCCAGGCGCCGCCGGTGTTCTTCAACCCGGTGGAGACCGCGAAAGTCCGGTCTTCGCCGGAGGGCCCGCGCTTCGCCGACTTGGAGGCCCGGTACCGTGCCGCACGGGGCGCGCAGGAGGCGCGGGCACGCGAGCTGGCCGCCGCGATGAGGCGTGGCGACGGCCGAGAAGGGGGCGCGGTCGCCGCGTACCGCGCCGCCAGCGCTGCCTCCGGCGAACTGCGCTCAGAGGCGATCTCGCTCATCCGCACCGCCGACCCGAAGGCCGATCCCAGCGACACCAACTACGTTTTCCTGAGCTTCGTCGTGCACAACCTGCCCGCGGGCCTCGTGGGCCTCGTGCTCGCGATGGTCTTCGCTGCCTCGATGTCGGCGTCGTCGGCCGAGCTCAACGCGCTCGCGTCGACGACGCTCGTGGACGTGTACCGGAGACTGCTGAAACCGGGCGCGGGAGACGGGCACTACGTCCTCGTGTCGCGGCTCGCCACGGTGGGTTGGGGCGCGTTCGCGATTCTCTTCGCGGAATACGCGAGCCGGCTCGGGTCGCTCATCGAGGCCGTGAACATCCTTGGCTCGCTGTTCTACGGAACGATCCTGGGCGTCTTCCTCGCCGGCTTCTACCTCAAGGGCGTGTCGGGCACGGCGGTGTTCGTCGCGGCGATCGTCGCTGAAGCGCTGGTGGTAGCGTGCTTCCTGTTCAGCGGCATCTCGTTCCTCTGGTATAACGTCGTGGGCTGCCTGGCTGTCCTCGCTCTCGCGCTGCTGTTCGAGAGGGCCTCCCGCAAGCCCTTCCCCGCGATCACCGCGAGCGTCTGATCCCAGCGGGCCCTCCGGTCACCGCCCCGAGCCGCCCGTTCGGCGGGGGATGTGTGCGAGCGGGCGGCCGAAAACGGCTGCCCGCGCGGGTCTGGGTTTCGAAGCGGTTCCTACTTGGCCTGGTTGGCGGCTTCGGCGGCGAGCTTGATTTCGACGTTGACCTGGTCCAACAGTTCCTTGGCCTTCTGCGCGTGCCCCTGCATGTCCCACTCGTTCGCTTGCTGCGCCGCGACGAGCTTGTTGTACGCTTGCTGGCTGAACTTCTGAGCGGCGGCGAGATTCGGGTGGCGCGTAGCGCTCACGTTCCGGACGGGGCTGGCAGCGTACAGAACACCTCCGGCCAGCAAAAGGGTGCCTAGCAGCGCGGCACAAACGGTCTTCTTCATCTTTCCCTTCCCTTTCCGAGCGGCCATGCCGCTCAACCTCCGGTGCAAACGGTTGTTTCCCGTTCTCAACTTGAGACGACCAGCGCGAGCAGACGTTGACACGGTCCAGGCTGGTCACCTTAGCGGCAGAGGGGCAGAGGTGCAGGGGAGCGGAGGAGCAGGAGACGAGGCCGGTGCCCCCTCAGCATTTCCCCTCTGCTCCTCCGGACCTCTGATTACGGTCTCTCTGGGGGCGCTGGTCTACACGTTCTTGGGGAGCCATACCTGTCTTGTCTCTCAACTCTTCACTCTTGACTCTTCACTCTTAACTTCCTCTGGCTCCTCTGCTCCTCCGCGCGGGTGTTCGGACCCCTGCCGCCGCTCTTTCGGTGCCCTGCGCCCTATTTTTTCTCCCACTCCTTGAGCAGGTTGTCCACCATCGCGGTGTCGGCCTTGGGGTCGGCGGCCTTGCCGACCGTGATCGCCTTCTTGGCTAGCGCGATCGCGTCCGCCTTCTTGCCGTCGAGGGCAAGGAATCGGGCCTGGCCGGCGAGGTTGTACATCGTCTCCTTGACCGCGACGGACTTGGCGAGCCACGTCCTGGCCTCGTCGAGGTTTACATTGTTGTCGAGGCAGAACGCCGCGGCGCGGTAGCTCGTACGCCAGTCGTCGGGCTTCGCGTCCGCGATCGCCTTGCGGGCGGCGGCGAGCACCTTGGTGGTCGTGTCGACCTTGACGGTGAACGGCACCGCGAGCTTCTCCCAAACGATCGCCACGGTTGCCGACTCAGTGGCGACGGTCGGGAAGATGAAGGTGAGTAGCTCGTGGGCGTCGACGGCGTGCGGCGTGGCCTTGATCCGCAGGACGTCGTCGGCCTGCTTGTACTCGTACGCGCCCCACTGCTTGGCGCCCTTGTTGAAGACCACGGTCCACTCGTCCTTGCCCGGAATCGTGAAGAGCCCGTAGGTGCCCGCGGGCAGCTTGGTCCCTTCGACGGTGACGTCGTCCGAGAAGGTGATCGTGGTGGCTTCGTTGGCGCCGGTGCGCCACACCTGATCGTACGGCACGAGGCCGCCCCAGATGACGCGCCCCTTCACGCTTGGGCGGCAGTACGTGATCGTAATGTCGGTCAGGCCAACGGTCTGCGAAACAGTGGCTTTGGGGCTCGGGCGCGGCAGGTCGAGCTGCGCGAACGCGGGCGCGACGGCCAGTAATGCGGCGGCCGCAATCGAGACCCCGACGGCGAAGATCTGTGACTTCTTCATAACTGTCCTCCAGTCGGTACGAGGTTAAGACAGAGTCGCATGCACGTCAACTCGTCCCGGCCTGTTTCGGTGAAGGCCTGAGCGACTTGTCCGGGTACGTCGGTGCCGGCGGCAGCGGGACCGGTTGGGTGCGAATCTGATCCTCAAGCAGACGCAGTGCCTCGTCGAGCTGTGCGTCGCCTCCCCGGAACGTGGCGGCCGGTAGGTTGTCCACGACGATGTCGGGGTCCACGCCGTGTCCTTCGATCAACCACTCCCCGTCCGGCCCGTAGACGCCGTTCTCAGCTGCTGTGGCGATGCCCTTATCCACGAGGAGGTTGCTGCTGGAAAGCCAGATCTCCCCGCCCCAGGTGCGCGTGCCGATCACCTTGCCCAGGCCCAGCCTCCGGAACCCCTCGGCGAAGGCCTCGCCGTCGGAAGCGGTGTTCTGGTCGACCAGAACCACCAGATGGCCGCGGAAGGCGTACTGCATGTTCCAGTAGGGATCTCCGACCCGCGGCTGCCAGTAGAACCACGCCTTGCGGAGGAGTTTCTCCAGGATCCAGCTGTCGATGTTGCCGCCGCGGTTGTGCCGCACGTCGACGATGAGCCCCGCCCGGTCGAACACGGGGTAGAAGTCGCGCGCCCACTCGGCGTAGTCGCCCCCACCCATGGCCCGCAGGTGGACGTACCCGATATGGCCGTGCCCCAGCTCCTCGACGCGCGTCAGGCGCGTGTACTCCCACTCGTCGTAGCGCAGGCCGGTCTCTCGGTCGGGCGTGATGGGGGTGACGATGACGTCGCGGGCGGCGCCTGGAGGTGCAGGCCGGACGCGCAGCAAGACCTGGCGGTCGGCCGTGTCGCGCAGGAGGATCGCCGCGTCGGGTACCGACAGCGCAGGCACTCCGTTGATCGCTTCGATGACGTCGCCCTCGTGGACGTCCACGCCGGGCCGGGCGAGCGGGGCGAGGCGGTCGGGGTAGTCCGGGTCGGAACGGTAGATGTGGGCGACACGCAGGCCGCCGGCCTTCTCGTCGCGCGCGAGCTGGGCCCCGAGCGAGGCGGGCGCTATCGAGTCCTTGCCCTTCCTCAGGTCGCCTCCGCGAACGAAGATGTGGAGGGCCGACAGCTCCCCGACCATCTGCGAGAGGAGGTCGGAAAGCTCCGCGCGGTCCGAGACGCGGTCCACGAGCGGCTGGTACTTGGCGAGCATCCCCGGCCAGTCAACGCCGTTCATCCTGCGGTCGTAGAAGTAGTCGCGCTCGAGCCGCCAGGCCTCGCGGAACATCTGTCGGAACTCCTCCCGGGGCTGGATCGGGAAGCGCCACGCCTTGAGGTTGACGGCCGCGTCCGCCGGCTCCACCTTGTCCGCCGACGCGTCGAACACCGCAAGCGCGTCCTCCTTGCGGATCATCAGCTTCTTTCCGTCCGCCGACAGCTCGTACGACCTGACGTCCTCGAACAGGGTCTTGGGCTTGGGATCCTTGTTGGTGATCGGGAACGCGAGCAGCTTGGCCTTCCCCTCGTCGCCGACGTCATGAGAGAGGAAATAGAGGCGCTCCGCACCTGCCGACAGCGCCTCGTAGTCACCCGGGCCCACCGGCACTTCGAAGACTCGCGTTGCGAGCCCCTCTCGCTGGATGGTGACCGCAGGCGCCGGCTTCGCCATCTCCTTCTTGCCCTCGTCTTTCTTCTCGGAGGCCTCGGGCTGGAGTTCGTCGCCGGGCTGGAACGGGAACCGCAGGCCTGGTGCGAGCGCGACCGCATACAACTTGGTCGGCTTCGCGAAGTACGGCTCCGGCTGGCGGAGCCCCCAGGGGCTCGCCACCACCGACTCCAGGTGGCGGTCGGAGAGGAAGTAGATCCACTTGCTGTCCGGGCTCCACGCCGGCGACGTGCTGTCGGTGCGGTCGTCCGTAAGCGCCGTGATCGTCTTGTCCGTCACGTTGTACAGCATGATCTGGCTGAAGGTGTTTGCGGCCGGAGCCACGTAGGCCAGCCACGTGCTGTCGGGGGACCATGCAAGGTCGGAAACCCCCCCGCGTTGCGATGTGGCCACCTTGACGGCGCGCTTCTCCGGGATGTTGTAGAGCGACAATACGAAGTTCTTGTCGTACGACGCAATCCAGGCGCCATCCGGGGACGGGACCCCGTCGAAGCGGAGCACGGTGCCGTCGCGTGTCAGCTGCTCGGGCGCGCCGACGCCGTTGGCCGGCAGACGCCACCATTCGACCTCGCCGCTCTCGTCGGAGAGCGCGACAAGCGACTTCCCGTCCGGCAGGAAGCGGGCCTGCCTGTAGCGGACGCCGGAGCTTCTGGTGACCTCGACGAGACGGCCCTGCAGGACGGGTGCGACGAAAACCTGACCGCGGGCGGTCAGCGCGACGCGATCGCCTCTGGGCGAGAGATGAGATGCGCTGAGGTAGTCCATCGGTTTGTCGACCCAGCGTTCGCGAAGCTGGTCGAAGTCGGTGGCGAGCGAGATCGGCACGGTGCTGTCGTGATCCGCCCCGACGTTGTAGAGGTGGATGTCCGCTCCGAGCTGGTAGACGATCCGACCGGCGTCCAGGGCAGGGGACTTCACGTCCAGTCCCACGTGGTGCGTGTGCTGCTTGAGGTCGGCCCCGCGCTCGTCCATGGACCAGAGGTTCATCGTGCCGTCGCGGTCGCTTGCGAAGTACACCCGGCCCTTCCACCACATCGGGTTCTTGCTGGTACCGGTGAAGTCGGCGGTCAGCGGGATCGCCTCGGCGCCTCCCTCGACGAACGCCCAGACGTTCTGGGCTGTTCCTCCACGGTACCGCTTCGTGTGGCTGCCCTGGAACGGAAGCCGCGTGAAGAACAGCGTCTTGCCGTCCGGGTCGTAGCAACCATCGCTGGCCTGCGCCAGCGGGAGAAGCCGATGAGCCCCGCTGCGGACGTCGAGCGCGACCAGTTGCTCACTCGGCAGCGTGGAGTAGTGGCGCGTCGCGTAGAGCACCCGGCCGTCAGGGGTCCAGCCCGCGACCAAGGCATCGCCGCCCTCCCACGTCCGGCGGGTCGGGAGGCCGCCTGCCAGGGGCATGGTGAAGACCTCGGTCGGGCCTTCATACGAAGCCGAGAATGCGATCATCGTCCCATCCGGGGAGATTGCGGCATGGCTCTCCTCTCCCGGGTGTGTCGTCAGCCGCTGTGCCGCTCCGCCCGATGCTGCGACCATCCAGAGGTCGCCCTCGGCGGTGAAGACGACCACATCCTCGTGGATGGTCGGGAACCTGTAGTAGCCCCTGGGCGGCCCGGTCTCCGCGAGCAGGGGCACGGCCACGAGCGAAAGCACGAAGAGAAACACGCGTCTCATCGGGTGCCCTCCACGAGCCCTACGATACCCCGGCCCGGTTGACAGTGCGAACGAATCGCATTTCGTCATCCGGCCGTCGTGTGCTAGCCTCATCCTTTCGCGGCCCATGCAGGAGCCGGGCGGCGGATGCGGCGGACCGCCGGCGTCGACTTCGACGCCAGCGTGTCGATGTGCGAGGAGGGGACCTTGGCCTATAACCGCGGGGCCTCGATTGCCAAGCGCGAGCGTGAGCGTGCGCGGCAGCAGCGGCAGAAGGAGAAGGCTGAACGGCGCGTCCAGCGCGCTACTGAGAAGCTCGAACGGCCTGCGTCCGAAAGCGACGTAGATCCGGACATTGCGGGGATCGTGCCTGGGCCGCAGCCGCCCCAACCAGAAGGCGAATGAGCCCCGCCCAAGGGCCGTCGGCCCTGGGCCTCGCAGCGAGTTTTGGATTTGATGTCAGTCGAGGGCGTGGGAGACGCCCCTCAGGTGGCGGCCGATGAACTCCTCGACATCTTCCCGGTCGCTTGAAAAGACCTCCAGGAACTCGACTCCGAGCTGGCTCGTCGTTCCTCCCGTTGTCTTGCCAGTCTCGCTGGTCTCACTGCGGCGCACGCCTTGCAGGTGCCACGACAGCGCGGTGCCCGACGGACGCAACTGCTTGGTGTCACCGCGGCGGATCGAGAGCGAGTAGTTACGGCCGGCGCGCACTTGAGCGGCGATCTCGGCCGCCATCCCGGTCTGGCCCCTGGGCCTGCCTTTAGTGGATCGTCGGCCCGCCGGAGTCGTCGTTGCGCCGTATCACCCGCAGTCCGCGACGCTTCGCCATACGATCGAGTTTTCGGGTGATTCGCCGCCGCCGCCACTCGAGCCATCGTGCGCGGAGGCGGTGGCTGGAGAACGAGCGCGACAAGGCCACAACGGCGGTGCCGGTTCCGGCGCAGATGCCGGCGAAGCCTGCCAGGTCCTTGCTGCCGAGGTAGGCCACGAACGCAAGGAGGATCGCGAGCCAGAGGCACCAGCGAGCCTTGAGCGGCAGCACGAAGAAGAGCAGGATCGTGGCGTCTCCTGCCAGGGTCGCGAACGCTGCGACCAGGACCGCGATCAGGATCCGCTGACCCTGCATGAGCTGGAACGGGATGGCGGTAGGACTCGCACCCATGGCCGCGCCGGCGCCGAGCTGCACCAGGATCGCAAACGCCGCCGAGACCACCACGGAGGACGCCAGGATGGCCCAGAAACGGCGGCGGCCAAGCCTTGTCCGAACGTCCTGTCCAAACCAGAAGACGATCAGCAGCTCGAGCAGGATCCACGGGCTCGGACCACCGAAACCGACCAGTGCGTAGGTTGCCATCTGCCAGAGGTAGCCGAGGCGCCAGACCGCGGGCGTGAGACGCAGCAGGGCGGGCACGATCGCGGTTGCCTCGAAGAACTGCAGCGCGTACGTCACGAACAGGACGGCGAGCAACACGGCCAGGTCAGGCGACGGACGGGCGCCCGGTAGTCCGAAGTTGCCGATAGCGCCCTGCCCGCGGTACGGTCGGCTCTCCCTCACGCTCCCTCCCCGAGGATCCCATCTTTCCCGATCCGGGGCGCCGATGCAACCTCGAGTACCGCGAGGGGGCCGTGGGGAACTACTGTCATGGCGAGGAGCCGCGAAGCGGCGACGCGGCGAACCCGCGGAAGTTGGCGAGACTGCTTCGTTGACCTGTCCCGCGACGGCGGGATTCGCTCCTCGCAGTGACATGTGGGCGGGGACGGGACGGCTTCGACCCCTCCGGGGCCTCGCAGTCATTCCAATACGGCGGACGGCGATTGGTATCAGGCCTACGGGGCCCAGTCCCGGCCGCTCGGGGCGCGGTGCTTCGTGTGAGGTGCGTCACTTTCCCGGGGTGGCGAGTGGGGTCATCCTTTCTTTATAGAGGGGGCCCATGGTCGAATCGGGCGCCGTGAACTGGTACACAGTCCTTCCGGTTGGTCTCGATCCCGAGTCTCGGGAGAGAGTGTGCGATGCGCTCGCACCCCTGGAGGCGGTGGTAACCGTGGGCGCGGACGACTGGTCCGAGGCGCTCGAGCTCGCCTCGGCCGGCCACTACGATGGCCTGGTGGTCGCGTACCCCCTAGGTGACGCTCCGATGGTCGGGTTCCTTGCCAGCCTCCGGCGGCCTGCGTGCCCATGCCGCAATTCGGCGGTCGTGCTGCTCACCGAGGACTGCGCGAAGGCGGAGGCGGAGACCTATCTCGGGCGCGGGGCCAACAAGGTTCTGACGTGGGGGGAGGCGCCGCTTCGGCTGCCTGGCGTTCTTGAGGATCTTCTCCAAGTTGCCCCCCGGCTCCCTATCGAGTTGCCTGTCCGCGTCATGCCGGTCGCCGAAGGGCGCGGAGAGTCTGTCGGGTGCCGCACGGTGAACATATCCTCCTCCGGCATGCTGCTCAGGGTGACGGAAGCGTATCAGCCGGGTACGATCCTCGTCTTCGAGATGGGGCTGCCCGGCTCGACGCTTCCCGTGGTCGGGCACGCGAAAGTCGTGCGCCGCACCTCGGTGAGGCGGGAGCCTTTCGCCGGGGTGGGCGTCACGTTCGCCGGCCTGCACGACGGCGCCAGGGCGCGGCTGACGACATTTCTGCAGCGCGCGAACGCATAGCAGTGCCTTCCGGGCATGTCTTTTGCCGGCGATCCCCTGACGAACCATCCGTGTGTCGTTGCTGCCGCGGTAAACTGGTCGCGAAGGGAATTGAGCCATGAGTGAAGGCAGGAAGCCTGGCTCTCGACATCAAGCCGGCATGAACAGGCGTGAGCTGCTCCAGGCCGGATTGACGGGCTCCCTCGCCGTGGCCGCCGGCGCAGCGGTGCCGGCGACGCTCCGGGCGGAACCCGATTCGACGGTACCGCGCGTCGCACCGTTTGAGCTCGAAGAGGCAACGATCGCCCAGCTCCAGGCCGAGATGAGCGCCGGCAAGAGAAGCGCCCGCTCGCTGGTCGAAGCGTACCTCGCGCGGATCGACGCGTTGGACGGGAGCCTCAAGTCTGTGATCGAGGTCAACCCGGATGCCCTCGCGGCTGCAGCCTCCCTCGATGCGGAGCGCAACTCCACGGGTCCTCGCGGGCCGCTGCACGGCGTTCCGGTCCTGATCAAGGACAACATCGCCACCGCGGACCGCATGGCGACGACCGCGGGGTCGTTGGCGCTCGTCGGCGCCAAGGCGCCTCGGGACTCCTTCGTCGCCGAGCGGCTGCGCGCCGCTGGCGCGGTGATCATCGGCAAGACCAACCTCTCGGAGTGGGCGAACTTCCGTTCCTCGAAGGCATCGAGCGGGTGGAGCGGGCGCGGAGGTCAGTGCCACAACCCCTACGCCCTCGACCGCAGTCCCTGTGGGTCGAGCTCGGGCACCGGGGCGGCCGTGGCCGCGAACCTGGCCACGGTTGGCGTAGGGACGGAAACCGACGGCTCGATCGTCTGCCCCTCGGGTGCCAGCTCGCTGGTGGGGATCAAGCCGACGGTCGGTCTCGTGAGCCGGTCCGGGATCGTTCCGATCTCCCACACGCAGGACACCGCCGGGCCGATGGCCCGCACGGTCGCCGATGCGGCGGCGCTCTTGAACGTCCTTGTCGGCGCGGACCCCGCTGACGGCGCGACTGCCGCGAGCCGCGGCAAGGTGGCGGCTGACTACACCTCGTTCCTCGACGCGAACGGCCTCAAAGGCGCGCGGATCGGGGTTGCGCGGGCCAAGTTCTTCGGCTACAGCCCGGAAACGGACGAGCTGGCCGAAGAGGCGATCAAGGACTTGAGACGGCTGGGCGCCGTGATCGTGGATCCGGCGGACATCCCTCACGCCGGGGACTTCGACGACGCCGAGTTCGAGGTGCTGTTATACGAGTTCAAGGCGAACCTCAACGCCTACCTCGCCGAGTGGGCGCCCGGGGCTGGAGTCCGCACCCTCGCCGACGTCATCGCGTTCAACGAGAAGGACCGCGACCGCGAGATGACGTACTTCCGCCAGGACACCATGGAGAAGGCGCAGAAGAAAGGGCCGCTGACCGACAAGGCGTACCTCAAGGCCCTCAAGAGGTGCCGGGAGCTCTCTCGCGCCAAGGGACTCGACGCGGTGATGAGCGGGCACCGCCTCGACGCGATCGTTGCGCCGACCGGCTCACCGCCCTGGACGATCGACCTCATCGACGGCGATCACTTCCTCGGCGCCAGCTCCACGCCCGCGGCGGTTGCCGGCTACCCCAGCATCACAGTGCCGGCAGGGTACGTGTTCGGCCTGCCGGTGGGGCTCACGTTCATCGGAGGGCCGTGGTCGGAGGGGATGCTGATCCGCCTGGCCTATTCCTTCGAGCAGGCAACGAAGCACCGCCGTCCGCCGCGACTCCTGCCCACCGCCGAGCTGTCGGTCAAGTGAGGCACTATGGCCGCAGTGCGGACCTGCAGCAACGGGTATGACGACAGCTACCGATAGAAGTTGCTCCTGCTATTGAGACTGATCGTCGGTCGTTGTCAGTTGTCCCGCGTCGTGCCGCGGGCGCCGCTCCTCGGATTGACAAGGCCGGTCGCGGGCGGTTCGCTACTTCTCCGGCTCGGCTTTGGAGAGCTTCGCGAGCTGCTCTCGGGTCAGCGGGGCGCAGGTGCCGGAGAAGTGCAGCACCGGTGGAGCCGCGTCCGCGAGCGGTGTCCATTTCCCATCCGTCAGCGTGAGGAAGGGGAGCTGCCACGCTAGCGGGTCGACGACGGGGATCACCCCCTTTACGTTGGTGACCTTGCCATCCGCCCACGTCACGGGGGCAAACGTCCCGGCGGCGATGCCGCGGACGATCGCGGAATCGTGGCAGTCTGCGCACGCCCGTCCCTGCTTGGCGATCGAGTGCGAAAACGTCGGAGCGAAGGTGATCATGGTCTTGCTCCGGTAGATGCATGTCAGGAGGTTGGCCGTGGTCACGCGTCCGCCGTGGTTGACGAGGAACAGCATCCCCTCGAGTGGCATCTTGACGCCCTTGGTGCCCTGCACCCTGGCGACGTGGCAGTTGATGCACGTTCCGACCTTCGCGGTGTGGCAGGCGCCGCAGGCGAGTTTGGTGCGATGGATCGTGTGGCTCGCGGAGTTCGAGATCTCGGAATGGCACTTCTCGCAGCGGGTGTCGAGCACACCCGGTTGCATATAGCTGTCGTACGCGACGCCGTCCCCGTGGACCTCCCGCGTACTATGGCAGCTCATGCACTTCATGCCTTTCCGAGCATGCACGTCGGGATCGTCCTTCTCCGGCGTGCCGTGACACCCCTCACACGCGGCCTGGGCGACCGCCGGGTCAAGCGAGTACGTCGCCTTGCCCCCGATGTTCTTCCGGTGGCACATGTCGCAGGTGGTCGCATGGCACTTGGCCTTCACGCATCCCACCTCGGAGGCCGAAAGGCCGGTGATCTGCTCGAGACCGCCCTGCTCCTTCGAGTAGACGAATTCGATCCCTCGGTTGGTGAAATGGAGGCTCTTCGAGTAGAAGCTCTCGTCCGGTGGGTCGGTGGGTGGAACGCTCTGAGCCGATGCACCCATGGCTGCCAGAAGCAGGCACGCCGCTGCGCCAAGAGTGAGGTGATGTCGCGCCATGATCGTTCCCTCCGTGTCTCGATCGACGCCTGGCTGGATTCCGGGCGTTGCAAGATCTCCGCACGTCCTGAGAGAGCCCTTCCCAGCGCTCATTCTACGCGGGTCTCCTGATGAGGTTGCAGGAGAGCTGACGCTGTGGCCGGCGATGAGAGACGGCGTCCCAGTCGGTAACTACCGCTTGACGAGGACGGCGGTCCGGCCCCAGAAACCCGGGAGGTCTCCGGAGGCGCGGAATCCGGCGCGCTGGGCTGTTGCCACGGAGGCTCCGAAGTCGGCCTCGGAGACGTGCCCCTTGGGCTCCGCCAGCAGGAGCGAGCCGCCCGGCTTGAGCGCGGCGTGGATCTCGCCGAAGAAGCCGGCGGGGTCGGGCAATTCGTGAACGACGTACAGGGCGAGGGCGACGTCAGCAAGCCCGTCCAGATCGGCGACTCCGAGCGTGGCGGGTTCGGCTCTCCGGGTTTCGATCCGGTCCCGAAGACCGGCTCGGCTCGCGCGGCGTTCCAGGCTGGCCAGCATCTTGGGCTGGAGATCGACCGCCACCACCCGGCCTTCAGGCCCGACCAGACGGGCCACCGCGAGCGTGAAGAAACCCATGCCGGGTCCGGGCTCGAGCACCACCATCCCTTCGCGCACGAAGGGCGCGAGGGCCTTGCTCGGGTTCTCGCGCAGCTTCCGAAGAGGGCTCACCAGCCAGTACCCGAGCCACCAGGGACAAATTCTGTGTGCCATGCTCGCGCTCCTCCGGCGGCCGCACAGCAGGCCGCTCGGTCAAGGGTACGCCGGCCGACGGTGCGGATTTCGTTCATCGATCCGATCCAGAACGAGACGTCGAAGCGGCAGCTCAGGAGTGGAGATCGGGTTTGACAGCCCGATCGCGCAAGCCCTAGCATTCGGTGTGAGGCTCCTCCCCCGACAGCAGGTTCCCGCCGATCTGGTCTCGGATGGGGCCTACACCCCGAGCCACCGGGGGAGGGCGTACCGGCGGAGGGAGAGCGCATGACGACTTGCAGGTTCGCCACGATCAGACTTCTATCTGTTGTGATCATCACAATGTCGGCAGTCGCCGCGGCCGTGGCTGTCGCGGGCGATTCGCCGGTGGCTGGCTCCGGTGGCCCACGGCCGCCGGGTGCGCCGCGTCTCCGGTGGGTTCAGGGCCCGAGCGGGCAGCTCCGCGTGGAGGACGGCGGCTCCGGCGGCGTCCCCGTGGTGTTCGTCCACGGCCTCGCGGGTGACCGCGCGGTGTGGGCCGCACAGCTCGCCCACCTCCGGGGGTCCCGGCGCGCCGTTGCCCTCGACCTCCACGGGATGGGCGAGTCGGCGCCGTCTGCCGCGGCCGACTACTCGATCGGCTCGTTCGCCGGCGACGTGGCTGCGGTCGTCGAGGGGCTCCGCCTCGGACGGGTGGTGCTCGTGGGCCACAGCATGGGCGGGCACGTGATCGCCGCGGTTGCGGCCGCGCACCCTGCCATGGTCGCGGGCCTGCTTTTCGACGACCCTGCCGGCGACCTCTCGAGATTTCCCCGGAAGGAGATCGAGGAACAGTGGCTCGCGAAGATGGAGCCGGGCACCTACGACGCCTTCATGGCCTCGTGGTTCGGCGGGATGCTGAGCGCGGCCTCGCCGCAGGTACGGGAGCAGGTGATGGCGAGCGTGAAGAGAACGCCGCGGGCAGTCGTCGCCGCTACTGCGCGCGGCATTGCATCGAACGAGCCGATCCCTGCGATTGCCGGTTTTCCGGGCCCGATGCTCACGATCGTGACGCCGGAAAACGAGACGCCGGGTAGCCTGCAAAAGCTCGTGCCCAGGCTCCCGGTGAAGGTGATCGCTGGGACGAGCCACTGGATCATGATGGACAAACCGGACGAGTTCAACGCGGCGATGGACGGGTTCCTCGCAGGAGTGAAGTAGCCCGGGGACCCGAGGAACCGGCAGAGGAGCGGAGGGGCTGAGGGGCAGAGGAGCGAGACACCGACGGTTTGTCGCTTGCTCCTCTGCTCCCGTGCACCTCTGCCCCTCTGCTGCCGCCTCACCCGTCCGATTGCGTTGGTCAGTTCGCGAGGACCATCCGATAGCGCGCCGCGTTCTTCCTGGTCTTGTCGAGCGCGGCGTCGGCTTCGCGCATCGGCACACCCTCGGTCTTCGCCGCCACCCCATGGCGAGCCGCGACCTCGAGCATTTCGCGGATGACGGCCGGGCTGCCGATGGCGCTCCCGGTGACGGTCCGCGAGCCGACGATAAGCGCGAACGCAGGCACGGACAGCGGGTCCGGTGCGGCGCCGAGCTGACAGAACACGCCCTTTGGGCGCAGCGCGCCGAGGTACACGCCCATGTCGGGCGCCGCATGCGCGGTGTTGAGGATGAGGTCAAGCGAGCCCTTGCGCGGGGCACCGGTGACGAAGTGGGCGGCGCCGAACCGCCGCGCTTCCCGCTCCTTGTCCACACTCCTGCTGAAGGCTGTCACTTCGCACCCGAGCGCCTTTGCGAACTGCAGGGCCAGATGGCCGAGGCCGCCGATCCCGATGACGCCGACGCGGCTGCCCGCGGACGCGAAGTTGCGCAAGGGTGTGTACACCGTGACTCCGCCGCACAGCAGTGGCGCTGCGGTCTCGCTCGGGAGGGCGTCCGGGATACGGAACGCGAAACGCTCGTTCACGCGGATGAGGTCCGCGAACCCGCCAAAGTTCCCCTGGCAGGTGGCCGCATTCGCGGCGCAAAGAACCTCTTCGCCCGCCCGACAGTACTCGCACTCGCCGCACGAGTTGCACTGCCAGCCAACCCCGACGCGCTCGCTCTTCTTGAACTTCCGGCCTGCGACGACCGTGCCGATGATCTCGTGGCCCGGAACGACCGGGAAGTGGTCTCCCCAGTCGCCGTCGACGAGATGCACGTCGCTGTGGCAGACCCCGCAATGGGTGATTGCGATCTCGACGTCGTGCTCGCCCAGCGGTTTGGGTTCGTAGTCGAACGGCTTCAGGTGCGCCTTCGCCTTCTTTGCCGCGTACGCGTGGAATGCCATGGTGCGTCCTCCCGATCTGAAGAACGGCCGCTAGGTCGCATGAAGGTAACGACAGGGAGCGGCTTGGTATTCCTCATGGGCCATATGGGCTCGCCCCGGCCGCCAGGGGCGCGCCGACATGGCGGTGGTCCCGGCGACAAGAACTTTGGTATAAGTGGTCCGCACATGGCGACCGGGCTACTGAAGAGCGCGACGCAGCGGTTCACGCTGCTCACGGGGTTCGCGGCGCAACTGGCGTTCTTTCTGGCGCTGACGCTGGTCCCCCTGATGGCGGCGACGATCACCCTCGTGGGACGCTGGCTGCCGCTCGACCTCTCGGCACAGCTCGAACAGGTGCTGAGCGGCGTACTGCCCGAGGAAGCCCGCATTAGCCCGGTCGACGTCTTCCGCTGGGCGCGATCCTCCGCGAGCACTGGTTGGCTCACCGCCAGCTCCCTGCTGACGGTTGTGACCTCGTTCAACTTCATGTCGACCTGCCTGCGCGCCATTAGGGCCGCGGTGAGCGGCCGCGACACCGGCGACGCGCCGTGGCACTTCACGTTCGGGGCTGCCGCGCTCCTCGTCGTTTGGGTGGTCGCGTTAGTCGCGACCGCACTGCTTTTGTTCATCGCTCCGTCCATCGAGCGGGGCCTGCTCGATCTCCCGGAGCTCTCCGACCTCTCCCTGTCGGCATTTGCTGCGCTGCGCGTGGTCCTGATGGGAGCGATCCTGTTCGGGGCGACGTACTTTATGTACCGAGTCGCACCGATCCAGCGGGTGAGATCGTGGCGAGTCGCGCTCGCGTCGTTGGGCGCCTCCCTCGGTTGGCTGGCGGTCAGCAAGGGGTTCTCGGAGATGGTGCCGCGCCTGTGGCAGGGTGCACAGCTCTACGGCACGCTGGGGAGCGTGGTGCTCTTCCTGATGTGGGCCTACGTGAATGCCTGGATTCTGCTCCTGGGGAGTCTGGTCCTCATCCGCCGTGCCTCCTCCTAGGCGCCGCCGATAGCGGACCATCTATCCGGGCGGGGGGTCCCGCGGCCGCTCCACCGCCCACCCGGCCGCTCTTGACCCCTCGTGCCCCCCGGCGAGCCGCGGCAGAGCCGCGTCTCGTCTGTGCGTTGCGCTCGTCCGTACGCATCCTCATGTAGCCTCCGGCTATGCTCCGGTCCGACCGCCTCGTCCTCCTAGCATCTGGCCCACTCTCGGTGGCGCGACTACCCGCCGTGCTTCGAGGCCCTGCATTCCTTTGCCGGGAAATGGGACGACGGAAGAAGGGAGACGGGGAAGGAACGACGGACGGCAGAACACGTTTCTTGTCTTCCTTCTGCCTTCTCACGTCTACCTTCTTCCCGATCGTCTCGCTGCCTCTGAACTTGCGAACCTCCGAACCTGCGAACCTGTGAACAATTCCGGCTCCTCTGCTCCTCGGCACCTCCGCTCCTCTGCTTCACAACCGCGTCAACCCCGTGCCTGGCGCCTATTTGAAGAACAGCCAGGCGGAAACGGCGACACCGACCGCGATGACGAACGCCTGGATGAATCGCGGATTCAGGCGCTTGGCGGTGCGGGCGCCGACCCACCCGCCAACGATCGCTCCCGCGGCCATCAGTGCCGCGAGGTGCCAGACGACCAGCCCCTTGAAAGCGAAGAACACGAAGGCGATCACGTTGATCAACGTCCCGAGGATGGTCTTGAGGGCGTTCATGCGGTGGATGTCGCGCAGACCCATCACCGAGAGCGAGCCAAGCATCAGGATGCCGATCCCGGCCCCGAAGTAGCCTCCGTAGGTCGCGACGAAGAGCTGGAAGAGGAAACCCCAGATCCGTCCGCCAAGAGTTATGCCCTCCGCGCCGCGATCAGAGGCCCCGGTCCAGCGCGAGATCGCGCCCCTCATCGCGAAGAGCAACGTCGCGAAGAGCACCAAGAACGGCACAATGTGGTCGAACAGCGCGGGCGGCGTGATCACAAGAACGAACGCGCCCAGCAGGCCGCCGACCGCGCTCGGCAGGAGCAGCATCACCATGACGTCGGCGTGCAACTCAGTGTCACGGCGGTAGGCCAGGGCACTCGACAGGGAGCCGGGCCAGATCCCCGCGGTGTTGGTGGCGTTGGCGACGATCGCGGACTCGCCGTACGCCACCAGGGACGGGAACGAGATCAGGCTGCCGCCGCCGGCCACCGAGTTCACCGCACCCGCGACCATCGCCGCGACGAACAAGCCCGCGAGGGCGACCACGGTCACCGCTCCATTGTGGCGCAATCTCACGCCGCCCTCCAACATCGACGAAAGAGGGGCAGCGGTGCAGGGGAGCGGAGGAGCAAACGACAAACCGTCGGTGTCTCCCTCCTCTGCTCCCCTGCACCTCCGCTCCTCTGCTGCTCTTTTCGGACCACGGACCACGGTCTCTCATGCGACGCGGTGTCGTCGCCACCGACTTTGCTGTGTCGCTCGCTCCCATGTATCCTCTTGGGTCGAGATGGCGTCTACACGCGGGGGGCGTTGTTTTTCTGTTCGTCTGGCGTTCCCGGAAGGGCAGGGGAGAGTCCGATGCGCTTGGTGAGATTGACCACGGTTGTGTCTGTTGCGGCTCTGGTGGTGTCGAGTTCGCGAGCGCTGGCCGAACCCGCTCCGCCGCACGCTGCGGGCGGCGTTGAGACCCTGGAGGCCGTGAGCAGCTCGTTCGCTCGGATCGTTGAGCAGGTGGCGCCCTCGGTAGTGCAGATCTTCGTGAGCGGGTACGGCGTCGGACAGGGACAGTACGAAGTGTTTACGAAACAGCAGGGGACAGCTTCGGGAACTGTCGTGGACCCCGACGGCTACATTGTCACGAACGCACACGCCGTCGCCCGGGCCACGCGGATTCAGGTGCTGGTCCCGGGCGCGAGTGGCGTGCCCGGGCCGTCGTCCCTGATCAAGCCGCAAGGGGTGAAGCTCGACGCGGAGTTGATCGGGACCGACACCGCGACCGACCTCGCTCTTCTCAAGATCGCGCCCCACAACCTCAAGGCGCTCAAGCTCGGCGATTCGGATCGGCTCAGGCAAGGCCAGGTCGTGCTCGCGTTCGGATCACCACTCGGGCTGGGGAACACGGTCACGATGGGCGTCATCAGCGCCCTGGCCCGCCAGCTGAGGGCGGACGACATCCCGGCCTACGTGCAGACGGACGCGCCGATCAACCCTGGCAACTCCGGCGGCCCGCTAGTGGACTCCAGCGGCCTGGTGGTCGGGATCAACACGATGATCCTCACCCAGTCGGGCGGAAGCGAGGGCGTCGGCCTTGCCATACCCAGCAACACGGTGCGCTATATCGCGGACCAACTGCGAGCCAACGGCCGTGTGCGCCGCTCCGTGATCGGGGTCCAGGTTCAAACGGTGTCCCCGGAAATGGCAGCGGCGATGAAGCTGCCGCAGGCCTGGGGCGTAATCGTGTCGGACCTCGACCCCGACGGACCCGCGACCAAGGTGGGCCTCCGGATCGGGGACTTGATCCTGACCGAGGACGGTACGGTCGTCGAGGACGTCCGTCGTTTCGGGGTCAACCTCTACCACCACCCCATCGGAGCGAGCGTCGCGCTTGAGATCCTCCGCGGAACCGAGAAGATTGCGATCCAGGTATCAACGATCG
>PMLC01000114.1 GCA_003158745.1 Acidobacteriota bacterium
CCCGGATGAACCGAACCTTCGAACTTGCAAACGGGGCCCAACCCGGTGTGCTAGCCTGAACCCCGGCATTCTGAAACGACGCAGCGGAGGCGGCGATGAAGACGCTCAACGAAGAGTATCCGCTGTACAAGGTCCCTCATCTCGAGTCACTGCAGGATCTTCTGCGCGGGTCGGCGGAGCGCCATGGGACGAAACTGGCACTCGAAGACCTCAACGAAACGCCGATCCGCCGGCTGACGTTCCAGGAGCTGATGGACGGCGCGGTCCGGTTCGGACGGGCGCTCCGCAAGATCGGGCTCGAGGAGCGCGACCACGTGGCGGTGATCTCCGAGAACCGCGTGCAATGGGCGGTTGCCTACTTCGCTGCGACGACGTTCAACTTCGTGGTGATCCCGATCGACAAGAGCCTCAAGGAGAACGAGATCGTCACCATCCTCCACGCGTCGGACGCGAAGGCTGTGGTGTTCTCGGAGGGGATGCGCGACACCGTGCTCACCATCGCGCCGACGGTCAAGGGGCTCAAGGTCTTCGTGGACATGGACCTCGCGGAGCGGGCGGGGCGCGTCCACTCGATGGAGCAGCTCATCGCCGGCGAGACGGGCGAGGTACGGGGCGATGCCTTCCCGCGGCTCGACCCAGATGCGGTCTCGGTCATCGTGTTCACATCCGGCGCGATGGGGCGCGCCAAGGGCGTCATGCTTTCGCAGCGAAACATCGCGGCCAACCTGATGGCGATGCTGTCGATGGTTGAGCTCTTGCCCGAGGACCGCTTCTTGTCGGTGCTGCCCATCCACCACACGTACGAGTGTACGTGCGGCCTGCTGTGTCCGCTCACCGTCGGCGCCTCGGTACACTTCGCGCGCTCGCTCAAGACCGTCGTGGAGGACCTGCAGAAGGTGCGCGCGACGATCTTGCTGGCCGTCCCGCTGCTTTACGACAAGATGTTCAAGCGGATCCAGGCGGGGGTGGCCGAGAAGAGGCTCGCCTCGCTGCTCGTCAAGCCGATGGCCGGAGTGGCGAGCGCCGCGGAGGCCGTCGGGATCGAAGGTGTGCGGAGGAGGATGTTCGCGGCCATCCACCAGAAGCTCGGCGGGGCGATCCGCATCCTGATCGTCGGCGGAGCCGCCCCCAACCCGGAGATCTCCATGGGTATGCGGGCCTTCGGCTTTACGCTCCTCCAGGGGTACGGTCTCACCGAGACCTCGCCCATTGTCGCCCTCAACCGGATGCGGAAGTTCAGAGACGACGCGGCGGGGCTTCCTTTGCCGAACCTGGAGATTCGCATCGCGGACCCGGACGACGAAGGGCGCGGCGAGATCGTCGTGCGGGGCCCCTCGGTGATGCTCGGGTACTACAAGAACGAGGAGGCCACCAGGCAGTTCCTGAGAGACGGCTGGTTCTACACGGGGGACTACGGATTCCTCGATTCGGACGGGTTCCTGCACGTGTCGGGGCGCAAGAAGAACGTCATCGTCGCCTCCAACGGCAGGAACGTTTTTCCGGAGGAACTCGAGGACCAGGTCAACGCGATTCCGTTCGTCCTCGAGTCGGTCGTCTACGGTGCGCGAGGTCCGACGGGCGACGAGGAGATCTGCGTGATGGTCGTCCCGAACGCGGAGACGATCTACCAGCACGCCGAGAAGAGCGGCACGGAAATCACCCGCGAGTGGATCGAGGACGTCATCAACAAGGAAATCCGCGACCTCAACCGCCGACTCCCCCTATACAAGCAACTCAGGCGCGTGCGGATCAAGGAAGGGGAGTTCGAGAAGACGACGACGCAGAAGATCAAGCGGTACCTGATCCACCAGGAGGATACGACCCACTAGAGGCGAGTTAAGAGTTCAAAGTGAAGAGTGAAGAGTCGGAGACTGGCGGCGAGAGCGTCAACCGCTGGCGCGCTGGTTGTTCAACTCTTCACTCTTAACTTTTCACTCTCAACTGTCGCTCAATCGCGATCGAAGTGGGGGAGTTCGTCGGGGATCGGGATCGAGATCTCCACAAAGCCGGCGAAGCGTCCTTCGCGGTACCAGGGGAGCTGATGGATGATCTTCGTCTGGCCGCCTTTTCTGATCGTGTAGTGATTGGGCTGCCGCCCTTCGAACAGCGCCATGGTCTTCGTGCGCGCCGCCTCCGGGTGGCAGTCGAAGACGCTTCTGCCGATCAGAGCGCCTCCGCCGTCCTCCGCGAACGTCTCGCGTGAGCGGGCATTCATGGCGACGATGATCCCGGCCACGTCGGTCACCGTGATTGCCACCGGGAGCTCCTCGACCCAAAAGCCGTGGTCGGACATGTCTTCCTCCCTGTTGTTGCGCTGCGGGTGCCAGATTCCCCCCAGGGCGCTTGTCCCGGGGGGAGTGCGGCTTCATCTATTGGTAACGATCAGCTCGATGGCGTCTCGCGCGTCACGGTTGGTCTTGTCGTAGGTCAGGATCTTCTCGAGGCAGCGCTTCTGCTTGTCGACCTGTCCCCTCAGACTCCAGTAGTTCGCAAGCATCAGCCACCCCTCGGTGAGCTGAGGCGACAGCTCCAGGGCACGCTTGACGTGGTCGAGTGCGCTGGCCTGCCTCTTCGGGTTGTCGATTTCGAGGCTCGCCAGCGCCACGAGCGTCTCCGCGTTTGGCGCCATCTCCACGAGCTGCTCGAGCATGAGGCGTGCCTTGCGGAGGTCTCCCATGTCGATGAGATGCCTGGCAAGCGGGAGGTTCGCCTGAGAGAAATCACCCGCGGCGGACTGCGGCTCTTGCCCCGGCGGGTAGGGTTGGTCGGTCGGGTTGGTCAAGGCCGGTGTCTCCTCAGCCGACGTCTCGGACTTACGAACTCTAATACGGCTGCATGTCCGGACGCAACGCGTCCCTGGCGCCGGCGGCCTAGATGACCGTCGAATGGTCCAAAGGTCCGAAAGCTCGAAGCCTCAAGAGCTCTGCACCCCTGCTCGTTGCATCCGCGGCGGCCCACGCATTCCTTTTCATTGGGAGGAGTGGAGCGACGAGGCAATTCCGGCCTCAACCCGGTGGCCGACGGCGCTCGGCCGGCTCTCTTCACGCGGAGACGACGCGGTCGCGGCCGGCCTGTTTGGCCTTGTACAGGACCGCGTCGGCCGCAGCCAAAAGGGCGGCCGGGTTCGCCCCGTGCTCGGGGTACGCCGCCACTCCCATCGACAGCGTGATGTGGCCAAGGGTCCGGCCGCCGTCCTGAACCGTCGTCTGCCTCGCGTCGGCGACCAGTTGATTCGCTCGCCGGATGGTGTTGTCCAGGGTGCATTCGGGGAGGATCAGGGTGAATTCCTCGCCGCCGTAGCGGCAGACGATGTCCGCGCCCCGCATTTGCGACTGTAAGAAGCCGGCCAGCTCGACGAGCACACGGTCCCCGGCCGCGTGGCCGTGGAGATCGTTGAAGGTCTTGAAATGGTCGATATCGATCATGACGACGCCGACGGGTTCCTTTTTCCTGGCCGCGCGCGAGATTTCACGCTGAAGATTCTCTTCCACGTACCGCCGGTTGAACAGCCCGGTCAGCGGATCCCGGATGGACTGGTTGCTGAGGTTTTCCCGGAGCCTGATGTTCGACAACGACAGGGACAGCATCTCGGACAACGTCGCGGAGACGTCCTCCCAGGGCCGCTCCGTCCGGGCCGCGTCCCCTCGTATCTCCTCCGCCCGGTTCCGGATGTGAAGCAGGCCAAGAACGTCTCCCTTGGCCATCAACGGCAGGCAGACGTATCCAGCAGGGGGGGGATGCTTCAAATGCGTACAGAGGAGGCCGCCGACCTCGTCGACCATGAGGACAACGCCACGGCGCAACCCCCAGCAGGCTTGGAACCTCTGAACGCTCGAACCTGCGGACTGTCTCCGCCCCGTCGGCTCCCCAGTACCTCCGCTCCCCTGCTCACTGCAAGCGCAGGGTTGTCGAGTTGCTGAACCCTGCTGCCGATTGGGCGCGCTAGAACAGCGGCTTACCGTCCATGTCCTCGTTCCGCAGGCGGATGTCGTCGAAACCCAGGAAGGCGAGCACCGTTGGCGCGAGGTCGTAGAGCGTCGGCTCCGTGAGCTTGATCGGGCGGTTGGCGAACAGCACGCCCGGGACGAGCGAAGGGTCGACCAGGTGGTTGCCGCTCCACTTCTTCAAGTTGTCCTCGACCAGACCGCGAGGCGAGGCGCCGAGCGCGGTCTGCCAGGAGGCGCCGTAGGCGTCGGAGAAACCGATGTACAGATCGGGCGCGAGGTGCGCCTCAGGCCCGTGGAAGATCTCCTGGTTGAGGTAGACCTTGTGCGCGATCGGCGTCCCGGTCTTCGGGTCGATCCAGGCGGCGAGCTTGGCGGCGATCTCGCGCTTGAGGGCTTCCTTGCCGTCGCCATCGGCCACGATCCCCTCCGGCTCGCGCCCGATGGTGTTGACGTAGATCCCGCCGTAGCCGAGCGCGTAGGCGCGGGTCTTCGACCAGTCCACGTCCTGGAAGAGTGGACCGCCTGCGGTCGCCATCGGGTCCTTGAGCACCAGGTACCCCTGCTCGCGCAGCCACGAGTCCACGTGCGCGGCGCGCCGGAACGTGGTGAAGCCGTGGTCCGACAGCACGATCAGCGTGTCTCCGCTGCGCAGCGCGGCGAGGGCCACCCCGACGACCGCATCCATCTTGCGGTAGCAGTCGTCGATCATCCCGGCCAGTTTCGGCGGCGCGGCCGGGTCGTACAGCGGGTGCTCCTTGTCGATGAAGCGCCAGTACATGTGCTGGATGATGTCGGGGTACTCGAAGTAGCAGTAGAAGACCCCACGCCCGGTGCGAGACAGTTCGTGCTGCATCAGCCGGAGCCGCTCCTGGTAGAGATCCACGGCGTGCTCGATGAAGGCGTCCTCGGAGAGGCGCCCCTCGTTCAGCGCCCAGGTGTCGAACGGCATCCCGCGGGTGGAGTACAGGCCGAGGTCCTGGGCGATCTCCTTGGCGTACCCCTCGGGGTACGAGATGGGGAACCAGGGCTTGCGCGGGTCGATGCAGATCGGCGCGCCGTAGAGCTTGAGGTACGGCTTTGTCTCAACCAGGTTGAAGCGGGTAATGCCGTGCATCCGGCTCATCGGGCCGGCCTTGAAGACCACGTCCAGCCACCGACTCCACTCCCCGACGGCGAGCGTGACCTCCTGGCCCTGCAGCGAGATCGTGGCGGTGGTCCGGTCGGCGTTCACGCGAACCTGGAACGGGGCCGCGAGTCTCTCGACCTTTCCGGTGAGCCCCTGTTTCTGAGGCCCGAGCAGCTCGAGCTCCAGCGGGTTCGCTTCCGCCACAGCATGGACCTCGCCGCCGGTGTCGTTGGTGACGGTCTCGGGAGCCGTCGTGTAGAAGGAGAACGTCCCCTGCGTGCCCAGGAGGTCCGGCACGCCCATCCCAGAGAGCATCTTCCCGTTGATCTCGTCCGGGGGAAACGTCACCGGGCAGGCGAGGATCGTCATCGGGACACCGGCCTCGCGGCCGTACTGCCAGAACGCCTTGCCCCGCCGGACCGGCAGCGACTTGTTGCCCTCGAGGCGCGTCAGCGAGAGGTCGGGCAGGTAGCTCGCGGGGTTGCGCCTGATGAAGTCGTAGACGCCGTGCTTGCCGGGGTTGCGGCCGGTCGCGAAGCTCGTCCACGCGACCGGCGACTCGGCCGGGTTCGTGGTGCCGATGTGCGAGTAGCCGCCGAGCTCCTTGAGGTGCTGGAAGTTCGGCAGCTTCCCCGCGGCCATCATCGGCTCGATGATCTTGGGGGAGAGCCCGTCAAGGGCGACGATGATCAGGCGCTTTCCTTGTTCGTGTCCTGCCATGACGCTCCCGTCCTTATGGGTCTGGCCGATCAACAGCACCGCGATCGCGGCGACGGCGACAACGAGTACGGCCACCGCCCACACCCAGTGCCGGTGGATGAAGGCGCCCAGCCGCCGGAAGAACAGCGCGACGACCGCCAGCGCCGAGAGGGCGAAACCGATGATCGCGGCGAGTCCGCTACTCACCGTGTACAGCGAGCCGGGGTCGATGTATCCCAGGTGGAACATCAGTCGGTATCCTCTCGGCGGGTCCCGGCCGCGCCTCTCATGCGACGATGCCGAAGCCCGCTGCCGCCCCACCGCGCTCGAGGACGAAACGGCCGAGCGCCGCCAACCGGTCGAACGATTCCAGCACCACCGGTCCTTCGGCGGACATGCGCACGTTCGCGAGCTCCATGCTCGCCAGCGCGTTGCCGTCGGGGAGCGGCTCCAGGGTCGCGGAGTCGAGCCTGTCCGTGAGGCTCTCGACGCGGACGGTGACGTGCTGGGTCGCGCAGCGCAGCGCCAGCTCCTCGCCGACCTCGAGCGGCTTCTCCGCGAGCCAGAACACCCGGCCGGCCGGCGTGCTCGTGATCTGGGGCAGATCACCGGCGGGGGCGAGCACGTCGCCCCGGGCGGGCTCGGGGCCATCGAGGGCCAACCCCACTGACTCGCCGGGCTCGGCCGCGGCGTGGTCCTCGGGAAACCGCCGCACGGTCCGGACCGTAACCGCCGCGCCGCCGGGGCACACCGTGAGTTGGTCGCCTTCGGCGATCGATCCGGAGAGCACGCGGCCGACCACCGTTGCGAGCCCGTCGTGCCTCAGCACGCCCTGAACCGGGAAGCGGGCCGCGTCAACCGGGGCCGTTGCGGGCTCCAGCTCGCCGATTGCGTCCAGTACCGACGGCCCGTCGTACCACGGCATCGCTGGGGAGCGTTGCAGCACGTTGTCGCCCTCGCGGGCGACCACCGGGATCGTGGCGGTGACCGTGATGCCGAGCGCCCGCAGCTCGTCGGCCGCCGTGCGCTCCAGCCGCCTGAACGCGTCCTCCTGCCGGCCGAGCGTGTCCATCTTGTTGACGGCCACGATCACGGTGCGGATGCCGAGCATCGAGAGCAGCAGCGCGTGGCGCCGCGTCTGGACCTGTACGCCCTCGTCGCCGGCGAGCACCAGCACCGCGGCGTCGGCGCGCGTCGCGCCGGAGAGCATGTTCTGGATCAGCTCCTGGTGCCCCGGCACGTCGATGAACACGAGGCGGCAGACGGGCGTCTCGAGGAAGGTCTGCGTCGTGTCGATCGTCATTTCGCGCTCGCGCTCCTCCTGGAGCTGGTCCATCACGAACGCCCAGTTGCCGCCCACGGACGCGTCCACCGACGCGATCCCCGGCAGCCCCGACATCTCGTGCCGGATGCGGCCGATCAGCGTGGACTTGCCGTGGTCCACGTGGCCTACCATCGCGATGCGGACGAGCGGCTTCTCGTCGGCGCGGGTCGCGAGCGGGCTCACATGTACCCCAGCGAGCGCAGCTTCTGCATCGTGAAGGCGTTCTCCTTGTCCTGAGCGCGGCCGGCGCGCTCAGGCTCGCGCGAGGACTCGAGCTCGGCGACGATCTCGTCCACGGTCGCGGCGGTCGAGGCGATCGGCATGCAGCACGGCGAGCAGCCGATGCTGCGGTAGCGGTGGCCATCCTTGGCCAGGTAGAGCGGGTTGACGGGAATTCCCTCGCGCCGCACGTAGCGCCAGATGTCCAGCTCGGTCATGTGCAGGAGCGGGTGGATGCGGTCGTGCGCCGCCTCATCCACCGTAGCGTAGAGGTCCCACAGCTCCGGCGGCTGCGCCCCGACGTTCCAGGTGAAGTCCTGGGCGCGGGGAGAGAAGTAGCGCTCCTTGGCGCGCACCCCGTGCTCGTCGCGACGGATGCCGAGGAGCAGCGCCTCAAGCCCCATTGTGGCGATCGCCTGCTTGAGCGCCGTCGTCTTGAGCGCGTTGCAGCACGCGAACTTGTCGATCTTCTTCGGTCCCATCCCGTCCGCGAGCGCCTCCTCGTTGCGGGCGATGCGGAGATCGAGGTTCCACTCCTTCGCGATGCGGTCCCGGAACTCGTAGATCTCTTTGAACTTGTAGCTCGTGTCGATGTGCACGACGGGGAACGGGATCGTGCCGAAGAACGCCTTGCGGCACAGCCACAGCAGGGCTGTCGAGTCCTTGCCCATCGACCACAGCATCCCGACCCGCGAGTAGCGGCTATACGCCTCGCGAATCACGTAGATGCTCTCGCTTTCCATTCGTGAAAGAAGGTCCACGGTCAGCTCCCGCGCGGATGATACCGCATCTCTCCGGACGGTCTAACGCTGCAGCGCCCGACCGAGTTGCCGCCGCCTGGCGTCGCGAGGGGACTTCAGCGATTCGGCCTCAATGCCGGGACGCAGGATGAGATGCCACTGGGCTGGAAGCATGCGTAGATGCTCAGAGCCCTTTCCTTCGTCGGCCTCCTCGCGATGATCGGCGCCGCGGTCGGCATGTTCGCGACGGGGAACCTCTTCTCGGCTGCTCCGGCCGTGATCGCCGCTCAGGTCGCCGCCGGCGCACTCATGGTCTGGGCGCGGGTCACGTTCGGCCTCCGCAGCTTCCACGCGACCGCGGACCCGACCGAGGGCGGGCTCGTGACGAGCGGCCCCTACAGCACGATCCGGCATCCGATCTACACGTCGGTCTGTCTCTTCGTCTGGGCCGGCGCGCTGGCCCATCTCTCGCCACTCTCGGGCGCGCTCGCCGCCCTCGAGTTCGCCGACTCTCTGGTGCGCATGATCGCCGAGGAGTGCATGCTCATCGTCCGCTACCCCGAGTACCGGGAGTACGCGACGAGGCCGAAGCGGATGATCCCCTTCATCTTCTAGCGGGATCGGGGGTCCCGCCCTGGTTGCACCGGCGTGACCCCGACACGCCGCCGCAAACGAGGCCTTCGACACGTGTCCCGCTCGTCGCGCCATGCCGACCGGGACAGGCGTATCGTTGGGTGCGTGCTGAAGCGAATCCTATCCCTTGCTTGTCTCGCGTTGCCGGTTGCGGCCTGGGCGTTTTACAAACCCGTTCGGGTGCTGGCACCTTGGTTGAACGGCGTCTCGTGCCCGAGCGGGAACATCTGCACGGATGCCCCCTCTCGCTACCGGGAAGCTTCCAGGTTGTACGAGGAAGCGATTCTCTACGTCGACTCCACGGTGGGGGAGATTAAGCACAGGCCCCGCGTGATCTTCTGCGCGACGGACGCGTGCTACCGGTCGTTCGGGTTCAGGAGATCGGCCGCGAACACCGTCGCGACGTTCGGCATCGTCGTCAGCCCGCGGGCATGGATGCCGCACTTCGTCCGCCACGAGATGATCCACCACCTGCAGAAGGAACGCCTGGGTTTGCTCAAGAGCTGGCTCGTCACTCCGCAGTGGTTCACAGAGGGCATGGCGTACGCCCTCAGCAACGATCCTCGCCCGACCCTGGCCGAGCCCTGGCAGGGTTATCGCTCGCGGTTCGAGGCGTGGTACCGGCTGATCGGCAAGGAGCGGCTGTGGGACGAGGCGTCGGGGCTATGAGCCTGACTGACACTCCCTGCCGGTCGTTTGTCCATGGCAGCCCCTGAAGTCAGGCAGGCGGCAGCGAATTGGCGGGTCCCGGCGCGCAAGGAGGCAAAGACGTGGAGAAACCCACACCGGCTCCGATCAAACCGACGGTTTCGGTGGCCGACGTCGAGAAACTCGATATCAGGGTCGGGACCATCGTCGGCGTGGAGGACGTCCCGAAGTCGAACAAGCTCATTCGCCTGCGGGTGGATTTCGGCGATCACACGCGCGCCATCCTGGCCGGCATGAAATCCGAGCGGGCGAACCCCCAGGAGATCCAGGGCCGGCAGGCTCTCTTCGTGGTCAACCTCGAGCCCAGGCGGATGGCGGGGGATCTGTCCGAGGGGATGCTGTTCGACATCGGCTATGCGGACGGGATCACGCCCGTTCTGGCGGTGCCGGAGCGCCCCGTGCCCGATGGAGTCCGGGCCGGGTAGAGTAGCGGCAGCGAAAGAGCCATTGCAGGAATGGCTGCAGAGTGGAGCACTCTGCACAGTCGCTGAAGTGCGACGTCAGGCGCTTTCTGCAAACGAATGGGAGGCTATCTGTGGCCGAGATCGAATCGAGGCTGACCGCAATGGGGCTGGTGCTACCCGCGTCCCTGACGCCGCCGTCCGGCGTCGTCCTGCCGTTTGCGTTCGTGCGCATCGTCGGCAATCGCGCGCTGATCTCTGGGCACGGACCTCAGGAGCCGGATGGATCGCTCGCGCGGCCACTCGGCAAGCTCGGCGCGGAACTCACCGTCGAGCAGGGGTACCGCGCCGCGCGCCTGGTGGCGCTGTCAATCCTCGGAAGCCTCGATCGCGCGATCGGCGACCTCGACCGCGTGCGCGCGTGGACCCGGGTCTTTGGGATGGTCAACTCCGCGCCCGGGTTCAATATGCAACCGAGCGTCATCAACGGCTTCTCCGACCTGATACTCGAGCTCTACGGCCCGGAGCGGGGCGCGCACTCGAGGAGCGCCGTCGGTCTCGCCGAGCTGCCATTCAACATCCCGGTCGAGATCGAAGGCGAGGTTGAGCTCTTCCCGTAGCGCAGGGCCCGACTCGCCGCGGACGGCGGATTGGGAGGTCCCCAATGATGCAGATGCCCTGGCCTGTCGCCCAGACCGATCAGTCATGTTAGGTCGTCACCTCGGCTTCTGTCTCGCAGGTGCCGCTGAACCCGTCATTCCCGCGAGGTGTCGGGGGCGAAGCCCCAGCGGACGCGGATGCGGCGCTCGACCCAAGCAAACAGCACGCGGTCGAGCAGCAGGCCCATGAAGATCGTGACCAGCATAATTCCGACCACCTGAGCGGCGTCGTTGAGCTCGCGCCCGGCATTGAGGAGGTAGCCGAGGCCGATGCTGGACTTGATCAACTCGGCGGAGACCACGCCGTGCCAGCCGAGCGTCCACCCCAGCTTGATGCCGGTGACGATGCTCGGCAGCGCGGCGGGGAGCGCCACGCGGGTGGACAGCGCCACGCCGGAGGTGCCAAGGCTGCGGGCGGCTCGGAGGTAGTGGGGCGGAATGTGGCTGATCCCGTCGGCCGTCGCGATCGCCATCGCGGCCATCGAGCTCATGACGATTACGAAGTAGATCGCGGCGTCCCCGAGACCGAAAAGCAGCAGGGCGATCGGTACCCAAGCCGCCGACGGGAGCGTCTGCAGCCCGAGGAAGAGCGATCGCAGGCAGGAGTCCGCCAACGCCGAGAGGCCCATCGCCAGCCCGAGCACGAGGCCGAGCGCCGCCGACAGAACAAACCCGAGCACCATGCGGACGACCGAGGCCTGCACGCTCGGCCACAGCGTACCGTCGCGCGCCAGCTCGGCGAGCCGGACGGCCACCTGCGCCGGGGAGGGGAGGCTGTAGCTCGGCAGCAGGCCGAGGCTCCATACCGCCTGCCAAAGGACGAGCAGGAGGAGGAGAAACCCGAGGAGCGCGAGGTTACGCCTGGCCAGTGGTTTTGCCTCAGGCATCGAGGCCTCCGCCCGCCGCGGTCGGCTCGGCCCGCAGTTGCGCCAGGATCTGGCCCGCCTGCTCGCTGACGTGCGGGTCGTAGAAGTTCCGCGGCCGCGGCAGGTCCACTGCTACGACGCTCGCGATCGTCGCGGGTCGCGTGGTCAGGACCACGACGCGGTCGGCGAGGCACGCCGCCTCGCGCGTGTTGTGGGTGACGAACATTGTGGTGCGCCTCGTCTGCGCGTGCAGCTCCTGCAGCTCCGCGTACAGGCGCTCGCGGGTGAGGGCGTCGAGCGAGCCGAACGGCTCGTCGCACAGGAGCGCCCTCGGCCGCGGCGCGAGCGCCCGCGCGAGAGCGGCGCGTTGCTTCATCCCGCCCGACAGCTCGTGTACGAAGGCGTGCTCGAACCCCTCGAGGTGGACGAGACGGAGGTACTCAAGAGCGACCGCGCGGCGCTCGGCGGCGGACATGTGCGTGTGCTGGCGCAACCCGAACGCGACGTTATCCTCGATGTTGAGCCACGGGAACAGCGCTGGCTCCTGGAAGATCATTGCACGGTCCGGGCCCGGTCCCGCGACGAGCGCGCCGTCGACGCGGACCTCGCCGTCCGTCGGCGTCTCGAACCCGGCCACGAGGTTGAGCAGTGTGGTCTTGCCGCAGCCGGACGGTCCCACGAGAACCACGAACTCGCCCTCTGCGACGTCGAGCGAGATCGGGCCGAGCGCGTTCACGCTGGTGCGCGGCGTGACGAAGCGCTTGGTCACGCCGGAGAGCGTGATCCTGGCAGGGGCCGCGGCGCTGCCGGCGATGGCTGCGGTCGTCAACGCTCCACCCCGCCCGCGACCGGGGGTAGACCCTTGGCGGCCAGCACCTCGTTGAGCAGACCTGCCTCGACGATCCCGGCCAGGTTGGGCCGGTCGTGCAAAAAGCCGATCCGGTGGGCGTCGTCGGCCGCCTTGGCGAGCGCGGCCGGGAGGGGATCCCAGCCAAGCTCGATGCGGGCGAGGGACGAGCGGACGATCGCCTCGGGCAAGGCCTTGGCGGTCTCACGGCGGATCTCGGCGGCCAACAGAGGAACGGCGGCTTCCTTGCCTTCGTTGATCGCGAGCGTCGCCTCGACGTGGGCGGTCAGCAGTCGCGTCACGAGGTCGCGGTGCGTGGCGAGGAACTCGCGCCTGACGACCAGCAGCGCGGTTACGTACTTTCCGTTCGGCCAGAGGCGCTTCTCCTCCAGGAAGACGCGGCCGCCCCCCTCCTGCTCGAGCCGCGAGACCCACGGCTCGACGGTCCACGCCGCGTCGATCTGCCGCTTCTGGAACATCAGGAGTTGGTCCGGGTTTGCGAGCGGGAGGATCGTCAGGTCGCCGCCCTTCTCGCGGGTCGTGTAGCCTTGGTCGGCAAACCAGAGCCGCGCGGCCACGTCCTGGGTGTTGGCGAGCTGCGGCGTGGCAACCGTCTTCCCGTGGAAGCCCCCTTCGGAAGAAATGCCCGCGTCGGCGCGCACCACGAGCGCCGCGCCGCCGGACGCCGCGCCGGCGACGATCACGAAGCTCCGGCCCTGCGACTTGATGAACCCGTTGATGGCGGGATTGGGACCGACGTACGACGCGTCCACCGCGCCGGCGAAGAGCGCCTCGACCGCCGAGGGCCCGGCGTTGAACTGCGTCCACTCGATCGGCACGCCAATTGCCTTCTCGAAACTGCCTGTTGCGCGGCCGTAGAGGGCCTGAGCGTGGGTGACGTTGGGGAAGTGGCCGAGACAGAGTTTCACGGCCTTCGGCGCCGAGGGGGACCCGCACGCAGCGGCGAGGAGCGCTGCGGCGAGCGCTGCTGCACGACGTGAGGACCGGCCGGCGGTACGCAACCGGCGGGCAGGGACAAGCCCCGTCCTTACGGCCCGTGTCTGCGGCATCCGGCCTTCCGGATCAGGGCGTCGGCATCCGGTCCTTGCCTTCACGGTTGGTTCTCCTTGCCGGCTAGCGACTCCAGCGACTGGCGGATCTCGGGCTGATTCGGGTTCGGAGGAAGTGGAGGCAAACACCGTGCGCGCCAGCCACGATCGGTGCCAAGCCCATTCTGTTCGAGCGCGCTGGCGGTGTGTAGCACGGGAGATGCCTCGTAGGCCTCAGGGAGCAGCGAGCCGGTAGACGGCGCCGACGTCGCTGGTCTTGCGGACGGCGACCTCGGCGCGGAAGGCGCGGGCCTCGTCAGCGGTCGCGAAGTCCCCGACCACGACGCGGTACCACGTCCCTTTCTCGCCGAGGTCGATTAGCAGCGCGCGCGCAGGACGGCCGGTCTCGCGTCCGAGCCTGGCAGCGTCGGCGGTAGCGTTCAGGCGGCTCCGGTACGAGGCGAAGTGGACCACGAACGTCGGTGCGTGGCCGGCCCAGTCGGGCGATCGCATCGTCTCTACGCCCTCGACAACCACCGGGCGGGCGGCCCTGGCCGACTGAGCCGGTGCGGTTGTCTCGGCTGGTCGCTGTGTCGGCCGCGGCGCGGGCGCGGACGTCGGCGGCGCGGCCGGCTCGGGCGTCGGCACGATGGGTGTGGCGGCGAGGGGCGGCTGGACAGCGGCCGGCTGCGGGGCCGGGAAGGACTCGACGATGCGCGGCGGGACGGACTTGCGCGGCGTGAGCCCGGGCCACAGGACCACGATCGCCACGGCGCCGGCCAGAAGGGCGAGCGCGACCATCCCAATCCTGAAAACCAGAGAGGAGGCCCCGCGTCCCTCGGGCGGCGCGTTCTCAGGGCGGGTGTCACCTTCCTCACCGAAGAGATCCTCGAATGAGATGCCAGAGTCGTGCAGTTGGAGAACGGGTGAGATCGGCTCCGCGTGCTCCTCGAACGGTGCGCTCGCAGGGCCGACCGGAACCGGCGGCTCGGGAGGCTCAGCCTCGAGAGGCGCCGGAAGGGGTGACACAACCGGGGCCGGTAGCGCGGGGGCCATCTCCTCCGCGATCGAAGGGACCGGCGCCTCTGGCGTGAATTCGAATCCCGACAGCGACGAGAGGGCCGCCGACGTATGTGTCTCTGGGACGGGGGCGGCTGTTTCCGGCGGCAACGCGTCGAGGAGGGCTTCTGGCGCGAGGGGCGCCTGCTGCCCGACGAAACGGATGGGGCCGCCGCTAACGGGCGTCGGTTCGGGCCCCCATCCGGTCAGGGCTGGAGGGGAGGAACCCGGATGCGACAACCCGAGCATTGCGCGGGCGCGCTCCACGAGCGCCGTGATCGGGGCGGGTGGCTCGCCGCGATGGACCCGCTTCGAGTCCTCAGCGCACGCACGCAGCGCAGTCTGGAAGAGAATCGAGTGCGGGACGTTGGCGGACGGGTACTCCGCGACGAGGCGGTCAAACAGCTCCGAGACCGGAACCACCTTGGGCTTGCCGGAGCTCACGGTTCGAACCTTCTTGCGGGATATCGAGCGCGTCTCATCCCGCGAGCTTCTCCCAATCTGACTCGGGGGCATCCGCCGCGATCGCCAGGCTGCCGTTCGATCCCGCGAACACGGGATCATCCACCGCCTTGACGCGGCCACCGCCGATCTCGGCGAGGGCGGCCTCGAGGGTGGCGGCAAGATTCGGGATCTGTGACCCGCCCCCCGCGAGGATGATGTTGTGGCGCACCGCCTCTTGGTACTCGGGCTCGACGCGAGAGATCAGGTCGAGCATCGTTTCGATAATGGGCGGAAGCACACTCTCGCACGCGCGCCGAATCTCGGTGGTGATGTCCACCGTCGTCGGTTTGCCGTTCACCGGCACGGTGACCTCAACCTTGCGCTTGGGCTCGCCCACGAAGCTCCACTGCTCCTTCCATGCCCGCACCATGTGGATCGAGAACTGCGCTTCGGGGATCTTGCTGCGCAGCAATGTCATGAGCTGCTCGTCCACCGAGTCGCCGGCGTTGGTGAGGGTGCGCTGGTCGTCGTCCGTGGGGTAGCGTCCGTTCATGACGCAGAAGTCCGTCGTCCCGGCCCCGATGTCGATGATCATCGTGTGGAGCAGGGCGTCCATGCCGTAGGCGACCGCGAACGGCTCGGATACGATCATCAAGGAGTCGGCGACGCCCTTGACCGCGTTGCGCAGGTGCTGGCGGGACACGCGCATCGCCTCTGCGGGCACGCCGATCACCGCGAACACCTTCTGGCCCCCGTCGGGGTTCGTCAGCGAGATCAGGTGACGGAGCAGCTCGCGGACGGCGAGCTCGTCCTTTTCGGAGCCCTCCTTGATCAGCCCGCGCTCGAGCGGGCGGTGGAGGTCGAGCATCGGGCGTGCCTCCAGGGCCTCGTGGCCGAACACCACGGGCTTCTTGACGATCTTGCGGGCGACCATGTCAACTGGCCAGCCGACAAAGCTCTCTACGACGTGGCGCTCACCGTTGGATGCCGAGACGGACGACCGCGAGGTTCCGAGGTCGATTCCGAGGTGCAGGATGCTGGTCTTCTCTTTCGTCACGGTCATGCCCAGCCTTTCGATGGTCTCAGTCCGCGCCCGCGTCATGGCGGGCGAACGTCGTCGTGGCGCCGCGGGCGGCGGCGTAGCCGCGCACACCGGCGGCGAGCGATTCCGCGATCTCCTGGCGGTACGACTCCTGCTTCAGCAGAAGCGTGTCCTCGCGGTTGGAGAGGCACGCCACCTCGGCCAGCACGCTCGGCATCTCGGTGCCGACCAGCACCACGAAAGGCGCCTGCTTGACGCCGCGGTCCTCCAGCTGGGGGTTGGCGTGTATGAGGGTGGCAAACAGGCGGCCTTGCACCGCCTGCGCGAGGCGGCGGGACTCATCGTGACGCACGTCCACGTACACGCCCTCGAGCAAGTGGCGGAAATCCGCGAGCGAGTAGCCCGATCCGGAGTTCTCCGCGCCGGCGAGCCGTTCGGCCCGGGGGTCGCCGGCGGAGCCGAGGAAGTACGTCTCCACGCCGCGTCTCTCCTGAGTCGGGATCGAGTTCACGTGGATCGAAAGGAAGACGTCTCCTCGCGCGGCGTTCGCGGCCTCGACCCGCTGCTGGAGGGATCGCGTCTCGTCGCTCTCCCGGGTCAGCACGACGACGAAGTCCTGGCCCACGAGCGACGCGGCAACGCGGCGCGCGATGTCCAGAGTCACGTCCTTCTCGCGGAGGCCCCTTGTCATAGCGCCCGGGTCGGTGCCGCCGTGCCCCGGGTCGAGGACGACCTTGCGCACGGCAAGCCGGAAGATCGCGGGGTCGATGACGCGCGGCGCGGAGAGCGGGGGACCGGTGGTGCCGTCCACTCCGGCCCGTGGCGCCTCGGCCAGCGCCGAGGCCATCCCGATCGCAGGCCTGGGCCGGGCCGCCGACGTCAAACCTCGACCCTGGGGCCGGACGAGAAAAAACGCCAGCACCGCCGCGACCGCGATTCCGAGCCAAGTCCGCCCCGCAACTCGACGCCGGCGCTGCGGCAGCGCGCCCTCCATGACCGCGACGTTCTCGGCGACGGCGTCGCGAACCATGCGCTTCTTAAGCCTGTCGAGACGGTGGCTGCGAACGAGGAGGGCTGACACAGACGACCCCTATCGCCCCGCCCCGGCGAATGCGCAGCGGGTGCGGGGAGCGGTCGTGGGCCACGTGGAGCCGAAGGGGTGCGGGATCGTGCCGTCGAACACGAAGTGATTATAGGACCGTTCCAGCTATTCTATGCGTTTGCTGGGCGTTCTGGAGGGCGCTCGCACCGTGTATGCTCGCGTCATGCGGTTCGACGGCAAGGTGGCGTTCATCACGGGCGCGTCTCGCGGCGTCGGGCGGTGCATCGCGCTGGCCCTGGCGCGGGAGGGCGCCGACATCGTGGTCGCGGCGAAGACGGTGGAGCCGAACCCCAGGCTCCCGGGGACGATCCACACCACGGCCGCAGAGGTCGAAGCGCTGAGGCGTCGTGCGCTTCCGGTCCAGGTAGACGTGCGCGACGAGAACGCGGTGGCGGCGGCCGTCAGGGCCACGCTCGATCGCTTCGGCCGCATCGACATCCTCGTCAACAACGCCGGAGCCCTGTTCTGGCAGCCGGTCGCGGACACCCCGATGGCTCGCTTCGACCGTGTGATGGGCGTCAACGTACGCGGAGCGTTCGCATGCACGCGCGAGGTGCTGCCGGCGATGCTCGCGCAGGGGTGGGGGCACATCCTCATGATGTCGCCGCCGGTGGACCTGTCCGCGGCCGCCGGGAAGGTCGCGTACGCGGTGAGCAAGTTCGGCATGACCTTGATCGCCCACGGGCTGGCGAGCGAGGTTGCGGACCGCAACGTCGCGTGCAACGCGCTCTGGCCCGCTACGCTGATCGAAAGCTACGCCACGATCAACTTCGCCCTGGGCGATGCCAAGGTTTGGCGCAAGCCCGACATCCTGGCGGATGCCGCCCTGCGCATCTTCGCCAGGGAGCCGGCGAGCTTCACCGGCCACGCGCTGATCGACGAGGATTTCCTGCGCTCCGAAGGCGTCACCGACTTCGCCCGCTACCGCTGCGACCCCGAGCACGAGCCGCCCAGGGTCGGTTTCGACTTCCGGTTCCAGGCCGGCTGAGAAGGCAACCTCCGTTCGTCCGGATCTTCTCCCGTCATCCTACCGCTGGTGCCTGCGGCCGCAGTGTGATCGCGAGCCTGTCGCTGCATGCGCACTCACGGCGCCAGAAGATTTGACCGCGCTTGGTCCAACCTGGCTGATGTCCAACTGCCACCACACACCACTGGGGCCGTAGTATTTGAGCAGCGCATTGGCCAGATCCTGGTCGTACTGTTTGTTCCACGTCGAGATGTCCGGGGTCAAACCGGGCGTGGCCGAGCCGACGAGAGACGCGTTCACGAGCGTAGCGTGGCAGGAAAGCGCACAGGAATTCGGCATCCCACCCTGGGCCTGGTAGATAAGCGTCTTCTGCGGCGGGATCGCCTCGAAGGTATGACCGTGGAGTGCGAGGGCCGCGTCGGGCCCCTGCGTCTTCGCCATGTGGCACTGGGTGCAGCGCGACAGCCCCATGATTCTCTCCGGTGCGTACGGATGGTTCGTGTGCGCCGAGACGACGTCCCCGATGGCATCGCGGTTGTTCGTGTAGTCGGCCACCATGGCCGTGGTGATCGTGGTGAAGTCGGCGCTGGTGTCCCCGCCGTGCGTGGCGTGGCAGGAAAGGCACAGCGTGTCGTCCTCGACGTGGGTCGTGAGGGTGAGGGTTCCCGACTGCACCTGGTCGAGGACCTGCGCGCTGTTCGAGGTCGTGGACATCGGGTCGTGGCAGTCGCTGCAGCGCACCGGATGGTACGGGTTCGTGGGCTTCGACGACTTGTAAAACTCCGGGTACTGGCTGGTGTCCTCGCCGGTCTTTCCATCGGGCCACCACACCTCGGCGTCGGTGTAGAACGCCGAGAGCGGGCCTGAGCCCGGGCTCCAGCTCTGCTGGGTGGTTTCGTTGTACGGCCAGCCGATCGTGCCGTTGGGCGTGGACGCGATCACCGAATGGCACTGCCCGCACACGTCGTTGGCGCCCTGGGTGTCGAGGTTGTCCGGGTTAACGATCTTGGCCGGATCCCCGCCGCCCAAGACGTGCTGCGCACCTGGACCGTGACACGACTCGCAGCCGACGTTCATGATCTGTACCGTGCCGTCGCCGTCGTAGTCGAAGTACCCGGGGTCGCCAGCGTTGTACAGCGTGGCGATAAACGCCTTGCTGACCCACTCGCCGAGCGCGTTCTGGGTGATGCTGCGGATGCCGGTCGCGTGGCAGCCGACGCAGTTCTGGTCATGACTCTCGCAGTTGGCGACCACGGCGGCCGTCGTTGCGGTGGTGGTGTACCTCGGTTGGTTGTTGCTGTCGTAGTAAGCCTCGGGGGAATAGGCCTGCCAGCCGGTGTCGGAGGCCCAGAACAGTGGGGAGGAGTACACCGCGCCGGTCTTCCCCGTCGGTGAGTCGCTCACCGGGATGCGCACGCAGAACTGTTGCTCCCACACTCCTGTGTCGTCGAACCGCCACTGCAGCATGACGACGACCGGGAGGTCGAGTTGGCCGACCGTGATCGTGTAGGTCCCGTTCTTGACGGAGAGCTTGGGCGCGTTGGGTTTGTAGGCATCGAACGGGGACGAGATCGCGTTGAAGTCCAGCCCCTGCATGAAGTCGTCTGTCGCTCTTCCCCCCGTGTTCGCAAGCACGCCCTTGCCCGGCGTCAGGGTCCACTGCGTCATCGGACGGATGTACGTTGCAGAGTGCTGCGTCATCCGCCACGAGGTCTCGTCCGGACCGGGGCCGCCGGGGCTATGACATGCCAGACAGTACTCGCTGCCGATGTACGAGGCGGTCTTGGCGGCCTGTGGACCGTAGGCGGCCAGGAGCTTGGCCCGGAGGGCGTTGGCATCCACCGTGACTCCGGGTGTGACGGTCGCCGACAGGTGTGACCGCACGAGGTTTGTTCCAGCCAGTGCGGAGCCGGCGAGCAATACGGCGACGAGAACCACCACGAGCTTCCGGAACATGCCGCCCTCCTTCTGGGCAACCCTCGCGTTGACGCGATCGCAAACCTCTGGGCCGCTATGCAGCCCGTTGTAGGGCCTCGTTCTCTCGCCACGAAGTCCGGCAAACTACACTTACAATTTAGTGACGTTCTGTGATATTTGCAAGAGAATGGGTGTCCATCAACCAGTTCGGGATGGTCAGTAGCCAAACCACCGAGCAGTTCGACGCGCATCGGGGCATGAGTTTGCCTGTGCTAGCCTTGCGAGCCAACAGGCCGCGACGCGGCAGTGAAGGCCGCGGTAGGTCCTTTCGAAAGGAGCGTTGCAGAGCCATGAACACGAGATCTCCCCTGCGGTGCTTGGGTCCTGCGGTTGTCGCAGCCACTGTTGTGAGTTCAGCACTCGTGTCCGGTCGTGCGGTGGCGCAGCCTGCCGCTGACGCTCGCGAGCCGGTGCGGGCTTCGGTCGTGCGCGAGCTTCCCGAGCTTGAGGTCCTCTACCGGACAATGCACGCGGCGCCCGAGCTGTCGCTCCGGGAGGAGCACACATCGGCCCGGGTCGCCGGAGAACTCCGGAAGGCCGGGTTCACGGTGACCGAGCGGATCGGGGGTTGGGGCGTCGTCGCGGTCCTTCGCAACGGTCCCGGGCCGACGGTTCTCGTGCGGACGGACATGGACGCGCTGCCCGTGACGGAGGCGACCGGGCTGCCTTTCGCCAGCGCGGTGCACGCAGAGGATGACCAGGGACGCGAGGTCGGTGTCATGCACGCGTGCGGCCACGACGCCCACATGTCGATCTTCATCGGCACCGCGCGGGTTCTCGCCGAATTGCGCGAGCGCTGGCACGGGACGCTCGTGATGATCGGCCAGCCCGCGGAGGAGCGGGGCCTCGGCGCCAAGAGGATGCTCGACGCCGGCCTGTTCGCTCGCTTCCCGCGGCCGGACGTCTGCCTCGCGTTGCACGTCACGCCGGCACTCCCCGTCGGCGCGGTCGGCGCGGTGGACGGGTATGCCTTCGCAAACGTGGACTCGGTGGACGTGACGATTCGGGGCGTCGGTGGGCACGGGGCGCGGCCGCAGATGACGCGCGACCCCGTGGTGATCGCCGCCCAGTTCGTGATGGCCCTCCAGACGATCGTGAGCCGCCGGATGGACCCGACCGAGCCGGCTGTCGTCACCGTCGGCTCGATCCACGGCGGCACGGCACCCAACATCATCCCGGACGAGGTCCGCCTCCAGCTGACCGTGCGCTCCTACACCCCCGTGGCGAGGCGGCTGCTCCTGGCCGAGATCGAGCGCATCGCGCGGGGCGTGGCCGCGGCCGCGGACGTGCCCACTGACCGCATGCCGACCGTCGAGGTGGTTGAGGGGTTCACTCCTGCGCTCTTCAACGACCCCGCGCTGGTCAAGCGCCTCTCGGTAGTCTGGCGCGGCTGGCTCGGCGACGCGAACGTCGTCGCGCTCAAGCCCGAGATGATCGGGGAGGACTTCGCCGCCTACGGCCTGGTCGAGCCGCGGATTCCGATCTGCATGTTTCGGGTCGGGACGTCGTCGCCCGAGAGCCTTGCGGAGAGCCGGCGGACCGGTGTGGAGCTGCCGACGCTCCACTCGAGCCGCTACGCGCCGGTAGTCGAGCCCACGATCGTAACCGGCGTGACGGCAATGACCGCCGCGGTGCTCGAACTCCTGGCGTTGCCTTCCGGTTCGTGAGCACCAGGAGGGAATGTTGCTGAGGCGCATCGTCGGCGCCTATCGTGCCGCCTTCGCAGGCCTCCCTCGCCAGGTCTGGATCCTCGGCCTGGCCGCAGTCGTGAACCGCAGCGGCACGATGGTGTTGCCGTTCATGAGCTTGTACCTCACGACCAAGCTGTCGTTCTCGATCCTCGAGGCCGGTCGTGTTCTGAGCCTATACGGTCTCGGGGCGATCGTTGGGTCGTGGCTGGGCGGTCTGCTCTCGGACCGGGTGGGGCCCCTGCGCGTGCAGGTGACGAGCCTGACCGGGACGGGAATCGGGTTCATCGTCCTCAGCCGTGTCAGCGGGCGGCTTGGCATCTCGCTTGCGGTGTTGGGGCTGAGCGTCGTCCAGGAGTGTTTCCGTCCCGCGATGTTCACGGCCGTGACGCGTGGCAGCGACCCGGCGGTGCGCACCCGGTCGCTCGCGCTCGTGCGTCTGGCCGTCAACCTCGGTATGACCGTGGGGCCGGCGGTGGGTGGCATCCTGGCCGTCCGCCACTACGGGCTGCTCGTTGTCGTGGACGCCGCCACCTGCTGGCTGGCCGCCGGCGTCCTCGCGGTGGCGGTGGGGTGGAGCGGCGGACCACGGCCGATGGCTTCCGCCGCGAGGAGCCCCGCGGCGTCGCCGTGGCGCGACCGGCCGTACCTCGCGTTCCTCGCGGCGATGGTGGTGCTCGGCACCGTCTTCTTCCAGATCTCGAGCACGATGCCTCTCTACCTCCGCGAGCACTACCGCCTCGCCGAGGACTCGATCGGGTTCCTGCTCGCGATCAACACCATCATCATCGTGGCTGTCGAGATGGTCCTGCTCCGAGCGGTCGAGCGCTGCGACCACATGGCGCTGGCCGGGTTGGGCAGCCTGGTCGTCTGCGGCGGTTTTGCGCTCCTGCCGCTCGGGACGAGCTGGACGTTCGCGGCGCTGACCGTAGTGGTTTGGACTGCAGGCGAGATGCTCTCGGTTCCGCTGACCAACTCGATCGTCTCCAACCGGGCGCCAGCGGCGTCGAGCGGACGCTACTTGGGCGCGTACTCCCTAGCCTTCGCGGTCTCGTTCGTCCTGGCGCCGATGGTTGGGACGGCGGTATACCAGAGGCTCGGACCGACCGTGCTCTGGGCCGGGATCGGCGTCGTCGGAGTGTTGCTGGCCGTGGCGTGCCTCGGGCTCGCTCGGTGGTTTCGCGCCCAGCCTGTCGTGGCGCCGGGCGGACCGGTGGGCGCGGCGGGCCCATCCGAGGAATGAACACCCGTCGGCTAGGTTGTTAGTGGACGTGTAAGGCCAGGTGGTTCTGGCAGGCGGGTCGGATCCTGCGCCGCCGGTTCGGAAACGGCGGCGGCACGGCCAGCCGGGAGGTCACGGATGTTCGAGAGGCTCTTTCGGACGGAAGACGACGTCGTTTCACTGATGCTGCGTGTCGCGTTGGGAATCGTCATGTTCCCGCATGGTGTCCAGATGGTGCTCGGGTGGTTCGGAGGCTACGGCCTGGCCGGAACCTGGGGGTACATGACGGGGCAGGCGCACATCCCGGCGATCTTCGCGGCGCTCGCGATCGCGCCTGAGTTTGCCGGCTCGCTCGGCCTGATCGTTGGGCTCCTGGGCCGGGTTGCAGCGTTCGGGGTCGGTGTCGCCATGGCGGTGGCGGCGTTCGTCGGTGGGCACGTCGGCAACGGCTTCTTCATGAACTGGACCGGGCATCAGGTCGGGGAAGGTTTCGAGTTCCACATTCTGGCTGTGGCGCTTGCCCTGGCGGTCGTGATCCGGGGGAGCGGGGCGCTCTCACTCGATCGCCTGCTCATTGGTCGGGAGGGCTGATGAAGAGTATCGACCTGAAGCCTGTCGAAGCTCTCTCGCGCGCCGGCGAGGGGAAGCGGGTCGGACTGATCGCCGACACCCACGGCCTGCTACGAGCGCAAGCGGGCGCGGCGCTCGCCGGCTGCGACCTGATCGTCCACGCCGGGGACATCGGCGGTCTCGAGGTCCTCCAGGAGCTAGAATCCGTCGCGCCAGTCCTTGCCGTGCGTGGCAACGTGGACGTGCAGCCTTGGGCCTCCGGTTTCCCCGACTGCCGGGTGGTCGAGGTAGGCGGCGTGCTCCTATACGTGCTGCACGATCTCGAACAGCTCGACATCGATCCCGCAGCAGGAGGGATGGCGGCCGTGGTGAGCGGCCACACCCACCACGCGGTGATCGAGGAGCGGGGAGGTGTGCTCTACGTGAACCCGGGGAGCGCCGGCCCCCGGCGGTTCCACCACCCCCTGTCCATCGCCCTACTCCAGGTGGCGGGTGGCTCCCTCGGAGCCGAGATCGTCGAATTCTCGGCGTGACACGTGCCTCTCACCTGCGAGTTCGGGGAGGCGGCGGTCTTTGTGGAGGGTTTCCTGAGGTCGCTCCTGTGATCCGAGGCACACTGCCGGCGCAGCCGCTGAGAGGTACCCTCAGTTCTGACAAGGAAGTACCGGGGGAAGGGCGGATTGGAAACGCAGGGGTCGCCGCCGGAAGGCCGTTGCTCCGGCGCATTCGCGACTGGATCATGGCACTCGAATCGTGTGAGGTACTGAATTGTCTCAGGAGACGGGTCGGTGAACAGAACAGAGTTGCAAATCGGGATGGTGAGACCTAGATTGTGTTCATGTGGCTGAGGCCGCATCTCGCCCTTGTGTTGCTGCCCCTGATGGTACTGGTCTCGAGTTGCGCCCGGCACGGGTGGGAGGGTGAGAGCGACCTGGTCGTGCTGAACGAGAGCCAGTGCACCGTGACGGTTTCCGTTGACGGCTGGGAGGCGACCTCGGTCGAGGCAAACCAGAGTCGGACCGTGGACAACGTCGGCGCCGGGCGTCACGTCCTCGAGGTGAAGGACAGTGCCGGGAGGCCTATCGAACGCCGCTACGTCGAGCTCGCCGGCGGCGAGGACTACCACTGGCGCATCGAGACTTGCTCGCCACACTGACGCCGCTCTGACTCGTCCCTCCTCCTGCCTGCGCCGGCCGCTCAGCGAGTGGCGGCGATGTCGCGGGGACCTACCTGAGGGATCTCGCGACGCGGACAATCGCCGCCCCGAAGCGAGATGACTTTGCCTTTCTGGCGATCCGCCGCCCCGCAGAGCGCGGCACGTTTCGCCGGCTGCTCGGCACGGCGTCTCTACCGAAAAGGGCTGGACGTTCAGTGGCCGGCCGCTCCGAAGCACCCCTTTGGCATCGTTGCGGAGGTTGCGTCAGAAGAGCAGGTGGCAGAAGAACAGTGCGATGGCGATCCCAGCGGCGTCGCCAACCACGCCTGCCACCACCGCATGGCGGGTACGCTTGATCCCACTGGTCGAAGTAGACCGCGAGCACGCAGAACGTGGTCTCGGTGCCGCCGTAGATGGTCGAGGCGGCTGGTGGCCGCGCCGCTCACGACCGCCACGATGATCAGGCCGATCCACGCGGCGTTCAGCTCGCGGATCCTCTCTCTGAACCTGTAGCAAGTCTAGCCTGGGTGGCGCAAGACCCAGGGCAACTGCATCGCCTGCCATAGGTCGGCAACGAACTCGGACGCTGAGGACGGTGCTGAGAGTTACGGCGACGCTGTTGATGCGTCCATGGCCGGCGTGGCGGAGGCGTCACTGTTCTTCTCGAAGGACCAGTGCACGAACTCCGGGGTGAACTTCTCCATGACGGACGGAGGCACGTCCTTTTCTGACACGCGCCGGAACTCGAAGGTGACCGTGGCGTCCGCCGCGACGGTAGCGAGGAGGTACCCGTACACGTTGGTCTCGGCAGCGCGGGCGTTCTTCGCGTCAGCGGGCAGCGAATAGCGAACCGCGCCTGCCGTCCCGATGATCCAGCCGGGCAGCGTGCCGCCGTGCGTCCTCCAATAGTCGGTGTTGAAGGTCCCGTCCATGAAGAAGTGCGAATGGCTGGCCAGGACGTAGACGTTTTTGTGAGCCGCGAGTCTTGCCCGGAGGAGGTCGCCGTACACGCGACGCCCGCTCTCGGTGCCTTCGAGGGACTCGTTCATGCTGTGCCCGAACGAGATGCTCTCGGGCAGCGCCCTGTGCATTCCGACCACGAGGGTCTTGATCGACGGATCCGCGGAGTCCTTCCGCACGAGCAACTCGAACCAGGCGAGCTGGGCCGCGTCGAACTGATCGCGGGACGCGTTGTCCAAGTTGATGAAATCGACACCGTGCTCGACCCAGTGGTTGTAGGTCTTGAGGCGGTGATCCGTCGGGTCGTCGGCAAGGCGTTGCTCCCTGAGCACCGGCGAACCGAGCCAGTCGCCAAACTGGGCGATGAACTGCTCGCGGGTCATCGGCGGAATGACCTCGTGGTTGCCGATGCCGACGAAGAAGGGGGTCGAGCCGAAGGGAACGACCTGGTTGGCGATGAAGTCGTCCCATGCGTGTTCCTGATATTCAGCCATTGTCAGTGAGCGGCCGCGATTCCCGGCCTCGTGCTGGATGTCCTCGTCGATGCCGGACATTTTCCGCAGGTCGCCCAAGTGCCAGTAGAACTCCGCGTGTCGGGCGAGCACATCGCCGGCGATGGCCGGCATCACGACGTCGCCGCAGTTCCGCGAATCGCCGGAGACGGCAAATCGCCAGGTTTCTCCTCCGCTTGGAGTGCCCTGTCCTTGCGCCAGAACCGGCAACCCGCTCGTCAACAAGAGCACGGCAAGAACGAAGTCTCGTCGGACCATGCTTCCTCCCCTGTCGATGAAAGCGCCGAATCGCGTCGGAGCGATTTGAGCAGGGCCGCGCAAATTGCGCAAGGGCGCCTTCGGGCGGGCTGTTCCAGAGGCGGCGGTGGAAGCGTGGCGCGCAGCGCGCGGTTCGCCCGAACCCGCCGCCGGATCCCGCCCCGCCCGGCCGGGCCGCCGGAACGCCCATCACCTTGCCTCGAGTGGAGGGTTTTGCAAGCGGAAGTCGTGCTAGACTAATTCTCAATTGATGAGTCGAGGAGGGGTCATGCGTCGCTTGCTCGCGTTTCTTCTGCTCTTCCTGGTGCCGGCGACCTGTGTGCTCGCCGATGAGTTGACGGCATCCGCTGTCATCAGCGCACTCCGGCTGGGGGCCACCCCGGAGGCGGTCATCGCCCAGATCAACAACCCGGCCAACACCGTTGCGCAGGTCACGCCGACGGACCTTGCCAACCTGAAGGCCGCCAACGTGCCGGATGCCTTGATCCAGGCGCTGGTGGCGAAGGCTCCTGCTCCGATGCCGACGGCCACGCCCCCGATGCCGGACAACCCCAAGCTCGCGGACGTGGTCCGAATGGTCAAGTCCGGACTGTCGGAGCCCATCGTATTGGAGCAGCTCAAGCGGTCGGGCGAGAGCTTTCAGCTGACCTCGAACGACCTCGTATACCTCAAGTACGCCGGTGTTCCCGAGTCGGTCATCACGTTCCTGGTCACGAACAAGAACCTCCCAGTCGCGACGCCGACGCCGGCGCTGCCGCCGACCCCAACGGTCACCCCGACTCCGACACCTGAGCCGAAGGAGGTCACGGTCGAAGGGGTCGTGCTCTACAAGCCGACCTTCATGCAAAAGAACCGGTCGGGTCGTCTCGTCTTCAAGGAGGACGAGGTGCAGTGGGTGGACGCAGTGGACCCCAAGGAGAGCTTCAGCTTCCACATGTCCGGTGTGGAGAAGGCCTGGTTCACTTGCCGGTCGCGGCCTACCGAGAGCTTCTGCTACCAGCTCAACCTCCAGATCGTCAAGGGCGCGCGCTACCGTTTCCAGGACCTCAAGCAGGAGACGGGCAGCAACGAGGCGCTCAAGAGCATCGAGACCTGGATCAAGAAGCACTTCCCGGCCGTCCCCTGGGGCCCGCCGGACGTGAGCAGCTAGCCGTGCGGCACGACGCGTCGTGACGCACCGGCGGCATCGTGACGGCCGCCCGCTTGGCGGCCGTTTCTTCCGTGCCGCCTCCTTTGGGAATCGCGTCGGACCGGTCTCATGGGATCTCGAACCAGAACGAAACACGCGAGCCGTACGTCTCCTCGACTCCGACCCGGCCTCCGCGCAGCTCCACCTACCTGCGGCCAACGACAGAGCGGATACCACTGGGAGCCCGGGAGCAACCGCGATCCGCGGTGGCGGTGGCGGTCCGAGATACTCGAGACCGCGCGGCGGTTCTGTTGCGTGCGTTGTTTTCGTATAGTGTCTCGTGGATGAAGGGGGTGCCCGATGATCAGACGCGTTGTGCCGCTCATCCTTGGACTGCTGCTTGTCGCCGGGACGGCGCTTCATGCGGCAGAGCCACCGAACGCCGCGGAGAAGGAAGGCGGCGGCGAGCCTAAGAAACAGGAGACGCCGGCCGCACCAAAGCCGGAGCAGTCGGTCACCGAGCACACGATCAAGGTCGGCGGGACCGTGCTCAAGTACAAGGCCGCGGCCGGGACGCTGGTGATCCGGAACGACGACGACGAGCCCGTGGCGGCGATCGGGTACGTCGCCTATGTCAAGGACGGCGTCGAGGCGTCGCGGCGGCCGCTGACGTTCGCGTACAACGGCGGTCCCGGCTCCTCCTCGATCTGGCTCCACATGGGCGCTCTGGGTCCGCGCCGGATCGTCACCACGGACGCGGCGCCGACGCCCCCGCCTCCGTACCAGGTCGTCGACAACGAGGAGACGCCCCTCGACGTGACCGACCTCGTCATGATCGATCCGGTCGGCACGGGAGTGAGCCACGCATTGGGAAAGGCGAAGAACAAGGACTTCTGGGGCGTGGACCAAGACATCGACTCCGTGGGGCGCTTCGTCGTCCAGTACGTCAACGACAACGGTCGCTGGAACTCCCCGAAGTACCTACTGGGCGAGAGCTACGGCACGATGCGGTCGGCCGGCCTGGTGGACTACCTGCAGACGAAGTGGAACATGACGTTCAACGGCGTGGTCCTCGTGTCGGTCTTCATCGACGCGAAGACCTCGATGACCATGTCGGGCAACGATCTCGGCTTCGAGACGTTCGTGCCGACGTACGCCGCGATCGCGTGGTACCACCACCTGGTCAAGGACGCGCCGTCGATCGACGTTTTCCTCGCCGAGGCGCGCCAGTTCGCCACCGGGCCGTACGCCGCGGCGCTCGGCAAGGGGGACGCCTTGCCGGAAGCGGAGCGCCAGCAGGTCATCGCGACGATGTCGCGCCTTACCGGGCTATCCCCGTCATTCCTCGACAAGGCCAACCTGCGCGTCACCGAAGGGGAGTTCACCGCCGAGTTGCTGCGAGAGCATGCCGAGATCGTGGGTCGCCTCGACGCGCGCTTCACCGGGATCGCCCTCGACCGGCTGGCCAGGGAGGTGCGAGAGGATCCGCAGTCGGCGGCGATCTCCGGAGCTTTCACGGCCGCATTCCTCTCCTACTACCACAGCGAGCTGAAGTTCGGCGAGGGAAAGACCTACAAGGTCGAGGCCGAGATGTGGAGGGAGTGGGACTGGAAGCACAAGGTGCCCGGGTCGTTCTTCGCCACCCCCGGGTGGCCGAACACCGGGTTGGACCTCGCGCACGCCATGGCGTACAACCCGAACCTGCACATCCTCGTCCTGAACGGGTACTACGACCTGGCGACGCCGTTCCTCGGGACCGAGTACACGATGGAGCACCTCGGGCTCGACAAGAAGCTGCGCGACAACATCGAGATGCGCTACTTCGAGGCAGGGCACATGATGTACCTCCATCCGCCGTCGCTGAAGGCGTTCAAGGAGGCGATCGCGAGGTTCGTCAACGCGACCGATCGGCTGTAGTCGTCACGGGGCGCCGCCGGTGTTGGACCCTTCGCGACGGCAGAGGGGCAGTGGTGCAGGGGAGCTGAGGAGCTGAGGAGCAAAGGACCGTTNNTCGAACCTTCGAACCTTCGAACCCGTGAACCTTCGAACGGTCGTCGCCCCTCTGCTCCTCAGCCCCTCCGCTCCTCTGCCGGCTCTTCCGGACCCGGTCTTCTTGAGCGTCAGGCGACGACGGCGCGCCGGGCCTCGATGATCGTAGCCTCACGGATCACCGGCACGAGCGGGATCTGCTTCTCCGCCACGCCGAGAGCGGCGAGCAGGGCCTTGGCGCCGGTGGTCGGGCCGTCGGTCTGGCGGGCGTTGAGGGTGACGACCAGGTCGTCGCCGTCCACCCTCCAGTCGAGGACCCCGCCGGAGGCCTCGCCGGGGCCACCGCGCGAGTCCGGCCAGGCGGGCATGCCGGGAAGCCGGCGCAGGCGGTAGCGGCACGCCCCCACGGCCTTGCCGAGCGACGGCGAGCCCTCCGGGAGCCGCTCGCAGGCGGTCAGCTGGAGCCCTTCGGGGAGCACGCGGTTGGCCCGCGTGAGCATGCCGGCCTCGACGTCGCCGTGGCACTCCACGTCGAACATCTCGGCGAGCGCCTCGGCACCGAGGGGGAGCGCGGGGCCCATCGAGAGGCGGATGTGCGGGTTGTACCCCTCGGTGTAGCGAACCGGCACCGCGGCGGCGCGCAGCGCCCGCTCGAGCAGGTCCATGACGTTTCGGTGCGAGAGGAAGCGCGCATCGCCAAATTTGGCGAACGTGAAACGGACGCGGGCGACGCGGTCCGGCTGGGTCAGCGGCGGCGG
>PMLC01000148.1:0-26501 GCA_003158745.1 Acidobacteriota bacterium
AGGCCGAGCCCGGAGCCCAGGATGGCGCGGGTCTTCGAGTTCTTGATCCGTACGAACTCGCCGCCGAGCTGAGCGGCCTCCTCGGGGGACATGCCGATGCCGGTATCGGTGACGGTAAGGGCGATGTGAGAGTCCGCAACTGCGAGCGTGACGTCGACCCGGCCGCCGTCGCGGTTGTACTTGACGGCGTTGGAGACCAGGTTGTTGAGGATGATCTCGAGCTCGCCCGAGTCGGCCACCATCAGGAGAGGTTCCCCGGCGTGCAGCTCGATCGAGATCCCGCGTTCGGCGGCGGCCGGCTGCGCGGTCTCAACGGCTTTCGCCGCCACGATCCGCACGTCCACCTCGGCGAGCTGGCGCTGCTTCTGGCCGGACTCGATCCGGGTGAGGTCGAGGAGGTCGAAGATCATCTTACGCATCCCCTCGAGGCGCACGATGCTGCGGTCGATCACCTCGTCGAACTTGGGCGTACCGGGCTCGACCGCGCGGTCCCTGATCACCTCGAGGTAGCCCTCGACGGCGGCGAGAGGCGCCTTCAGTTCGTGGGCCAGCACCGAGATGAACTGGAAGCGCACCTGGCGCTTCTCGGCGGCCAGCCTGCGCGCCTCGCGTTGGAGGACGAGGTGCTTGGCGGCCTTGTAGATTGTGCTCTTGAGCTCCTCGGGCGTGAACGGCTTGGCCAGGAAGTCGTGCGCGCCGCGCTTGGTCGCCTGGACGGCGGTGTCGATGGTGGCGTACGCCGTGATCATCACGGTGAGCCAGTCGTGAGGCTTCTTGTTGGTGATGTCGAGGACCTCGAGGCCCGAGATCCCCGGCAGCTTGTGGTCGAGAAGGAGGATGTCGGGGGCGGCGCTGGCCACGATGGCAAGCGCCTCTTCGCCGGTCTCGGCCTGCGAGACCTCGAAGCGCACCTCGCCGTTGAGGTCCGGCACCCGCACCGTGAACCCTTGCAGCACCCGTGCGATGCCCAGCCGGATGCCCGGCTCGTCATCGACTACGAGGACCTTCAAAGTCTCCACACGTCCTCCTGAGGATCCGCGACTTTCAGTCGTGCACGCCGAGGCGCGGCACGCTCACCGTGAAACAGGTTCCGGTCGCGCCCGCCGCCGGGTCGTCGTTCGACTGCACCTTGATGTCGCCGTTGTGCATCTTGACGATTCCGTACGAGACGGGCAGACCGAGCCCGGTGCCTTTTCCCATCGGCTTGGTCGTGAAGAAGGGCTCGAAGATCTTGTTCAGGTTCTCCTTGGAGATGCCGGTCCCGGTGTCCGTCACCATGAGCGCGAGGCGGTCGCCGTCGGCGCGCGCGCGCACCGTGAGCTGGCCGCTCTCCGGCATGGCCTCGATGGCGTTGGAGATGAGGTTGGTCAGAACCTGGGTCATCTGGTCGCGGTCGAGCTCGGCCACCAGGTTGGGGTCGTCGAACTCCATCCGCCACCTGATCCGGTTCGGGATCGGCACGCTGCGGATTCCCTGGAGCACGAGGTCGTGGACCCGGGTCTCCTGGAGGAGGACCTTGTTCTGCCTCGCAAAGTTGAGCAGGCCGGCGACGATCTTCTTGCACCGGTCGGCCTGCGCCACGATCATCTCCAGGTCGGGCCGCAGCGTCGGGCTCTTCTCCGCCTCCTCGAGCAGCATGTGGGCGTATAGGAGCACGACCCCGAGAGGGTTGTTGACCTCGTGGGCGATGCCCGCGGCGAGCTGGCCCATGCTGGCCAGGCGCTCCGAGTGCATGAGGGCCTGTTGCGTGCTCGCCAGCTGCTCGTTGGACAGGTGAAGCTCCTGGACGGTCTTGCCGAGCTGGTCGATGGTGTAGGGAAGGCACATCTCGCTCTCGGCAAGGCCCGAGTGGATCGCGATCGCGTGCTCGCGGCACGTATCGTACCCGCAGGCGCCGCAGTTGAGCTCGTCCTCCGGCGAGTGCTTCCCGATTCGGGCCAGGATCGCGGCGAGCTCGTCCTCCGACGGGGAGGGGATGCGCCGGTCGTTGGGGACGAAGCGCCGCGTCAGGTCGAGGCCGTCGAGGGCGGCCAGCTCGGCATCCCACCGTGCGCCGTCGAACTCGGCCATGCGGGAACGGGCGTACCGGGAGATGATGGCGCGCCGTCGGAACAGAGGCGCATCCGTGGTCATCCCGGACCCCATGATGCAGCCGTTGCAGCAAAGCAGCTCGAGCAGCCTGGCGTTGAGATCGAGGTCGCCGGACTCGAACTCCTTGATCACCTCGGGAAACGCCGTGCGGCCGTCCGCCGTCACGATCTCGCCCACCATCAGGTCCTCGGGTATGCCGGCGGTCTGGAGCATGCCGCGCGACACCGGGAAGAGCGAGCCAAGGTGCGGGTGCGGGGGGTCGAACTCGCTGAGCCCGGATCCGCCGGCCTCCAGGCCCGCGCAGTCGAACATGGTGCGCAACTCCGCGAACGTCAGGACCTCGTCCACCTCCGGCGCCTCGTCCGCGAGCCCTTCGCCCTTCTTGGCGACGCACGGCCCGATGAAGACGATCTTGAGGTCGTCGCCGTGCATCCGGCGCAACGCCCGCGCGGTCGCCACCATCGGTGAGACGATCGGCGCCAGGAACTCGACAAGGTGGGGGTGATAGCGCTCCACGAAGCCGACGATCGCGGGGCAGGCCGTGGAGATGTAGCAGTGGTCGGGGGTGTCCGCGAGCAGGCGCTTGTACTCGAGTGCCACCAGGTCCGCTCCGAAGGCGACCTCCGCGACGAGTTCGAAACCCAGGGCGCGCAGCATGCCCACCAGCGCCCGGTAGTCGACGTCGGGGAACGAGGCGGGGAAGCTCGGAGCGAGGCACGCGGCGACCCGCGCGCCCGATGCAAGCAGGGCGTCCACGCCGGCGGTCGAGCTCACGACCTGCTTGGCGTGCTGGCTGCAGACCCGGACGCAGTTGCCGCACCCGATGCAGCGCTCCGGGATTACCTCGGCCTGCCAGGCGGTGATGCGGATNNTCGCGACGGAGCCGCGGACGCCCGCCGTCGAAGGGCGACGCGGGCACCTTCATTCCCGCGCCGCGAGAAGCCTCTTGACCTCTTCCCTGAGCTGCTCGGGCCTGACCGGCTTGTCGAGGAAGGCGTCGGCCTTGACCCAGGAGCCGGCTTCCTGGGAGCGAGCGCTGAAGTCGAGGCCGGTGCTCGATCGTACCCCGGTGAGCAGGATGACGGGGACGCCTGGGTAGAGTTTCTTGATGCGGTGGCAGAGGACGAACCCAGAGTCCTGATTCTCCATCATCAGGTCCAGGACGCAGAGGTCGGGGGTGTTCGCCAGGAGCGCCTCCTCGGCCTCGTCCTCGCTCGAGGCCGTGACCACCTCGTAGCCCTCGGTCGCCAGCATCATGCCTATCTGGTCGAGGAAGTCGACGTCGTCGTCGACAAGGAGAATCTTCTTCGCTGCACTCATCGGACTACCCTCCGTCCCATCAGGCCATCACGTCCCGTTCTTGGTAGTGGGTGTGTAGGAGATGGTGACTCTTCTCGCCGAGCGGCTTGCCGAGGAACTCGTCGTACAAGCGCTGGACCGACGCGTTGCGGTGCGACAGCCGGAGCGGAGCGTTACGGTCGATCGTGTAGAGCGCCTTCATGCGCGCCATGACTGCGTCCTTCGCCGCTCCGATCGGCTGCCCGCCGCCGTTGATGCACCCGCCCGGGCAGGTCATCACCTCGATGAAGTGGATGTCCTTCCTGCCGCCGGCCTTGATCTCCTCGAGGAGCTTGCGGGCCTGGCCGAGGCTCGAAACGACGACGGCGCCGACCTCGAGGTCGCCGACCCGCACGTGCAGTTCCTTGCTGCCGTCGAGGCCGCGGGCAGCAGCAATCGTGGGGTCCTCGAGCTCACGACCGGTGAGCAGGAAGTGCACCGAGCGAACCGCGGCCTCCATGACGCCACCGGTGGCTCCGAAGAGCTTGCCGGCGCTCGACCGCTCGCCGAACGGGGTGTCGGCGGCCTCGGCCTGGAGGGTCGAAGGATCGACGCCGGTGATCCGGAACAGCTCGGCGAGCTCGCGGGTCGTGAGGACGAAGTCGACGTCCTGTGCGCTATCGCGTCCCATCTCGGGGCGCGCAGCCTCGAACTTCTTCGCGGTGCACGGCATGATCGAGACCGAGACGATCTTCTTGGGGTCGAGGCCCTCCCGCCCGGCGAAGTAGGTCTTCACGATCGCGCCCATCATCTGCTGCGGGCTCTTGCAGGTGGAGAGGTTCGGCCTGAACTCCGGGTAGAACGTCTCGACGAACTTGATCCAGCCGGGGGAGCACGACGTCATCATCGGCAGCACCCCGCCGTTGGCGACTCGGTGGGCGAGCTCGGAGCCCTCCTCCATGATCGTGAGGTCGGCCGTGAACGACGTGTCGAACACGCGCTTGAACCCGATCCTGCGAAGGGCGGCGACCATGAGGCCATCCACGTCCGCTCCGGGCGCCAGGCCGAACTCCTCGGCAATCGAAACCGAGACGGCCGGCGCGTGCTGCGCGACCACGAAGACGTCGGGGTCGGCAAGCGCCCTCAGCACATCCTCGACGTTCGAGCGCTCCTGCAGGGCACCGGTTGGGCACGCAACGACGCACTGGCCGCAGTTGATGCAGCTCGACACGTTGAGGCCCTTGTCGAAGGCGGTGCCGACGAACGAGCGCGAGCCGCGGCCGATGAAGTCGATGGCGGAGACGCCCTGGATCTCCTCGCAGATGCGGACGCACTTGCCGCAGAGGACGCACTTGTCGGGGTCGCGCACGATGGACGGGCTCGAGACGTCCTGGTCGCGCTCGGTCTTCAGCCCGCGGTAGCGCCGCTGGCGGACGCCGAGGTCCTGGGCGAGCGACTGCAGATCGCACCTGCCGCTCCTGCCGCAGTACAGACAGTCGTCCGGGTGGTTCGCGAGGAGCAACTCGATGATGGTGCGGCGCGCCTGAAGGACGCGCGGCGAGTTGCTCTTGATCTTCATGCCCTGGGCGACCGGGAAGGAGCACGACGGCACCAGGTTGCGCGCGCCGTCCACCTCGACGACGCACATGCGGCATGCGCCAGTGGGATTGAGCCCTTCGATGTGGCACAGGGTCGGGACGCTGATTCCGGCGCACCTGAGGGCTTCCAGGACGGTGTCGCCCTGCTTCGCCTCGAGCTGCCTGCCGTTGGCTTCGAAAGTCAGTGTATTCATGATCCGTCCTCGCCTTCAGACCGGTTGCGTGAATTCCAGGTCACACCGCATGCACCGGCGGGCCTCGCCGCAGGCCGCCGCCTCGGAAACGCACAGCTCGACCTCGTCGAAGTTCCTCGTTCGCCTCTCGACGGGCAGGTGCGGGACCGTGACCCGCGCGGCTGGCTGTGCGGTGGACTCGTCCTCGAGATCGCCGGCCGGCTCGATGAAGACGCTCGGCAGCTTGACTTTGGGCACGATCTTCAGCAGCTTGCCGGTGACGAACCGGTCGATCATGACCGCCGCCTGCTTGCCGGCCGCGATCGCGCCGATCACCGTGCTCGGACCGGTCGTGACGTCGCCACCGGCGAAAACGCCCTTGCGACTCGTGAGGAACGACTCGGGGTTGGCCGCCAGGGTGCCCCACTTGGTCAGCGAGAGTCCTTCGAGCTGAGCCATCTCGGGGCCTTCGCTGATCGCGACGATCAGGGTGTCGAGCTCGACCTCGAACTCGGATCCCGGGATCGGCTCCGGCTTGCGCCGCCCGGAGGCGTCGGGCTCGGAGAGCCGGTTGCGCACGAACCGCATGCCGGTCAGCCGGCCGTCCTTGGAGTTGACGGCTACCGGCGCGACGAGCTCCTGGATCGAGATCCCCTCGGCGAGACCGGCCTCGATCTCCTCGGCGTAGGCGGGCATCTCGTCGCGGGTGCGGCGGTAGTACATCGTGACGTTCTCGACGCCGTCCTGGCGGAAAGCGACGCGGGCGGCGTCCATCGCCGAGTTGCCGCCGCCGATGACGCCGACCCGGCCCTTGGCGAGGTGGTCGCCGTGCAGGTTGTAGGCCTTGAGGAAGGAGATGCCGGGGAGGATACCGTGGGCATCCTCGTTGGGCAGGTCAAGCATCTTGCTCTGGTGCGAGCCGATCGCCAGGTAGACCGCCTTGTACCCTTCGGCCAGCAAGCCGTCGACCGTGAAATCGCGGCCCAGGGCCGCGTTGAGCTTGATCTCCATGTTCTCGTTCAGAAGGCTGGCGATCTCCGCCTCGAGCCTCTCGCGGGGGAGCCGGTAGGCCGGGATCGCGCCCACCAGCATTCCGCCGGGCTTCGCCTCGCGCTCGAAGACGGTGACCTTGTGCCCGAGCAGCGAAAGGCAGTGGGCGGCCGTGAGTCCGGCCGGACCTCCGCCGACCACGGCGATCGTGGACGAGTGCGGGCCGCTCGGACGGATCTTGGGGCGGTACGCGGTCGGAGCGACCTGGTCCACGACGAAGCGCTTGAGCGTTCGGATGGCGATCGGCTCGCCGCTGCCGGACGCCCCCGCCCTGCAGGACCGCTCGCAGGGGTGATGGCAGACGCGGGCGCAGGCGGACGGGAACGGGTTGGCGTCGCGGATGACACGGTAGGCGTCGGCGTACTCGCCGCGGCCGACGTGGGCGACGTAGCGCCATACCTCGGTTCCCACCGGGCAGCCGTTCTGGCATGGCGCGCCGACCAGCTCCTTGCAGCTCCCGGCCGGGCAGCGGCGCTCGTACAGGTGCGCCTCGTACTCGTCGCGGAAGAAGCGCAGCGTCGAGAGCACGGGGTTCGGCGCGGTCTGGCCGAGACCGCACAGCGCGGTCGACTTGATCGTCTCGGCGAGGTCCTTGAGGTGCATCAGGCCTTGCATGCGCAGCAGCGCATCGATGTCGTGCTCCTTGCGGCGCGGGCGGGTCAGGGTATCCAGGATCTCCTTCATCCGGCGCGTCCCCTCGCGGCACGGGATGCACTTGCCGCAGGACTCGCTCTGGATGAACTCCATGAAGTACTTGGCCAGATCCACCATGCAGGTGGAGTCGTCCATCACCACCAGGCCGCCCGAGCCGACGATCGCGCCGAGCGACTGCACGGACTCGTAGTCGACGGGGGTATCGATGTAGGCGGCCGGGATGCAGCCGCCGGACGGGCCGCCCATTTGCGCCGCCTTGAACTTGCGGCCGCGCGGAGTCCCGCCGCCGATGTCCTCGATGATCGTGCGCAGCGACGTCCCGAACGGTACCTCGACCAGTCCGGTGTTGTTGACGCAGCCGACCAGGGAGAACACCTTCGTGCCCTTCGATTTCTCGCTGCCGATGCCGGCGAACCAGTCAGCGCCGCGGTTGATGATCAGCGGCACGTTGGCCCAGGTCTCGACGTTGTTGATGTTCGAGGGCATGCCGAAGACGCCGGACTGCGCCGGGAACGGCGGCCGCGGCGTCGGCATGCCGCGCTTTCCCTCGATGCTGTGCATCAGCGCGGTCTCCTCGCCGCACACGAACGCGCCGGCCCCCTGCTTGATGACGATGTCGAGGGAGAAGCCGCTGCCCAGGATGTCGTCGCCGAGCAGACCGCGCTCCTTGGCCTGGGCGATCCCACGTGTGAGCTGCGCGATCGCGAGCGGGTACTCGGCCCTGCAGTAGATGACGGCCTTGCTGGCGCCGATGGCGTACGCGCCGACGATCATCCCCTCGAGGATCAGGTGCGGGTTGCCCTCGATCTCGGAGCGGTTCATGTACGCGCCCGGGTCNNTCGTCGGCGTTGCAGATGACGTACTTCTGCTCCCCCGGTTGCTTGCGGCAGAGCTCCCACTTGGTGCCTGTCGAGAAGCCGGCGCCGCCCCGTCCGCGCAATCCGGCCTTCTTGACCTCGGCGATGACGCCGTCGGGCGTCATCGAGCCGAGCGCTTTGCCGAGGGCTGAGTAGCCGCCGCGCAGGATGTAGTCGTCGATCGAGGTCGGGTCGAGGTGGCCGTTCTCCGCAAGGATGACGCGGGTCTGCTTGGCGTAGAAGGGGACGTCCTGCTCGCGCAGGATCGTCCTCCCGCTGCCCGGGTCGGTGTACAGGAGTCGATCCACGACGGCGTTCTCCTTGAGGGTCACCCGGACGAGCTCATCGGCATCCTCGGCCTTGACCTGAATGTAGAAGGTGTTGGCGGGCCGGATCACCACCACGGGGCCCTTCTCACAGAAACCGTGACACCCGGTGACCTTGACGTCGACCGTCTCGGAAAGCCCGTGCTTGGCCACCGCGGCCTTCAGCGCGTCGACCAGCTTGATCGACCCCTGGGCGTTGCAGCCGGTTCCGCCGCAGAGCGTGATCCGGGTGCGGTTCGGGTCGAACGCAGCAATCAGCGCTTCGCGGTGCTTCTCGAGGTCTGTGACGTGCAGGAACCTGTTCATCTTCACACTCCTTGGCTAACCCGACCCGCGGGTTCAGGCCGTGGCGATTTGCGTCAGCTCCTTCTCCCGGCACGCCTCGATCAGCTTGATGACCTTGGCGGGGGAGACCTTGGCGTAGAAGTCGTCGTTGATGCAGATGACCGGCGAGAGGGCGCACGCGCCCATGCAGGCGACGGTTTCGAGGCTGAACATCTTGTCGCGCGTGGTCTTGCCGGGCTCGATCTTGAGGTGTTTGACCACCGCCTCGAGCACCTTCGCCGACCCCTTGACGTGGCAGGCCGTGCCGCGGCAGACCAGGACGTGGTACTTGCCCTTGGGCTGGAAGCGGAACTGGTTGTAGAACGTGGCGACGCCGTACACCTTGCTCGCCGGGATCCCGAGGTGGCGACCGATGCCGACGACGGCCGCCTCCGAGAGGTAGCCCTGCTCTTCCTGGACCGCCTGCAGGATCGGGATCAGGCTGTCTCTGCCCGCCTGCGGAAAGCGTTCGATGACCTGTTCGATGCTCCGAGCTCGCTCCATTGCGGTGCGCCTCCTTTGCGTTGTGTGGCCCGGGGGACGTGCCGGTGGCCGACCGGCGCGTGGGATTTGACCTTGAGGTGTGCACGCGGACCCCGAACCGCTGGGATCCGGCGTGGAGTTCTAGCTATTCGTGGCTCTGTTCGGATTCCCCCTGAAGCCGCGGGGATTGCCCGCATGTGAAATTTAACACATTCACATGTTCCGCGCAACCCCCCAGGGGGATGCGTCAGATCCGCCCGGGGGTTCCCGCCCTGCGGTAGACGTCCAGCGCTGCCGGGAACGGCTCGAGGGCGCGTTCGAAGATGCCGAGGGAGTAGGCGATCGTGAGGCCGTAGTTGGTGATCGGGACACCGGCCTGCCGGCACCGCAGGATCCGCGAGAGCAGCTCGCGGCGGTTGCCCATGCAGTTGCCGCAGTGGATGACGAGCGCGTACGGCGAGAGGTCGTCGGGGAAGTCGTGACCCTGCACGGTGGCGAACTCGGGTTTGCAGCCGGTGTACTGGGCAAGCCAGCGCGGGATCTTGACGCGTCCGATGTCCTCGCCGATCGGATGGTGGGTGCACGACTCGGCGATCAGCACGGTGTCGCCCTTCGCGAGCCGTTCGATGGCGAGGGCGCCGCGCACCATCTCGGTGAGGTCGCCCTGGAAGCGGGCGAACAGGATCGAGAACGAGGTCAGGGGGACGTCGCCTGGCGTATCCGCGACGACCTTCAGGAACGCCTGGGAGTCTGTGATGACGAGCTTGGGTGGGCGGTTCAGGCGTCCGAGAGCGGCTTTGAGCTCCCGCTCCTTCACGACCAGGCAGAACGAGTCGGAGTCGAGCAGGTCCCGGATCGTCTGCACCTGGGGGAGGATCAGGCGGCCCTTCGGCGCCTCCTTGTCGATCGGGACAACCAGCACGACGAGCTCGCCAGGCCCGACGAGGTCGCCGACGATCCGGCGGGCGTCGAAGTACTCGGCTGGCGCGGCGGCCAGCAGCGCGCCGCGAAGCTCGTCGATGCCGGTTCCGTGGAGGGCCGCGGTGCAAACGGTCGGGAGCTTCTCCGCTGCGAGGCGTGCGACCAGGCCGGGTTCCGGCACCGCGAGGTCCGACTTGTTGAACGCGACGATGACCGGGACACGGCGGGCCTCGAGCTCGGCGAGGAGCGACTCCTCGAAAGAGCCCCACGAGCCCGCCTCCGCCACCAGCACGCCGAGGTCGGTGCGTTCGAGAACCTTGCGGGTCCTCGCGATGCGCTGCTCGCCGAGGGCCCCCGCGTCGTCCACGCCGGCGGTGTCGATGAACAGCACCGGGCCGAGCGGGAGCAGCTCCATCGGCTTCTCGACCGGATCGGTGGTCGTGCCCGGCGTGGCCGACACGATCGCCACGTCTTGCCGTGTGATCGCGTTGAGAAGACTCGACTTGCCGACGTTGCGCCGGCCGAAGAGCCCGATGTGCAGGCGCAAGTTGCGAGGTGCGCTCTGGGTCACGTCCGCCTGCCAGGCGAGGGCGACCCGAGCCGGCAGACGGCCTCGGGGCTCGTCAGCTCATCGAACTGCTCGGCCGTCACAAAGCCGCCATCGATCGCCGTTTCCTTGATGCTCACGCCTCGCTTGCGCGCAGCGGCGAAGATGTGACTGGCTCCCTCGTAGCCCAGGAGCGGGGCAAGGGCGGTGACGGTGGCGGTCGAGTTCTCGACCTGGCGCCTGCAACGCGCCTCGTCGGCCTCGATCCCCTCAACGCAGCGCTCGCGCAGCGTCCGGCATGAGCGAGCCAGGAGGCCGCAGCTCTCGAGCAGGCAGTGCGCCACCAGGGGGAGGAACGGGTTGAGCTCGAGCGACCCGGCCGCAACGGCCGCCGCGATCACCTGGTCGTGACCCATCACGAGCATCGCGGCCTGCGTGACGGCTTCCGGGATGACCGGGTTGACCTTGCCGGGCATGATCGAGGAGCCGGCCTGGCGGGGCGGCAGCTGGATCTCGCCAAGCCCCCCTTCGGGGCCGGAGGAGAGGAGACGGAGGTCGCCGCACACCTTCGCGAGCGAGGTGGCGCACGCCTTCAGGATCCCCGACACCTCCACGAAGACGTCGGCGTTCTGCGTTGCCTCGACGAGGTTCTCGGCGCGGGCGAAGCCGACACCGGTGATCTCGCGCAGCGCGTCGACGACGCGGAAGATGTACTCGCGCGGGGCGGCGAGGCCGGTGCCGATCGCCGTGCCGCCGAGGTTGACGACGCGCAGGCGCTCCTCGCACTTGTAGATTCGCCAGCGGTCGCGGTTGAACGCTTCCGCGTATGCGCCCATCTCGCGCCCCAGTGTCGTGAGCACCGCGTCCTGCATCTCGGTGCGGCCGACCTTGACCACGTGGGCGAACGCCTTCTCCTTCGCCTGAAACGCTTCCTGCAGCGCGAGGACCTCGGCCTCGAGGTCCTGGATCAGGCGGATCGCAGCGATGCGCAGCGCGGTGGGGAAGGTGTCGTTGGTGGACTGGTGGAGGTTGACGTCGTCGAACGGCGACACGAGGTCGTACCGGCCGGGCGCACGGCCGAGGAGGACGAGCGCTCGGTTCGCCAGCACCTCGTTGACGTTCATGTTGAGGGAGGTTCCCGCACCGCCCTGGAGGGAGTCCACCACCACATGCTCGGTGAGCGCGCCATCCGCCATTTCGCGGCAGGCCGCCTCGACGGCGTCGGCCTTGGCCGCGTCGGTCCATGCGTCGAGCCCGCGGTTGGTGCGTGCGCAGGCGAGCTTCACGGCACCGTACGCCCGCACGAGCTCCGGGTGGACCGGGCGTCCGGCGATTGGGAAGTTGACGATCGAACGGGCGGTGTGGATCCCCCAGAGCGCGCCGGCCGGCACAGCGACCTCGCCGAGCGCGTCGCCCTCAACGCGGGTCTCGCGCCCGCTTCCCGCGGGCGTGCCAGCCGGGGTCTGGAGTCCGTCGCGGTTCGAACGGCCTGGGTCCACGAGGACCTCAGTGGGTGAACACCATGCGCTGTACCTCGACGCCTTCGATGGCTGCAAGGCGCTGCGACATGCGTTCGAGCGACTGGTCGTCGCCCGAGACGTCAAGGAGGATCACTCCGCTCGGCGATGACCCGTGCGGGCCGACGTCGTGAAGGCCGAGACGGGTCTTGATGTGTGCGCCGAACTCCGTGAAGACCTCCTGGACCCGGTTCGCGTGGGTGAGTCGGTTGGTGAGGTGCACCCCGAAGATCACATGTCTGTCCATTCCGCCTCCTGCCCGGTGGTCACCGGAACTGGGACCGTCGCTTCCATTCAGGCCCCGATCCACATCTTCAACAATACACGTCCCGCTTGCCGTCCTTCACCAGGCGGACCATCTTCTCGCTCTTTGTCCGCAGGACGGGCTCCATCGCCGCGAGGGCGCTCGCGATGGTGGCTTCTCCCACCAACCTGGTTTCGGGCGAGGCGTAGTCCTGCAGGTACTCCTGGAACGTCGCGAGTGCGTTCGGGCTGCAGTGCTCCTTGATCTCGCCCGGCTTCGCGACGTCCATGAAGTCGCGGCCGGTGCGCCCCAGGCGGTAGCAGGCGGTGCAGAACGACGGCACGTACCCGAGCGCAGCGACGTCCCGGATCACCTCGTCTAGCGAGCGGTGATCGCCGAGGCAGAACTGCCCCGAGTCCGTCGTCTCGTCCTCCGAGTAGCCGCCGGGGTTGGTGCGGCTGCCGGCCGAGATCTGCGAAACCCCCAGTGCGAACGTCTCGCGCCGGATGTCGGCGGTCTCCCGGGTGGACATGATGATGCCGGTGTAGGGGACCGCGAGGCGGAGGATCGCAACGATCTTTCGGAAGTCGACATCGGACACCGGGTGAGGGGGATGGCTTGCCACGTCGGAGCCCGTCGCGGGCTCCATGCGAGGCACCGAGATCGTGTGCGGGCCGACCCCGAACCGGCTCTCCAGGTGCCTGATGTGCTGCGTCAGCGCGAGGATCTCAAACCGCCAGTCGAACAGTCCGAACAGGACGCCGATCCCGACGTCGTCGATGCCGATCTCCATCGCGCGGTCGGGCGCAGTGACGCGCCAGTCGAAGTCGCGCTTCTTCCCTCCCAGGTGGACCTTCGCGTACGTCTCGCGGTGGTACGTCTCCTGGAAGACCTGGTAGGTGCCGATGTTCTTCGCCTTCAGTCGCCGGAACTCATCGAGCGTCAACGGCGCGATGTTCACGTTCACGCGCCGGATCTCGCCCGGGCCCGAGGCGGTGCGGTAGACGGTGTCGATGGCGTTGAGGATGTAGTCGAAGCCCTCGTGGGGGTACGACTCGCCCGCCACGACGAGGATGCGCTTGTGCCCCTCCTCGACGAGGTGCGTGACCTCGCGGGCGATCTCGTCCTGACTGAGAGCGCGCCTTTTCAGGTCGCGGTTGCGCGCGCGGAACGCGCAGTAGACGCACTCGTTGCCGCACAGGTTCGAGATGTAGAGCGGCGCGAACAGGACGAGGCGGTTTCCGTAGATGGCCTCCTTGACGTGCCGAGCGGCGCGGAAGACCTCGCCGAGGAGCTCCGGGTCCGAGACTCCCATGAGGACGGCCAGGTCGGTATCCGGCAGACCCTTGAGCTCGAGCGCTCTGGCCAGGACCTCGCGGACGCGGGCAGCGTCGTGGCGCTTGCCGGCTTCGATGGTTCCGGCGATCAGACCCTCGTCGATCCTCACGCCTTCGGTAGCGGTACTCATTGCGGTGCCTCGCGTTTCTGGGTGGCGGCGTCAACGACGCGGCGCCGGAGGTTCCGGAAGGGGGATCACCCGGCTCCCTCCCGGAGCTGAATCGTAGCACCGCGACCGCTGCCCGGATGCGGCACCGCCGCGGCCTCTGGGACGTTGGCCCGGCGGTGGAGGGCAGTTCCGCAGCGTCGCGTCGCGCTACTTCACTTCGAAGAACTTGTCGCCGGCGACCCCGCAGACGTTGCACTTCGTGGGCGGCTCCTCGCCGATCACGGTGTTGCCACAGACGGGGCAAACCCAGATGCGGTCGCCCTTGAGGTCCTTGCCTTGCTTGAACGCCTCGAGCGCGCCCGTATAGAGGGCGTAATGGACCTTTTCCACCGCGAGCGCGTTGCTGAACGACACGAACGCGGCCTTGTTGCCCTCTTTCTCGGCCTCGGCAACGAACGCCGGGTACATCTCCTTGACCTCGTACCCTTCGCCGGCGATGGCGGCGTTGAGGTTCTCCTCGGTGCTCCCGACACCCCCCATCACTCTGAAGTGGGCGTGCGCATGCACGGTTTCGGCCTCCGCCGCCGCGCGGAACAGCTTCGCGATCTGCTTGAGGCCATCGGCGTCGGCCTTCTTGGCGAACGCGAGGTACTTTCGGTTGGCCTGGCTCTCGCCGGCGAACGCAGCCTTGAGGTTGTCGATGGTGGCCATGTTGGAATCTCCCCCCGGTCCGGAAGCTCAGGACCGCCATGTGCATTCTATCACAAGCTGATGTCCGGCGGGCTCTCGGAGGCCGTTGCGCGAGGGCGGACGGCCGTCCTCCCATTCCCCCCGGCTCAGTACTCCGGAGGCAGAGCCGCCAGCTCCTTGGCGGTGAACACCGGTCCGTCCTTGCAGACATAGACGGGGCCGACGTTGCAGCGGCCGCACTTGCCGATCCCGCACTTCATGCGGTTCTCGAGCGTGGTGTAGACGCGGTCGTCGGCGAAGCCGAGTTTCTGGAGGACCGGCAGGGTGTACTTGATCATCACCGGCGGCCCGCACACGACCGCGAAGGCGTTCTTCGCGGAGGGCGCGGCCTTCTCGACGATCGCCGGCACGAAGCCGATCTCGCCCTTCCACTCGGACGTCTCGCCGCCAGGGTCGACGGTCTGCCAGAGCTTGATGTCGGCGTGGGACGCCCACTCGGCGAGCTCGCGCTTGTAGACGAGGTCGGAGACCGAGCGCGCGCCGTACACAATGGTCACCTCGTCGAAGGCGTCCCGTTTGTCGAGGACGTTCCAGATCACGCAGCGCACGGGGGCGAGACCGATGCCGCCGGCGACGAACACGACGCTGGCCTTCTCCATGCGGTCGACGGGGAAGTGGTTGCCGTACGGGCCGCGGAACCCCATCGTGTCGCCCACGCCGAGCTCCCGCATCGCCCTGGTCGCTTTTCCGACCGCTTTGAACGTGCACTCGATCGAGCCCTTGCGGGTGGGGGAGGAGGCGATGCAGAACGTCGACTCGCCGGCACCGAACACCGAGTACTCGCCGAACTGCCCGGCCTTGAAGTCGAAACCGGCGGCGAGCTGCGGGTCCTGGAACGTGAGCTTGAGGGTGCGGGTGTCCGGCGTCTCGTCGATTAGGTCGGAGATCGTCACGAGGTTCGGTTGGTAGAGGTTCATACGGCTGCCTCCCTGGGCCCGTCGGCCCCGGCGAGCGCGGCGATGGTCTTCAGCACCTCCGGGAGGTCCATGCCGCCCGGGCACGCCCTGGCGCAGCGGCCGCAGCCGGTGCAGAGGACCTCCCCGAAGCGGTCGGGGTAGATTGAGAACTTGTGCATCACCCGCTGGCGGAAGCGCGCGTTCTGATCGGTGCGCGGGTTATGGCCGGAGGCATGCACGGTGAAGCGCGCGGTCTGGCAGGTGTCCCAGTTGCGTCTCCTGGTTCCTGCGCGCACGCCGTCAGGCTCGTCCACGATGTCGAAGCAGTGGCACGTCGGGCACACCGACGCGCACGCGCCGCACCCGTGACAGCGCAACGCGATCGTGCGCCACAGCTCGTGGTCGAAGCTGGAGCCGAGCCAGCTCCGGAGGGCGGGCAGCGAGAGCGTCAGGTTCTCGGCGACTCTCGAACGGGCCCTGGCTCGGAAAGCCTCGGCGGCCACGGTCGTGCCCGGGTCGGCAACGTCGGCAAAGCGCGCCGCGTGCGTCCTGACGAATGCCTCGCCCTTCGGCGTGACGGCCTCGACGAAGTAACCGCCGTCGACCGGGGTCATCATCAGATCGGAGCCGCGCGTCGAATCGGGGCCCCTTCCGGTGGCCGTGCAGAAACACGAGCCGTCGATGCCCGGGCACGCGACCGAAACGATCGTGGTGGCCTCGCGGCGTCCGAACCAGAGCTCGTCGCGGTAGTCCCACCCCATCACCCGATCCAGGATCTCCACCGCGGCGGCGTCGCACGGCCGGGCCCCGAGCACCACGTGCGGGGGGAACGACACGGACACGGGCTTCACCGTAACGTCGCCCTTGCCCTGGCGCCAGGAGAAAAGCGGCTCGGTGGGCGGTAGGAAGAACTCCTTGAGCGACCTGCGCGGCAGCTCGGCGCCGATCGCCGCCTCTTCGAAGCGGGTGATCGCGCGGTAGTCCACCTTGCCCTCGGCCGCCCTTACGGGAGCGGTGACGCGCGTCCCGGCCGCCACCAGGTCGGCGACGAAGGTGCACAGTTCTTCTTCGGTGATCGTCTTGGCTCTCACAGGATGAACTCCTGCCGATCGGACATCGAGAACGCGCCGATCGGCGCCGGAACGGTGGGGTCGTCGGTCGCCCGGTAGTCGAAACGGTCGGCGACGATCCCGGCGATCTTCCGGTTCAAAAGGCCGAGCGGGATGTCGGCGGGACATGCCCGCTGGCACTCGCCGCAGTCGACGCAGCGCCCCGCCTGGTGGAGCGCGCGGGTGACGTGCCATGCGAAGTTACCTCGCGGGTGCGGTGAGGACTCCAGCCACTGCGGCTCTGTCTTGTCGCCGACGCATCTCTCGCAGAAGCACATCGGGCAGACCTCGCGGCAGGCGTTGCAGCGAATGCAGCGGGCAAACTCGGCCTGCCAGAACGCCCAGCGCTTGGGGGCGCTCATGGCGTCGAGCTCGGCAATGCGCGCGTCGCGCGTCGGCGCGCCGGGTGGCTCGGGTTGCGCCTCTCCCACGACGTGGTCGGCGAGATGCGGCTCGCGCGCGGTGCAGCCGGGGCAGCGCTCGGCCACGGTCTCGGCGGTGAGCGGCTTGGCGCCGGCGGGGTCGGCCGCGACGCCGCCGCAGCGGACGCCGATGATGACGACGTCCTCGCGCTTCACCTGCGTCTCGCGGAGGAGGCCCGCGACGGCGCGAGCGTCACACCCCTTCACCACGATCGCCGCCTTCCCGAGGCGCGCCATGTGCGGGCGTCGGGGCGAGAGGTAGGTGGCGAGGTTGTGCGTGCAACGGTGGTCGAAGATGAGGCGGCTGGAGTCGGCCGCGTCCGTGATGAACGCCGGGCGCGCCCCGCGCGGGCCCTCCTCCCAGCCGATCACGACCCCTACGGTGCCGGAGGAGAGCAGCGTGCGGGCGAGTTCCTGGAGCTCCTTCATGCCGACCTCCCTGCCAGCGCGCGGAACGCATCGAACGGGCCGAGCCGGCGCGCCCGCGCCGTGGCGTCGTTGACGACCTCGCGCCACTTCTGCCCCTCCGACGCGGAGACCCACGAAAAGGTCAGTCGCTCCGGCTCAACGCCCAGGAAGCCGAGGATCTCGTTGAAGACGGCGAAGCGGCGTCGCGCGTGGTAATTCCCGGAAGTGTAGTGGCAGTCGGCGGGGTGGCAACCGGAGACGATCACGCCGTCCGCGCCGCGCTCGAACGCCTTGATGACGAAGAGGGGGTCGATCCGGCCGGTGCAGGGGAGGCGGATGATCCGCACGTTTGGGTCCATCTGCAACCGGCTCGTGCCCGCGAGGTCGGCACCGGTGTACGTGCACCAGTTGCACACGAACGCCGTGATCCGCGGTTCGAAAGCCTCGATCTTCTCAGCGGGTAGCGCCATGGTGCCTTCCTTTGCTCCGGTGCCCTTCGCCCGGAACCCTGTGCCCTGTCTTCATGCCAGCAGCGCGTTGATCTCGGACCAGATCTGCTCGTCCGTGAAACCCTGCAGCTCGACGCTCTTCGACGGACACGTGGCCTGGCAGGTGCCGCACCCCTGGCACACGCCCGGGTTGACCTCTGCGACGATCTTTACGAGGTTGCCCTTTCTGTCGCGGACCTCAATGCGCGTAATCGCGCCATACGGGCAGACGCGCTCGCAGTGGAAGCAACCGGCGCAGAGCGCCGCGTCGACCTTGGCCACCGTGGGCTCGCGCTCCAGCTCCGCTTTGCTGAAGAGGCCGAGGATCTTGGCCGCCGCCGCGGACGCCATGGCCACCGAATCCGGGATGTCGCGCGGGGCCTGACACGCACCGGCGAGGTAGACGCCGGCCGTGTTCGTCTCGACCGGGCGCAGCTTGGGGTGCGCTTCGTTGAAGAAACCGTGGGCGTCGTACGAAGCGGAGAGCTTCTGCGCGAGTTGCTCGATGCCGGGTTGTGGGCGGATCGCGGTCGCGAGGACCACCATGTCGGCGTCGATCACGACGGGCTCGCCGGAGAGTGTGTCGAACCCCTGGACCTTGATCGTCTCGCCGTCCCTGTACATGCGCGAGACGCGCCCGCGGACGTACCTCGCGCCGTCCTCCTCGATCGCGCGCCGCACGAACTCGTCGTACCCCTTGCCGTTCGCGCGGATGTCCATGTAGAACACGGTGGCCTGCCCGTCGTGGACCTTGTGCCGGTAGAGCATCGTGTGCTTGGCGACGTACATGCAGCAGATCTTCGAGCAGTACTCGATCCCCTTAGCGGGATCGCGCGAGCCCACGCACTGGAGAAACACGATCCGTTTGGGCTCCTTGCCGTCCGAAGGCCGGAGGATCTTGCCGGCGGTCGGGCCGGAGGCCGAGGCCAGGCGCTCGAACTGCAGGCCGTCGATAACGTCTGGGATGGTGCCGTACCCGTACTCGCCGTACCCGCGGAGCCCTTCCGGCTGGTCCTTGCCGATCGAGTAGAGCGTGTACCCGGTGGCCACCACGATCGCGCCGACCTTTTCGGTCACGAAGGTGTCGGCCTGCTCGTAGTCGATCGCGCCCTTGCTGCACGCTTCCTTGCATTTGCCGCAGGCGTCCTTCTTGACGCCCTTGGCCTTGGCCTTGAAATAGGCGCAGCTGGCGCGGTCGATCACGGGGATATTCGGCACGGCCTGCGGGAACGGAACGTAGATGGCCGTGCGCTTGCCCAGCTTCTCGTCGAACTCGGACGGGACCTTGCGAACGATGCACGCCTTCTGGCACGCGCCGCAGCCGTTGCAGTTGGCAGCATCGACGTAGCGCGCCTTCTGCCGGATCTTGACGTCGAAGTTGCCGATGTAGCCGCCGACCTCCGCCACCTCGCTGTACGCCATCAGCTTGATATTGGGGTGCTGATACACCTCGACCATCCGCGGCGTGAGGATGCACTGGGAGCAATCCAGGGTGGGGAACGTCTCCGAGAGTTGGCTCATGTGGCCCCCGATCGAGGGCTCCTTCTCGACGAGGATCACCTCGGCGCCGCCGTCGGCGAGGTCGAGCGCCGCCTGGATGCCGGCGATCCCGCCGCCGATCACCAGCGCGCGCTTCGTGACGGGGATGCGGATCGTCTCGAGGGGAACGTTCCGTTTCACCTTCTCCACAATGAAGCGCGCGAGGTCCACCGCTTTGTCGGTGGCCGCGTCGCGGTCCTCGTGGATCCACGAGCAGTGCTCGCGGACGTTCGCCATCTCGCACAGGAACGGGTTCAGCCCCGCGGACCCGCAGGCCCGCCGGAACGTCTTCTCGTGCATGTGGGGGGAGCACGCCGCAACTACGACCCCGGTGAGCTTCTTCTCCGCGATCGCCTGCTTGATCAGCGCCTGGCCGGGGTCCGAGCACATGTACTTGTAGTCGATGGCGTGGGCGACGCCCGGGAGCTTGCCGAGCTCCTCGGCCACCCGGGCGCAGTCGACGGTGCGGCCGATGTTCTCACCGCAGTGACACACGAAGACGCCAATGCGGGCCATCAGCGCACCTCTCTCGCGGCGGCCGGCGGCTGGACGCGGTCGAGCAGGGACCGCGCGCTCGTGAAGTGGCGCCGGAGGCCGAGCCGGTCGGGAGCCACCCCGAACGCGAGGCCGACCAGCTCCGACAGGAACAGCACCGGCATCGCGGCTTCGCCTCGGCGAACCATCGCGCTCTGCCTGAAATCCAGGTTCGAATGGCACATCGGGCACGCAACGACGATCGCGTCGGCGCCCGCGGCGCGGGCGTCGTTCAGGATCGCCCGGCCGAGGCGCACCACCGACCTCGTGCGAGAGACCGAGAGCGCGCCGCCGCAGCACTCGAGGCGCATGTCCCACGCCACCGGCGTGGCGCCGGTCGCGCTGACGACCTCCTCCATCGTGACGGGGTCCTCCGCGTCGTCGAACGAGCAGACCTCCGCCGGGCGGACGAGCAGGCAGCCGTAGTAGCAGGCGACCTTGATGCCGGCAAGAGGCTGCCCCGCTCTGACCCTGATCGTGGGCAGGAGCCCGTGCAGCACCTCGACGACGTTGCGGACCGCGACGGTGTTGGCGAACGGGCGGCCGATGAGCTCGGGCATCCTCGCCGCGAGCGCAGCGTCCGTTGCGATCTCGTGGCGGGCGCCGGCCAGTCGGTTGTAGCAGGCCGCGCACGGCGCGAGCACCTCGGCGTGGCCCTGCGATTCGGCGAGCGCGAGGTTGCGCGCGGGCAGGGCGACGGAGAGCAGGTGGTTCGTGGCGTGTGCGGACGTCGCGCCGCAGCACGACCAGTCGTCAATTTCGGCGAGTTCGACGCCGAGAACCTCCGCCACCGCGCGCAGGCTTTCGTCGAACTCGCGGGAGGTTCCGTGGAGCGAACACCCGGGGTAGTAGCCGACTTTCATGGCTTCTCCTGGTTTGCGCGTTCGCACGCATCGAAGATGCGGCGCACTTCCTTGACGCCCTTGATCGGGTGCGGCACGAAGCCGAGCTTGCCGCGCGACACCATTCCGGGTGCGGCGGTGACATCGGCGAAGAGGGCGCCGCTGCGCAGCTTGTACTCGGCCATCAGCCCGAGCTCGAAGAGCCGCCCGGTGAGCCTGACCTGGTCCAGGAAGGAGCGGTGGAAGGCGGCCAACGCCCTGGGCACCGAGGCCGGAGCCTCGGCCGACGCCATCTCGCGGAGCGCGTCGATCGTCCGGGCCGGGTCGCACTCGTTGGGGCACCGGTCGACGCAGGTTTCACAGGTGAGGCAGAGCCAGATCGATTCCGCCGCGAGCAGCTCCTCGCGCCGGTCCTGACTTACGAGCCGCATAACGTCGTGCGGCCGCAGCGCGGTCTCCGAAGCCATAGGACACCCCGCGGAACACTTGCCGCACTGGTAGCAGCGCGCGGGGTTCCGGCCCGTGGCGCGCCTCAGCTCCTCGGCGAGCGTTGGCCGGCCGTGACCGCCGTGTGCGGGTTCCATTGAGTTCATGCGTCCTCCGAGTGATCGTGTCGCTGTGAGGGCTCCCACGGCGAACGGGAGAAGAGAGTACACCGACTTGTGAATGTTGTCACTAGGCACTTGACATGGTCGTGAAAACGGTCACGAGGCGGAAGGGCTTTTCCACAGCGTTTCCGGGTACGCCGAAGCGGGATTAGAGCGGCAATTCAAAGACTATTTCTTATCTCGAGTCTCTTTTAAATTGACGTCTGTTAAACCAATTTCTCTCATTTGACAGTACTGGTATACAGGATTAACTTTTGTATCAGCTCTTTGGGCGTGAAGGCGGGACTTCTCGGGCGTGAGGGCAAGGACGATCGAACCTCAGGGGGGAGACATGGACAGTCCGAAACGAAACGAGCCGCGTTCAAAGTTGTTCGAGGACCGGGGCGTGGACCGGCGTGACTTCATCCGGGTCTGCACGATGGCCGCCGTGGCGGTCGGACTGCCGGCGTCGGTCGGGGTGAAGTGGGCGGAGGCGGCGGCGAAGGGCTTGAAGCCCTCCGTGATCTGGCTGCACTTCCAGGAGTGCACCGGGTGCACGGAGTCGCTGCTTCGCACCTCGCACCCGGCGCTCGCCGAGTTGATCCTCGACCTCGTCTCGCTCGATTACCACGAGACGCTGTTCGCAGCGGCCGGCTACCAAATCGAGGACGCGCTCAAGAGCGCGATGGCGGCCAACGCCGGCAAGTACATCTGCGTGGTCGAGGGCGCGATCCCGACCAAGGACAAAGGCATCTACTGCAAGATCGGCGGCCGGACGGCGATCGACATCCTGAACGATGTCGCCGGTAAAGCCGGCGCGATCATCGCGATCGGCTCGTGCGCCTCGTTCGGCGGGATCCCGGCCGCCGACCCGAACCCGACGGGGGCGACCGGAGCGCCGCAGATCCTCGCGGGCAAGACGGTGGTCACCCTGCCGGGGTGCCCCGCGAACCCGTACAACTTCCTCGGGACGGCGCTGCAGTACGCGACGTTCGGCACGCTGCCCGCGCTCGACGACAAGGGGCGACCGCGCTTCGCGTACGGGCGGGTCATCCACGAGGACTGCCCGCGGCGGCCGCACTTCGACGCCGGACAGTTCGTGCAGCAGTTCGGCGACGAGGGCCACCGGAACGGGTGGTGCCTGTACAAGATGGGGTGCAAGGGTCCCGTGACCCACGCCAACTGCTCGCTGCAGCCGTTCTGCGAGGTTCCGGGCGCCTGGCCGATCGGGATCGGACACCCGTGCTTCGGGTGCACCGAGCAGGCGACGGCGTTCCGCATCCCGCTGCACACCACGGTCGAGATCGAGCACCCGACCCCGCCCGACACGTACCCGCCGATCAAGGCGGATCACGGCCGGATCAGCCCGGTCGCGGCAGGCGTCGGCGGCCTGATCGCCGGCGCGCTGGTCGGCGCCGGGGTGGTGGCCTCCCGCAAGCTCGCGGCCGAAGCCGAGAAGGAGGAGTGACCATGCCCGTCGACCGACGCAAGCTGATCAAGGGGCTCGCGGTCGCCGGCGCAGCCACCGCCGCGGCGGGGGTGGCGAACGCGAAGATCCGGCCGCGAAAGACCGTGCCGACGGACGCGGTCGGGATGCTCTACGACGCCACCCGCTGCATCGGCTGCAAGACCTGCGTAGTTGCGTGCAAGCAGGCCAACGACATGCCGCCGGACTCGGCAAGCACGGGCGGTTTGTACGACGCACCGATCGACCTGAATTCCAAGACCAAGAACATCATCAAGCAGTACCAGGACGGTGAGAAGCAGTCGTACATGAAGGCGCAGTGCATGCATTGCGTCGACCCGTCGTGCGTCAACGCGTGCATGATGGGCTCGCTCGCGAAGCGGGAGAACGGCATCGTCACCTGGCACGGGGAGCGCTGCACCGGGTGCCGGTACTGCGGGATCGCCTGCCCGTACGGCGTTCCGAAGTACGAGTTCGAGAAGTCGTTCCCGCGGGTGATCAAGTGCGAGATGTGCAGCCATCGCATCGCGAAGGGCCAGATCCCAGCGTGCTGCGAGGTGTGCCCGCGGCAGGCCGTGATCTACGGGAAGTACTCCGGGCTGGTCGCGGACGCGAAGAAACGCCTCGCCGATTTCCCGGACCGCTACTTCCCGAAGGTGTTCGGCCTCGAGGACGGCGGGGGCACCCAGGTGCTCTACCTGTCCAAGGCCGGCATCTCGTTCGAGAACCTCGGGCTCCCTGATCTGGGTTCCGACCCGGTGCCGGAGTTGCAGCAGACGATTCAGCACGGCATCTACCAGGGGTTCGTCGCTCCGGTGGCGCTCTTCGCGGTGTTCGGCGCAGTGATGTGGCGCAACCGCCGGGCGCAAGAGAAGGCCGGGGAGGTGAAGCCATGAGCGCGCACGACCGGCACGAGGCCGTCGCCGGGCCGATCTGGACCCCGTTCTTCAAGGTGGTCGCCCTCATCGTCGGCATCACCGTTGTGCTGATGGCGCGGCGGTTTACTCTCGGACTCGGGTCGAGCACGGCCCTCTCCGACGGTTACCCGTGGGGGCTGTGGATTGCGTTTGACGTCGTCACCGGCACCGCGCTCGGATGCGGCGGCTACGCCATGGCGCTCCTCGTCTACATCTTCAACCGAGGGAAGTACCACCCCATGGTGCGCCCTGCTTTGCTCACGAGCGCGCTCGGGTACACGACGGCCGCGGTGGCGATCCACCTCGATGTCGGCCGGCCGCTGTACCTCTACAAGATCCCGGTCTCGCCGATGTGGTGGAACCTGAACTCCGCGCTGCTCGAGGTCGCCGTCTGTGTCATGACCTACATCGTCGTCCTCTGGCTCGAGATCTCGCCCGCCTTCTTCGAGAAGTGGGAACGGGGGCCGGACGGGTTCTTCAAGAAGCTCGCGAACACCTTTCACCCGATCATCGACAAAATCATGGTCCCGCTGATGGCGTTGGGGCTGCTGCTGCCGACGATGCACCAGTCCTCGCTCGGCGCTCTGATGCTCCTCGGTGGGAAGAAGGTCCATGGCCTGTGGCACACGCCGCTGCTCCCCGGCCTGTACCTGCTCTCATGCGTCGGGATGGGATACGCCGTGGTGGCTTTCGAATCGATTCTCTCGTCGCGCACCTACAAGCGGCCGCGTGAGACTAGGATGCTCGCGTCGTTGGCCGGCGTCACGGGTTGGGTCGTGCTGATTTTCTCGGGCATCCGCCTCGTGGACATCGTGCTGCGCGGCAAAGCCGCCTTGATCTTCCAACCGACGATCCAGAGCCTTTTCTTCCTCGTCGAGATGGCTGCGTTCGTCGTCGGTGGCCTGATGCTGGTCATGCCCGCCTTCCGCAACACCGCGGCCGGGCAGTTCCAGTCGGCCATGCTGGTCATCTTCGCCGGGACTCTTTACCGCATCGACACATACCTCGTGGCGTACAACCCCGGCCCGAACTGGCACTACTTCCCGAGCGTTCCCGAGATGCTCATCACGGTCGGCGTCATCGGGCTCGAGATCCTGGCGTACGTGGTCATCGTCAAGACATTCCCGATTCTGCGTGGCGCGACGCCCGCGCAAGCAGCGAGTTAGGGGGGAGACATGGGCAAGCGAATTACTGTTGATCCGATTACCCGAATCGAGGGGCATCTCAGGATCGACGTCGAGGTGGACGGCGGGAAGGTGAGCAACTCCTGGTCGTCGGGCCAGATGTTCCGGGGCATCGAGGAGATCCTCAAGGGCCGCGACCCGCGCGACGCGTGGATCTTCACCCAGCGGTTCTGCGGAGTGTGCACGACGGTGCACGCGATCGCCTCGGTGCGCGCCGTCGAGAACGCGCTCGGCGTCGAGATCCCGATCAACGCGCAGTACATCCGCAACGTGATCATCGCCGCCCACGCGATGCACGACCACATCGTGCACTTCTATCACCTGTCTGCGCTCGATTGGGTCGACGTGGTCTCGGCGCTCAAGGCCGACCCCGCCAAGGCCTCGGCGCTCGCCGAGAGCCTCTCGCCCTGGCCGCGCAACTCGAAGCGCGAGATGGAGGCCGTCCAGGCGAAGCTCAAGAGCTTCGTCGCCGGCGGGCAGCTCGGGATCTTCACGAACGGCTACTGGGGCCACCCGGCAATGAGACTTTCGCCGGAGGTCAACCTGCTGGCGGTCGCGCACTACCTGCAGGCGCTGGAGTACCAGCAGAAGGCCAACAAGGTCGTGGCGATCCTCGGCAGCAAGACCCCGAACATCCAGAACCTGGCGGTCGGCGGCGTGGCCAACGCGATCAACCTCGACAACCAGGCCGCCTTGAACATGGAAAAGCTCTACATGATCAAGGATCTCCTGGATGAGGTCGCCGGCTTCATCCAGCAGGTCTACCTACCCGATGTCGCGGCGGTCGGCGCGATGTACGCGGAGTGGCTGGGCTACGGCGCGGGCGTGACGAACTATCTCGCGGTGCCGGACATGCCGCTCGATAGCAAGGGAACGCAGTTCGACCTGCCAGGCGGCACGATCATGGGCGGAGACCTGTCCACCTTGAAGCTGATCGACAGTTTCCAGGAGCCGTACTTCCGCGACAACGTGACGGAGTCGATCGCGCACGCGTGGTACGACGGCGACTGGGACAAGCACCCGTGGGACGAGGACACGGTGCCGAAGTACACCGACTTCGACGCCGAGAAGAAGTACTCGTGGGTCAAGGCGCCGCGCTTCGGCGGCAAACCGATGCAGGTCGGGCCGCTTGCGCAAGTGCTGGTCGGGTACGCGGCCGGGCACCCGATCATCAAGAAGTACGCCGACCAGGTCCTGACGACGGCTGGTGCAATCGCAAAAGCAAAGCTCGGACCCGGCGTGCTGCACTCGACGCTGGGCCGCCACGCGGCGCGCGCCATCCGCTGCGCGACGTTCTCGGAGTTGGCGCTCAAGCACTGGGGGTTGCTGGCCGCCAACATCGGCAAGGGCGACCACACGATCTTCACGCCGTTCACCTTCCCGGCTGGCGAGCAGCGCGGCTTCGGTTTCCACGAGGCGCCGCGCGGCGTGCTCTCGCACTGGGTGGTGATCCGCGACGGCAAGATCGCCAACTACCAGGCCGTCGTTCCCTCGACCTGGAACGCTGGGCCGCGCGACGAGAAGGGGCAGAAAGGCCCCTACGAGGCGTCGCTGGTCGGCAACCCGGTGGCGGACGCCGAGAAGCCCTTGGAAGTGCTCAGGACGATCCACTCTTTCGATCCGTGCCTGGCGTGCGCGATCCACACGGTGGACGTCGAGGGCAACGAACTGTCGAGAGTGAAGACTCTGGCGTGAGTGCCGGAGGCCGGGTTCCACCTACCGGTGGCCGGAGCTTTTTGATTCGTGGGGGAGATCACGGGCGGGAGCGGCGCTCCCGCCCGTACAATGTGGGGATGAATCAGGCGAGAAACGGGCCATGAGCCGACGACCGAGCGACGAGGGAATTCCGC
>PMLC01000148.1:26576-48004 GCA_003158745.1 Acidobacteriota bacterium
CTCGTCATCGTGGACACCGTGACGTCGGCCGGCACGCCGGGAGAGCTCCGTCTTTACCGGCGCGACGAGATCGTGCGTACGCCCCCGCAGCCGCGGCTGTCGCCCCATGACCCCGGCCTCAAGGAAGCGCTTCTCACGACGGAGTTCGCCGGGACCGGCCCGCGGGAGGTCCTTCTCGTTGGTGTGATCCCGGGCGAGGTGCGGACAAGCGTGGGGCTCTCGCCCGCAGTGCGATCGGCCGTACCGGCGGCCGTCGCGGAGGTTGTTCGAGAGCTCGACCGCCTGGGCGTTCCCGCTCGGGTTCGCGCGGTGCCGCTTCCGCTCGACCCGTGGTGGGAGCGCGCATGACGACCGCCGCGGCGGCTGCCGGCCGGGGCGAGGAATGGGGCGGACGATGAGGCTCAAGGCAGAGCTGGCTCGACGGCTGGAATGGTGGCTCGTGGTGCTGATCGCGGCGCACACGTTCGCGATCGGCGTGGCCCTGCTTTTGATTCCCGAGTGGGCGCTGCGGTTCGGGGGTTGGGACGTCATCCCGCCGCTCTTCTTCCCTCGCCAGGCAGGCGTTTTCCACCTCGTGGTCGGGACGGGCTACCTCGTCGAGTTCAGCCGATCGCGCAGCGTCGTGCTCCTGCTCACCGCGAAGGCGTGCGCCGCGGTTTTCCTGATCGGTGCCTCGGTGCTGTCGACGGTGCCGTGGTTCGTGACGTTCGCGGGGATCGCGGACGGACTGATGGGAGCGTCTGTCCTCGCGGCGCGCGCGCTGGTCAGTCGGGCGGAATGACCGCTGCCGGGCGCGACCGTCTCCTCGTGCTGAAGGACCAGAGGAGATCCTCGGGAGCCGGGCTGGGGGGCGACGAGACATCCCCGCCCAACCGCTCATACACATCCTGGATCTCGTCGATCCCGAACTGAATCGTAGCGGTGATGTGGTCGTACAGTTGCTCGAGGTCAGGCGCGTCCGGGTCGGCCGCGAGAGCGCGCAGGCACAGAAGGTTCAACGTCGTCAGGGCGTAGCAGACTTCGTCGAGAGTGAAACCCTGGACCGCCCGCCGCTCCGCGAGGTCGTGGCAGTACGACATGAACACGGCCTTCTCGCGTGTGCGGATGGAGTTCATCAGGCTGCGCAGAACCAGTCGGTGGTGCCAGTCGTGCTCGTGGCTGGGAATCTGCTCGTAGTGGACGAGCCGGATCTTGCCGCGCGTCGACACCAGTCGTTCCGTGAGTGCGGTGCGGATCTCTTCTTCGTGCGCCTCGAGCAGGTGGTGAATGCGCAGGTTGACCCTGAGGTCGACGACCTTCATCGCGGCCCGGTTGAGGCGATTCCACTCCAGCGGGTCGGTCTTGCGGTTCTCGAGCAGAAACGGCATCCGCCGCAGGACCGCAAGGCGCGGCCTCGGCGCCCACCCCAGGCGCGTGCGGGTGTGCGACGCGTCGATGGTCATCTTGAGATCGATATAGGAGGCCATCCAGGGCCGCTCGAACGGACGCTCGCCCAGCAACCCTCCGACCAGGTACCGTGCCCACATCCCGGGGACCGCGATCAGCTTCGGCATCAGGATCGGCCTCGGTCTCCGGCCAGCCTGGATGAGGTTCGTGGCCTCGAACAGTTCGAGGTGCGATGTGGCACCGTCCGGGCTAGCGATCAGCACCTCGTTGGACTCGGGAAGGTCGGGGTTGAGGAGCACCTTTTGGAGGAACGAGACGACGTCGCGCACGTGCAGGTACGGAATCGCCGACTCGCCTCGTCCGCCGAGGATGCGTCTGTTCCACTGCTTCGACAGCCAGGTCTCCAGGAACATGAACAACGGCGGGTACTCGCACCAGTCGGAGAAGAGCGCGGCAAAGCGCACGATGCAGGTCGGGAAGTGGGCCGAGTACTCCCGCACCATCTCTTCGCCGATGCGTTTTGTCCGCGCGTAGATGTGGTCGCCGTCAGGGACACTCTTCTCATTGAGAACTGCGCCCGGCGGCGGGAACTGGCAAGCCGCGACGGAGCTCGCGAACAGGAACCGTCGCAGCCCCAGTCCCCTGGACAGATCGAGCACATTGTGCAGCCCCTCGACGTTGGTGCGCCAGTACTCGGGGTGCTCTTCGCCGGTGAAGTCGTAGTGCGCCGCCAGGTGAAGGAGGACCTCGGCGCCTCCCCCGGCCTTGATGTCCGCGATCACGCGTCCGAGAGACTCCCTGTCGCCGATGTCGGTCTGCGACCACACGATGTTGGGGTGAACTGGAGCGCCGCACTCGCGCTGCGAGCGGCGCCCGAGCCCGAATACGTGGAAGTTCTCCTTGAGCTCCTCGAGGAGGTGGCGACCGACGAAGCCAGAGGCACCGGTCACGATGATGCGGGGGAGGGCCATTTCTCAGACAATTCTATCGCACAAGGGCGTGTGGAGCGGGCCTCGAAACCGGCGTCTTCGCCCGGTCCGGCAAACGTGTTTCTCCAGGCCCGTGCGGGCCGTTGACAACCGGTACGGACCTGGTCTACAAGAGCCAGTCGTTTTGGTCTTCCTGCCCGGGCTCGGCGCCACTTCCTGCCGCGCGCGGACAGGAGAGGAAAGGACAGATGGAACCGCCAAGTCGGGAGAGCGATCACTGCCGATGGGTCTGCCGGCCGGCAGACACACACGCACCCGGGGTCTGATACTCCGGTGGCGCGTCTCCGGCCCCAGGCCCCTCACGGGGAAACGGAGTCGTGCCATGCATCACCGGTTCACAAGCCAAAATAGCGACTCTTCCCGGCTGGATCATGTCGGCCGTGGCCGCGCCGTGTCGGGCCGGGTGGGCTGAGAGGAGCCTCGGGTGTACTGGCTCTCCAAGAGCTTCCACGTCGCGAACCGGTTCCGCCGCCGGTTGCTGGTGTTCTTCGCCGTCCTCGGGCCGGGTCTCATTACGATGGTGGCCGACAACGACGCCGGCGGGATCTCGACCTACGCCGTGACCGGGTCGAAGTACGGCTTCTCCCTGCTCTGGATCCTCTTTCCTCTGGTTCCGATGGCGTACTACATCCAGGAGATGACGGTCCGACTAGGAGCCGTCACCAAGCGCGGCCACGCCGAGGCGATCTTCGAAGGGTTCGGGAAGTTCTGGGGGTGGTTCTCGCTTGTCGACCTCGCGATCGTGAACTTCCTCACGCTCATCACGGAGTACATCGGGATGACCGCGGCGATGAGCCTGATGGGCGTGCCGCCCTGGATCACCTACTTTGCCGTCACCGGGATCCTGGTGGCCGTCTCCATGACCGGCCAGTACTGGACGTTCGAGAAGCTCACCCTGTTCTTCTGCGCGTTCAATCTGGTGTACGTGCCGGCGGCGTTCTGGGCGATGAAGTCGCCCACGGTGCCGGGCTGGGGCGGCGTCTTCCACGGCCTGCTGATTCCCTCGTTCCCAGGCGGGTTCACGGGGGAGTTGCTGTTCATCATCCTCGCCAACATCGGGACCACCATCACGCCGTGGCAGATCTTCTTCCAGCAGAGCTCGGTGGTGGACAAGGGCCTCGACCTGCACGACATCAAGTACGGCAAGATCGACACGTTCGTCGGCTCGTTGGTCACATGCCTGGTCGCCGGTTTCATCATCATCACGACCGGGGCCGCCTTCTTCTATCACCACCCTTCGATCCCCATCGAAGACGCCGCGCAGACGGCGGAGGGCCTCGTGCCCCTGCTCGGCGGGTACGGCGCAATTGCGAGGAAACTCTTCGCGATCGGGCTTTTCGACGCGGGGTTCCTCGGAGCGCTGTGCATCTCGCTCTCGACCTCGTGGGCGGTCGGCGAGGTGTTCGGGTGGGCGCACTCGCTCAACAAGAGCGTGAAGGAGGCCCCCTGGTTCTACGTGGTGCACGTCGCGATGCTGCTGGGCGCCGGGGCGATCGTGCTGATCCCGGGCGCGCCGCTGATCGCGATCACCATGTTCGTGCAGGTCGTGGCCGTCACGCTGCTCCCTTCGGCTCTGGTGTTCCTCATTCTCATCCTGAACGACCCGGCGTTCGTCGGCAAGTACGTCAACACGCGATGGGAGAACATCGCGAACTGGAGCATCGTGGTCTTCGTCACCGTGATGTCCACGCTGTTCGCCGTCAGCACGTTGTTCCCCAACTGGTTGGGCGCGAGTCAATAGGAGGTGGACATGGCAGCACCCACGGTTCAGCCGCCAAGGGTTCCCGACCTGCCGCCCGGGCTCGGGAGCTTCCGCTTCCTCTACTTCTCCAAACTGCTCAGGCGCCCGGTGTGCGCCGGGAAGATCAAGGACCGGATCGGAAAGCTCTCGGATCTCGTGTTCGCGCTCAGGGAGCCGTACCCCGAGGCTGTCGGCCTCTACATGGAGTTCGGCTGGGGCAAACCGACCCAGTTCATACCGTGGGACAGGGTGGTCAAGATCGAGGACGACGCGGTCTTCGTGAGGCCGCCCGACTCCGGCGCCGTCTACCCGCCGTTCGTGGACCAGCCGGGCTGGATGCTCGTGGACGCGCACCTCATGGGACGCACCGTCCTCGACACCGACGGGCGGCGAACCGAGGTGGTCAACGATGTCCACTTGCTCGAGGCCAAGGGCCGGCTGCTGCTCGTGCACGTGGACACCTCGATCAACGGCATCCTGCGCAGGTGGGGACTCGGCGGACTCAAGTGGGTCAAGGACGAGTTCATCTCATGGAAGTACGTTCAGCCACTTTCGGTGGAGGACGCCGTCGCCACCGACAAGGTCTCGCTCTCGGTGACGAGGAAGCAGATGCTCGAGCTGCCGAGCGAGGACCTCGCGGATGCGCTCGAGGAACTCCAGGGCGAGGAGCAGCAGGCTTTGTTCTCCGCGTTGGATTCGGAAAAGGCCGCCGAGACTCTTCTCGAGGCCGAACCGCGCGCCCAGCGCCAGCTCATCGCCGACCTGCGCAAGGAGCGTGCGCGGATGATCCTGTCCGAGATGAGCATCCCGCAGTTGGCGAATCTGTTTTCGGTGCTGCCGCACGACGACGTCACCGAGCTGATGGAGTTGCTCTCCCCCGAGGACGCGGCGAAGATCAGGGCGATTCTATCCGAGCGCGAGGCCACGGCGGGTGCGTTGATGTCCTCCGAGTTCGTCGCCGTTCCCCCAGACATGAAGGTCGGCCCCTTGGTCGAGCAGATCCGTCGCTCGGGGCGGGAACCGGATACCATCTCTTACGTCTACGTGGTCAACCGCGATGGCCGGACGCTGGTGGGGATCGTGGATCTGCGGGAGCTCGTGCTCGCCTCCGATGACGCCCTGGTGTCGGAGATCATGACCTCCCCGGTGGTTTCGGCCGAGGAGGGAGATCTCCAGGACGACCTGGCCGAGCTTTTCGCCAAGTACCACTACCGGATGATCCCCATCGTCGACGCCCAGGACCGAATGCTCGGCGTGATCCGCTACAACGAAATCATGGCGGGCACGACAACCCGGAAGGAATAGGCGACTGCCATGCCCCGTGTCCAGATGACGCCCATGGTCAAGGTGGCCCTGTTCTTCCTGAGGTTCTACCTCATCGCGCTGCTGGGGTTGCTCCTGGTGAGGTTCCTCAGGCTCTTTTGAGTTTCCATACGTGCGGTGCATAGGCGCCGCCGATAGCGGACCATCTGCGTTGTTGGACTGCGGCGGTACGGATCACATAGCCTCCGGCTGTGCTCCGGTCCGACCGTCTCGTCCTCCTATGCATCTGGCCCACTCTCGGCGGCGCGGCTACACGCCGTCCGCGTTCGCCCTGCCTGCGGTTGAGAGGGAAGAGGAGGAAAGGAGGAGGGCCGGCGCGCGACGGAACGCGGGCCTGGTCTTTTGCCTACCCTCTACCTTCTTGCCTTTTCCCTACCTTCTCGCCGCCTCTGAACGTGCCAAGCTCCGTACCTTCCAACGCCTCTCGCTCCTCTGCTCCTCCGCTCTTCGGCCTGCCCCCCGAGCCCCGAGGCCCGCGCTTCTTTGCTAAGCTCTCGCTGCAGCTCGAAGGGGAGGACCCATGGCCCGTGCACGTCGGTCGAACCTGGGGTTTGGAGTCATGCTCGTCGTCGTCGGCGGGGTGTTACTGCTGACGCGGTTCGCTCTCATGGCCACGGCGCCCGCGTGGCTCCTCGGGCTCGGCGCCGGGCTGGCACTCATCGCGATCGTGGGCTCGTCGTACGGTGCGCTGGTGGGCGGCATGGTCCTTCTCGGCTTGGGGTCAGGCATGCTGCTGGGCGACCGCGGCGTCGGAGGGCTGTCGAGCGGGGGCTGGATCCTGCTCGGACTCGGCGCGGGGTTCATCGGAATCTGGCTTCTCGCGCTCCTGCTCAAGCTCAGCAGCCACTGGTGGCCTCTCGTGCCGGGCTTCGTCCTGTTGGCCGTTGGGGGTGCCCGCTTCTACCGGCACTTCGCCCTGATCCCGCCCGAGGTCATGATCGCGGCGCGCACATGGTGGCCTGCGTTGCTCGTCGTCGCCGGCGCGTGGATCCTGATCCGCGCTCTGCGAAGCTGAAGGGGATCGAGGGACAGGCGACGCTCCTGGGTTGAAAGTCGAAAGTTGAAAATCGAGAGTAGAGAATTGGACTGGCAGAGCACGCAAGCATGTTCCCCGAACCTCGGGTTGCTCACCACTGCAAGACTGCGACTCATACGACCCTAGACCCATCAAACCTCTGAAACTTGATCGGCCCAGCAAATCGATCCCTCGGGCAGTTGCCCGTCCCTTGACTTTCAACTTCCGACTTTTGACCTTTGACCCGAGTTCGTGCGATCAGCGGGCGAGAACGAGAACCTCGCCGGGGCGGATGGTCGAGTCCGTCAAGTTATTTCGCTTCTGGATCTCCTCGGTGGACGTGCCGAAACGTCGGGCGATCTTGGATAGTGTGTCGCCCAGCCGAACGACGTACTTCTCCGGAGTCAAGGCGCGGCCGCTGTCCTTCGGAGGGGCCACGGCCACCCTACGGCGCTCGGTGGGCTGGAGGGGAACGCGCGGGACGATCAACGTCTGGCCGATCCGGAGCGAGCGCGCATTCTTGATCCCGTTGGCGGCCAGAATCGCGTCCGGGGTCGATTCGTACTTGCGCGCGATCGTCCCGGGCGTGTCGCCCTTCTTGACGACATAGAGGAACCGCCTCACGCGCTCGGACGGAGGGATCGCGGCGATCACCTCGGCGACGTGGGACTCGCGCCCGCAGGGAACGGCGAGCTGATAGCTGGCGTTGGCCGGCGTGAGGCGACGCATGAGGGCGGGGTTCAGGCTCGCGAGTTCCTCGCTGTCAAAGCCAGCGCGCTCGGCCAGCACGTCGATGTCGAGCGCGCCCTCGACCGGCACGCGGGCGAGGCACACCGACTTTTCCTCGAATAACGGCAGCCCATAGGCCGCCGGATCCTTCGTCACGACGACGACTGCCCAGAGGGCAGGGACGTAGTTCCTGGTCTCGCGCCGGAGGTAGCGGCGCAACGTCCAGAAGTCCGTGTTCCCCTTCGAGCGGCGCAGCGCGCGCTGGATGTTGCCGGCGCCGCAGTTGTACGCCGCGAGCGCGAGCTCCCAGGAGCCGAACATCCCGTGCAGGTCGGAGAGGTGGTGGACGGCCGCGCGGGTCGCGAGGAAGGGGTCGTTGCGCTCGTCGACGAGNNGCCTTGGCGCGTGAGCGGGCGCGGGGGTTGAAAGCGCTCTCGACCAGCGGGAGCCACGCCAGGTCCTGGGGCAGGTTGGCCCGCTTGAGCTCGGTCCGAATGAACGGGAGGTAGTGCGAGGCTCGCTCGAGGGCGGCAATGAGGCGCTCCCGGAACCGTCCCGTGTAGAAGTCGATGAGCGACGTCACCTCGCCGTTGACCAGAACCGGAAGGTCATACTTCGCAAGACTGGCTTTCTCCCGCAACTCGGCGACGTGCTCCTGCAGCACGGGCTGCGGTTCCGGTGGCGGCTCCTCCGTTCCTTCCTCATCTTCCTCTGCCTGGTCCGCAAGACGAACGAGCTCATCCACGACATCGTCGCGGTAGGGGGGGCAGTCGCCCACGCCGACTCCCAGCTCCGGCGCCCGATCCAGGATCTGGAAGACCGCCGCTTCGCAATCGTGGAAGCCGGACGTGTCGCCCTGGATCACGGCATCTTGAGCAGAAGTGAGCAGCGCCTCCACCTCCTCCCGCGGGTCGGAGGTCGCCTTCGTTACGGGATCGGTCGCCTGTGCGCTGATCGCGGAACGCGGAATGGGCGCCCTCGCCTGCTGGGGTGCGCCGGTGCGGCAAGCCACGAGCGCCACCGCAAGAACCCCGACCACGAGGGTGGGCCGCGTCATTCGCCCTTGAGGTTGACGACGAGCGTGAGTGCCAGGTGGCGCACCCGCTCACCGCGCTTGAGTTCGACCTCCACTGGAGAGACGTCCTTCAGGGTGTTGCCGTTGTCGTCGACCAGTTGGATATTCACCAGGCACCGACGGGCGAAGCCGAGCGCTGTGCCGACCTTCTCGTCAACGCGACGCTTGACCTCCTGCCGGGAGTTGACGGAGCCCTGAAGGAGGGCGTCGAGGTCCAGAGACGGCGCGATCTTTCGGCCGAGTCTCGGCTCAGGCTGAAACGTGCTGGACTTGCGCAGGGTCTCGAGCTCCGCGAGGATGTCGAGAGAGGACGAGACCTTCACGTGCCGGATCTCGGTTTCCACAACCTTCTCCGGCTCCGGCTCCGGCGAGGTGGCGAATTCCACCGGGGCGTCTTCAATCTCCTCGGCGGTGGGGAACTCGACAGTGGTTGCCTCCGAGCTGACGGGCGCCGGCTCGGGCACGGGAGTCAAAGCGAGGTGAACCGGCTCGGGCGCCGCAAGGGCGGGTGGGGGGGGGACGAATTCGTGCGTCGCCTCCAGCGGCGGTGCGGGGGCTGCCCCGGGGGTGCGACTGACCGGCACCGAAGCGGGCGTCCCCAACCCTTCGGCCGCAGCGGCGGCGAGCGCGGCCGGGCTGAACGCAACGTGCGCCCGACCGGCCGGCGCCTCGCCGCTCGGCGGCGCGGGCGCCGGTACCGTTGCCGCGACGGCATCGGGGTTGACCATCCGACGTCGGAGCGACCGTAGCGTGAGCTTCGTGATTGCCTTGAGCGTCTCAAATACTCCCGTTCCATCGACGGCCACAGTCTCGAAGCAGTCCCAGCGGCCTTCAGCGTTGAGCCGGCTGTTGAGCTCGTCTACAGTCAGGATGCTCTTGAGATCCCGCTTGTTGTACTGCATGACCAGCGGGACGCTTTCGAGGGACAGGCCTATCTCGAGGAGGTTCTCCTCGAGGTTCTGGAGACTCTCGAGGTTGGCCTCGGCCATTGGGCGCTGAGAGTCCGCAACGAACACCATCCCATCGACGCCCTTGAGGACGAGCTTCCGGGTGGTGTTGTAGAAGACCTGGCCGGGCACGGTATACAGCTGGAGACGGGTCCTGAAACCGCCCACCTTGCCCACCTCGAGAGGAAGGAGATCAAAAAAAAGCGTTCGGTCGGTTTCGGTCTCCAGCGAAACCATCTCGCCGCGCGACCCGGGCGCAGTCTTGGCGTAAATGTAGGAAAGGTTTGTAGTTTTCCCGCACAGACCAGGACCGTAATACACGATCTTGGCCGCCATCTGCATCGTGGCCCAATTGAAAAACACCATTGCTGCACGCCCCCAGAACTACGCCAGCGAACCGAAGCTAGCACACTAGGGTATGACGGTCAACGCTCGCTCCAATCGCTGAATCTGCGACTCGCTCAGCAGACGTTGTGAGGTGAGAGCGATCAAGGCAAGCCTACCAACCGCCCTGTACGCCGCCGCGGCACCCTCGGGCAGCGCTGCCAAGTGGGCTTGCACCGCCTGTGCATCGCCTCTCGCGAGGGGGCCCGTCAGGTTCTCTATCCCGCGAGCGGCGGCTGCGGCTTCGACGGCGCCGCGGACGAGAGGTCGGAGCGCCTCGGCAGCGCCCCGCTCCGAGAATCCCACTCCGACGAGGAGGTCTTTCGAGGTCGCGACGAGGATGTGGGTCAGGTTAGCGGCCATCGCCGCGGCCGCGTGATAGCGCGGCTTGGCTTCCGGAGGCACGTACACGGGCCGCATCCCGAGCGCGCGGGCCAGGTGGCGGGCCGCGCGCACCGCAACGGCGTCCCCGTCGACAGCCGCCACGACGCGGTCCAGCTCGACGGCCGGACCGGTCGCCGACGGGAAGCTCACGAGCGGGTGAAAGGAGCCGACACTACGCGCTGCTCGGGACAGGGAAGCCAGAACGCTGGCTGGAGCTAGTCCGGAGGTGTGCAACACGATCTTTGTCGCCGGGTCCATGCGCGGTCCAAGGGCGGCGGCACATGTACCGAGCGCCCAGTCCGGAACCGCCACGAGAATCGCGTCGGCGGGCGGCAGCGCTTCGTCCGGACCGTACACCGGGACTCCGGGGCACGCCCTGCGGGCCCGGCCACTGGCCGCGCGGGAGCGCGCTTCGATCCCGATCACCCGCAAACCGACCACCGCCATCGCCCTCGCCAGTTGCAGGCCGCAGCGCCCGGGACCGACGAGAAACCATTGAGAGAGCATGTAATCATGCTACAGTACAGTTGCCCGCGGGGGTGGTGCCCGGGGTCGGAATCGGGGCGATGAAGGACGTTCTTTCGGACCGGGAACGGGACATCTTGTGCGAGATCGTCGAAGTGTATCTCGCCAGTGGCGAGCCTGTGCCCTCGGCGGCTCTGGCGCGAGTCTCCCGTACCGGACTGTCATCGGCGTCCCTGCGCAACGTGATGGCGGACTTGGAGGAAAAGGGACTCCTCGTCCAGCCCCACACCTCGGCGGGCCGGATTCCGTCGGACCTGGGATTCCGCCTCTACATCGACAGGCTGCTGCAGGGCGCTGCACTGTCCGACAAGGATGGGCGGCGTCTCCGGGCGATGCTCTCGCCAGCAGGTTCCCTCGAGGAGGTGTTGGCACAGGCCAGCCGGGTGCTCGCCGACGTCACCGCCGAGGTCGGAATGGCGATGGCGCCCGCGTCGCGACAGGCTACCCTGCAGTCAATCCACTTTGTCCGGGTGGCGCCTCAGCGCGTACTGACCGTCGTCGTGACGGCCGGTGGGCTCGTTGACTCCCGGCTGCTCGTGACGGAACGCGACTTCGTGCCTGCCGAGTTGGAGCGCATCTCGAACTACTGCACGCAGTCGTTCGCGGGCCTCACACTCCAGGAGATCGGCACGCGGCTGCTCGCCCTGATGGTCGAGGAGCGGGCGCAGGCGGACGAGCTGCTGTCAGGCGTCGTGACCCTGGGGAAGGGAGCGGTGGCAAACGAGGGGACGTCCGTCGGTGAGGTTTTCTTCAACGGTGCGGATCGTCTGCTCGAACGCGCCGGTCCCGGCCAGCTGCAAGCGGTGCGCAGGCTGTTGGTGGCGTTTGCCGACAAGGCGGTGCTGCTCTCTCTGCTCAACGGATACCTGGCGTACTCCGGGCCGCGCGTGCTCTTCGGGTCGGAGTTCTCGCTGGTGGGTGGCGACGATCTCGGGCTCATCGTGACGCCGTTCCATCGCAGCAGCGGCGAGGATGGCCTGATAGGTGTTGTCGGCCTCAAGAGGATGGACTACCCGAGGATCATCCCGATCGTGGACTATATTGGACAGTACCTCACTGGGGCCGGAGCGGAGCCGGGAGGGGTTGAATGACCGAGGAGGAACGGCGCCTGACGCCGGAGGGGTCTGCCGAGGCTCCCGTTGAGGACAAGGGTCCGGCCGCTTTGGACAGCGAGGAGAGTTCCGCGGCGGGAGACGATGCCTTCCAGGAGGAACTGGCAAACCTCCAGCACGAGATCGTCCGCTTCAAGGAGCTCTACCTGCGAAAGCTCGCCGACTTCGACAACTACCGCAAGCGCCAGGAACGCGAGATGGGCGAGTTCCGGCGCTACGCCAAGGCCGATCTCATGCGGGATTGTCTGCCCGTTCTCGACAACCTGGAACGGGCGCTCGCGGTCCCGGGGGCGGACAGCAGCGGATTGCGCGAGGGTGTCGAGCTGGTGCTGCGCCAGTTCAAAGATGTGCTCGCGCGTAACGGCCTCTCGGAGGTGGATCCGATCGACCAGCCGTTCGACCCCACCCAGCACGAGGCCATCTCCCGCCACGAGGTCCAAGGCGTCCTCGAACCTACGGTCGTGAAGGTTCTCCAGAAGGGCTACGTCCTCGGCGAGAGGCTGATCCGTCCCGCACTCGTGATCGTTGCCGTACCTGTTGTTGCGGCGCAGGGCGCGCCAGAGCCTGATTCAGAGGAAACCAATGGGCAAGATCATCGGAATTGACCTGGGAACCACCAACTCGTGTGCCGCAGTGGTCGAGGGCGCCCGGCCGGTCGTAGTCCCAAACCGCGAGGGCGCCCGAACGACGCCGTCGGTGGTCGGCCGCGCCGCCGACGGTGAGCTCCTCGTCGGGCAGATCGCCCGAAGGCAGGCGCTCACCAACCCCCGCAACACGGTCTACGCGGTGAAGCGCCTCATCGGGCGCAAGTTCCACACGTCCGAGGTCGAGCGGGCACGCGCCATCGTGCCATACACCATTGTCGAGGCGCCGAACGGCGACGCGTATGTGCAGATCGGCGACAAAATGCACTCCCCGCAGGAGATCTCCTCTTTCATCCTGCGCGAAATCAAGGAGTTCTGCGAGGCTTCGCTGGGTGAGGAGGTGACGCAGGCGATCATCACCGTGCCCGCCTACTTCGACGACTCCCAGCGCCAGGCGACGAAGGACTCCGGCACTCTGGCCGGGCTGGAGGTCCTCCGCATCATCAACGAGCCTACGGCCTCCTCGCTCGCGTACGGGTTCGGCCGCGGCGGCAGCGAGACGATCGCGGTTTTCGACCTGGGCGGAGGCACCTTCGACATCTCGATCCTCGAGATCGGCGAAGGCCTGTACGAGGTGAAGTCCACCGCGGGCGACACGTTCCTGGGCGGCGAGGACTTCGACGCCCGCATCATCGAGTTCCTCCTCGACAACTTCTACAAGGAGACCAAGGTGGACCTGAGGGGCGACTGCATGGCAATGCAGCGCCTCAAGGAGGGCTCGGAGGCGGCCAAGTGCGAGCTTTCCACCGCGATGGTCGCCAGCATCTCCCTGCCGTTCATCGCGACGGATGGCACGCAGGCGCTGCACCTTAACTATGCGCTTACGCGCGAGCAGCTCGAGAGCCTGGTGGCGGACCTCGTCCGATCGACGCTCGATCCGTGCCGGAACGCCCTGGAGGCCGCGGGGCTCAAGCCCAACCAGGTCCAGCAGGTGATCCTCACCGGCGGCCAAACCCGCATGCCGCTGGTGGCCCGGACCGTCGCGGAGTTCTTCGGCCGCGCCCCCAACAGGGAGATCAACCCCGACGAGGTCGTCGCCGTCGGGGCTGCCATTCAGGGCGGGATCGTTCTCGGCGAGATCAAGGACCTGGTGCTGCTCGACGTGACGCCGCTCTCGATCGGCATCGAGACGCGCGGCGGCCTGTTCACCAAGTTGATCGAGCGCAACTCCACGATTCCGACCCGGAAGTCTCAGATCTTCACGACCGTCACGGACAACCAGCACTCGGTGGAGATCCAGGTACTGCAAGGCGAGCGCGAGCTCGCCACCGAGAATAAGGCACTCGGGCGGTTCGAGTTGGTCGGCATCCCTCCCGCGCCCCGCGGGGTGCCGCAGATCGAGGTCACCTTCGCGATCGACTCCAACGGAATCGTGCAGGTCACGGCACGCGACCTCGCCACCGGGCGCGAGCAGTCGATCCAGGTCAACCCGGCGGGAGGTCTCACCAAGGAAGAGATCGATCGGATGATCGCGGAGGCGGACCGCATGCGCAAAGAGGACATGCGCCGGAGGGAGATCCGCCTGCTCCGCAACAGACTCGAAGGGCTTCTGTACACCAACGAGCGAGTGTTCAAGGAATTCGGGTCAATGCTCGACGCCGCCATCGGCGAGAAAGTAAAGGGAGCGCTCGAGCACGGTCGGCGGGTCCTGGACTCCGAGGATGCCACCGTGCTTCAGGGAGCCATCGACGCCGTCCAGGTCGTTGCACGCCACCTCACCGAGGTCATGCTGACCGACCCCACGCGCCTCCTCTCGGGGATGGGCGGCGAACCCCTTGACGGCGGCGGCAACACGTGAGCAAGCGCGACTACTACGAAGTCCTCGGGGTCAACCGCAACGCATCGCGTGAGGAGATCAGGGCGGCGTACCGGCGCCTCGCGGTCAAACACCACCCCGACCGGAACCCGGGCGACAAGGAGGCGGAGGAGAAGTTCAAGGAGGCGGCGGAAGCCTACTCCGTCCTGTCCGACGCCGAAAAGCGCGCCAACTACGACCGCTTCGGCGAGGCGGGCCTCGCCGGGCAGCCTTTCTCGGGTTTCGATGCGTCGATCTTCGGCGACTTCGCGGACATCCTCGGCAACTTCTTCGGATTCGAGGGGATCTTCGGCGGGGGCCGACGCCAGTCGGGGCCGGGGCGGGGGTCGGACCTCCGCACGACGGTCGTGGTGTCATTCACCGAAATGGCGAGCGGGGCCCAGCGGCAGCTGTCGATCGCGCGCGAGGAGAACTGTGAGAAGTGCGGCGGCTCCGGCCTCGCCGCAGGCTCGAAGCCAGAGACGTGCAAGGGGTGCGGCGGACGCGGTCAGGCGCGCGTGAGTCAGGGGTTCTTCACGATGGTGCGTCCGTGCCCGCAGTGCGGCGGACGCGGCCAGATTATCTCCAACCCCTGCTCGTCGTGCGACGGGGCCGGGAGGGTCGAGCGGAAGCGCAAGCTGGAGGTCGCAGTGCCGGCCGGGATCGAGGACGGCACGCGCCTGCGCCTTGTCGGAGAGGGCGAGGCGGGGGTGCGCGGTGGTCCGCCCGGTGACCTCTACGTTGTCGTGCGGGTCGAGCCCCATGACCTGTTCGTCCGCGATGGTGCCGACCTCCACCTGGAACAGGAGATCTCGGCCTTCGTGGCGGCGCTTGGGACGGAGATGGAAGTGCCAACGATGGGCGGCACCGAGAAGCTGAAAGTCGCCGCGGGCGCCCAGCCTGGCGACGCCGTCTTCCTGCGGGGTAAGGGACTGCCAAGGCTGCGCCGATCCGGCAACGGCGATCTCGTCGTCCACCTCAAGGTTACGGTGCCTCGCAAGCTCTCGGCGAAGCAGCGAGAGCTTCTGCGGGCCGTCGTCGCCGAGGAAGGCGATCGCCCGGGGGTCTTTCGGAAGGTCCGCGACCTCATCGAGGGGAGCGGTTGAGCGCTATCTACCTCACGATCACCTGCCGGTTGCCGGCCGGTGCCGAGGAACAGCTTGCCGGCGCGCTCGAGCGCTGGCCGGTCCTCGGGTGTCAGGTCGAGAGCGCGGGACCCGACGTCGAGGTGACCGTGTTCATCGAGGAGCAGCACGCCGGGTCGGTCCCCGTGGTTTGCGAAGGGCTCGTAGCCCTCGGCGCCAGCGACCTCGGCACCGGCCACTTCGCCGAGCAGGACTGGCTCGCCGAGTACCGCCGTCACGCGACACCGCGGACGATCGGATCGCTGTTCTGGGTGGACCCACACCCCGAAAGCCCGACGCCACCGCCCCCGGAACGGGTGCACCTCGTCGTGGAGCCCAGGCAGGCGTTCGGGAGCGGCTCGCACGAGTCCACGCAGCTCGTGCTGCTCATGCTCGAGGACCTGCCGATCGCCGGCTGGCGAGTGCTCGACGTAGGCACCGGCTCGGGGATCCTCGCTCTCGCGGCCCGCGCGCTCGGCGCCAAGTGGGTGGCTGCTTTCGACATCGACGCCGAAGCGGTGTGCATCGCGCACCAGACGGTCGCGGTCCAGCCGCAGAACCTCCCCGTGGCGCTCTTCGCCGGCTCCACGGCGGCGCTGGACACAAGGCCCCTGTTCGACCTGATCCTCGCGAACCTCATCCCGGCCGAGGCCGACCCGCTGCTCGACGACGTGCGCGCGCTGCTCGTCCCTCGAGGTCTCCTCCTGCTCTCCGGTCTCATGGCCGACCAGCGCGCGGCGAGCGAGGCGGAGCTCGCCCGCCACGGCTTCACGGTGGTCAAGGCCCGAGAGCTCGAGGAGTGGGTCGGGCTGGTGTGTACGGCCGGGGTCCGGAAAGACCGCCCGGATCCGGCACCAGCCCAATGAGCGTCACGCGCCTCGTCCTGCACGGGGCGCTGATCGCGCCGGGAGAGGTGCGCGTCCCGGCGGATGCTGCCCACCACGCCTGCGTTGCCAGGGTCGCGCCAGGCGATCCCGTCGAGGTGCTCGACCTCGTGGGCAACGTCGGGATCGGCACCATGGCCCGATGGGAAGGCAAGGCGTGTGTCGTCCAAGTCGGGCGAGTCGAGCGCGGGCGCGGCGAGCCCCCGGCGCCGCTTGTGCTCGGCCTGGCTGTGCTTCACACGCAGGCGTTCGACTGGGCGGTCGAGAAGGCCACCGAGCTCGGCGCCACCGGAGTCATACCCGTGCTCGCGGAACGCGTCCAGGGCGGGCGCCACGCCGCCCGCGTCGAGCGCTGGCAGCGCCTCGCCGACGCCGCTGTAGCCCAATGCGGCCGCTCCCGGCCGCCTCGGGTGGTGGGGCCGCTTGCCCTCCTCGACTTCGTTGAGGCCGCGCGCGGCGCAAGGTTCTTCGCCGACCTCGGTGCCCGGATGCCCGCGCCGTTCGAGCCCGACTCCAGCGGTGTGACGATGCTCGTGGGCCCGGAGGGCGGGTTCACCGACGAAGAGCGAGCGGCGATCCTGGCTGGCGGGTTCGTCGGGCTGCCACTCGGCCCGCGCATCCTGCGGGCCGAGACCGCCGCGGTGGCGACGCTCGCGCTTGCCCAATCCCTGGCCGGATGGCTCCGCTAAGAGCACCGCCTTTGGGCGCCGCCGGCGTCGGGCCTTTGGAATAGGGAAGAAGGAAGACGGAAGGCGGGAGAGGGAAGACGGACGCTAGAGCACGCCTCGTTTCTTCCGACTTCCTTCTACCGTCTTCCCTCGTCTCACTGATCGCGTCGCTTCTGAACGTGCGAACCTTCGAACCTTGGAACTTGCGAACGGTCCTCTGCTCCTCAGTCCTTCCGCAGCACGAGAAGGCGGGGCTCCGTCATCTCCTCGACCGCGAAGCGGGGGCCTTCGCGCCCAACGCCGGACTGCCTGACGCCGCCGTAGGGCATCGGGTCGCTGCGCCACGATGGCATGTCGCCCTGGATCACGGCGCCCACCTCGAGCGTCTCGAACGCCTTCTGGATCTTCTCGACGTCGCGAGTGAAGACCCCGGCCTGGAGGCCGAAGCGCGAGTCGTTGACGATCGCCAGCGCCTCCTCGAAGTCGCGATATGGGCGAACGGCGGCCACGGGGGCGAACGCCTCGTCGGACCAGAGCGCGGCATCGGTCGGCACGCGATCGAGTAGCGCGGGGAACACGACCGGTCCTTCGCGCCGCCGTTCCGTGACGCAGCGGGCCCCGCGGCGCTCGGCGTCCGCGATCCACGCCTCGATGCGGTCGGCGTCTCCGGCCGTGATCATCGGCCCGCACAGCGTCTCCGGCTGCGCGGGATCGCCGGTGGGGAACGCCGTCGTGGCGGCCGCGAGCGCGTCCAGGAAGGCGGCCGCGATTGTCTCGTGGACGAGCACGCGCTGGACCGAGATGCACGATTGGCCCGCGTAGCCGTACGCGCCGATGGCAATCCGACCGGCGATGGCCTCGAGGTCCCCGGCGTCGGGCTCGATGATGACCGCCGCGTTGCCTCCGAGCTCCAGCGCGACCTTGCGGTCCCACGCCTGGCGCTTGAGCTCCCAGCCGACGGCCGCCGACCCCGTGAACGTAAGAAGGCGGACGCGCGGGTCGTCGAGCAGGGCGCTTCCCTCGGCGCCGCCGCACGGCACCACGTTGACGCCACCCGGCGGCAGACCGGCCCGGTGCAGGATCTCGGCGAGCAGCAGCGCGGGAGACGGCGTTTGCGACGCGGGCTTCACGACGATCGGGCAGCCGGCCGCCAAGGCCGGCCCGAGCTTGTGGGCCACGAGGTTGAGCGGGAAGTTGAATGGGGTGATCCCGACGACGACCCCGACGGGGAAGCGGCGGAGCAGGCCCATGCGGCCTGCCCCGGACGCGAACCCATCCAGGTCGAGCAGCTCGGCGTGAGGCGTCCGGGCGACCAGCGCGGAGTCGGCGAACGTCTCGGCGCAGCGGTCCGCCTCCACCTTCGCGAGCGCGACCGGCTTCCCCGCCTCCTCGACCAGGACCTGGGCCAATTCGTCACGGCGGCGTCCGACCTCCGCGGCCGCCCTCTCGAGGATGCCCGCGCGCTGGTGCGGGGACAACGCCGCCATCGGAACCCGAGCCGCGGCCGCCGCGTCGCGCGCCTCCCGGAGATGATCGGCGTCGGCGCGCGCCACGCGGGCGACCTCGCGTCCGTCGTAGGGGGACCTGACCGTGATCGTGCTGCCGCTCTGCCGTGACTCGCCGGCGATGAATGCTCCGAGTTCTCGCATGACGGCCTCCTGGGGGGCTCCATCGTAGCGCGACGGGCAAGAGGGGCAGAGGGGCGGAGGAGCGCAGGGAAGGGGAGCGGAGGAGCAGAGGTGCGGAGGAGCAAAGAGCCGTTCGCAGGTTCGCACCTTCAAACGTTCGGACGTTAGGAAGTTCAGATACAAGGGCGACGAATGCCGGGAATGGGACGGGGGCATGAGAGGCGGTTCGCCCCAGGCGAACCTCCGAACCTCCGGACCTTCGAAGTCTCAAACACCGCAGATGATCCAGGGACTTGCGGCTCTGTCCTTTTCTCCTCAGCACCTCTGCTCTTCTGCTGTTGCTTTCAGGCCGGGCGGGACAAAAAAACCGGGGCCGCCTCCCCCCCAGTCAGCGGCCCCGTCCGAGGTTCACACCCCGGCGGAGGTTGCCCTCCGATCGCTCACAACGAATGGCCGGCGCGGAAATTCCCGCGCCGATCGGTCGCGAACAACCGACATGGCGTCCAGGAATTGAGTTGGAGTGTCGGCTGCGCGCGCCTGTTGTCGGACCTGGTCGATTCCTCATAGCTGGCCAGGTCGGCATGGAGGTTCCGTCGACTGCCGTCAAGCCAGAAGCCTCTCACCCCGGGCAAGTTGCACCGGGGTGGAGGGTGGGACTGCGAACCGTCAGCCGGTTGGTTTGGCGGTGGAGAGCTGTCGGTTGTTTCTAGAAGTCGAACGAGAACCAGAGCCCGATCTCGTGGTACCTGCCTTCCGCGCCGGCCACAGTGGAGCCGATAGTGCCGTTGCTGGTGTTGAGCGTCCCATTCTTGACCTCGGCGTACTTGTAGACGAGGGAGGCCATCACCGGCTTCACGACCTGCCACTGCACGCCGAGGTTGTAGTAGTCGTACTTGAGGGCGGGTTTGAGGTCCTTGCTCGGGTTCGCGCTGTCGTAACGGCCGAACAGCGTCCAGTCGCGGTCGACCTTGACCTGCAGCCATCCCGAGTACCCGGCGGCCTTGTCCTCGGCGACCGTCGTCACCTGGTTCCAGTCGTCGGCGGTGAAGTACTCGCCGCCGATCTTGACCGGGCCGGCAATGTAGTTGACGAGGGCGTCAAAGCGGGTCGCCGTGTGCTTGGCGGGGGCGGAGTCGGTCTCGAGGCCGCGCTTGCCGCTGTAGCCGCCGATGCCCAAGGTGAATCCTCTAACCGGCTCAAGCGACACGCGACCCTCGAAGTCGACCTTCTTCGACCGCGAAGGGCTGCTGTAACCCTTCCCGTTCAAGACGGCGAAGGCGTACGACAGCATGTTGTCGGCCGTTTTGCCCAAGAAGTGCACGCCCCAGTCGGCGGAGTTGGCGAAACCGTCAGCGTCGGTGATCGAGTTCTCGATGTAGCGCTGACCATAGAGCCCATCGACGAAGGGGATCCACGGAGTGTCCGCCGCGCCGATGCGGAAAATCGCGGCGTCATCGAGCTTGGCCTGCAGGAAGGCGTTCTTGACGAAGACGTCGTAGCGCTTGGCGCCGACGTCGCCGATGTCGGTCTCGAATTTCGCCGACCATGTCGCGTCGAAGGCGCTGTTCACGATGAAGTAGAAGCGCTTTACGTCGGTGCCGATGCCGGAATCGCTGCTCTTCAAGCCGGTGCCCTCGTCCTCATTTTCCTTCGAGCTGAGATCGCCATACACGCGCCCGCCGATGGTGGTCTTGGGGAAAGCCGGAGTCGCTGCCGCTGGTTTCGGGGTCGGCCGGTCGTACGCGGGAAGGTCGTGCTTGAAGAGGAACAGGTCGAGCGCCGTCTCGTTCTCGGCGATCACGGTCTCGCCGTCGGGGCCGCGGCCGGCCAGCGTGATCGCGGGCCCCATCTCGCCCGAAGTCTGGAACGCCTTAAAACGCTCGGACGTGTTGAAGACGTAGATGCGGCCGTCCTTCTTGACCTCCTGGAAGTAGAGGCCGGTGACCTGCGCGGTGGCGACCCCTGCGAACAGCAACACGGCGACGATGGCAATCGCGGACTTCAACACGAGCCGCCAGGCGGCAATGTCGTCTGGACTCTTGCGGCAAAAAGCCGAGAAGGACCTTTGTCCCTGCATCTCAACCTCCCTGCGGGTCGGCATCGTAGCGCAGCAGAGGGTCATTGGCGGAGCCAAGGACGATGTCTGAAGCTGGCAGCTCGCAGCTTCCTCTTCCGTGGGTTCTGTTCTCGGGGTGGGTGGGGGAGCTGTCAGCTGTAGGTCGGTAAAGGGCTGCCGGTCGTTTCAGCGGGTTGGGGGAGGTTTCAAGTGCGAGCTGTGCGGTTGGATGGAAGAGGGCTGTCAGCAAAAAAAGAGAGGGAAGGCCCGTTGCCGGGCCTTCCCTCAAACCAGAGTCGCAACCGAACTCAGAAGTCGAACAGGAACCAGAGGCCGAACTCGTTGTACTTGCCGTCGAAGCCGGCCTTGGTCGAGCCGATCGTGCCGTTGCCGGTGCTGAACGTCCCGCCCTTGACGTCGGCGTACTTGTACGCGAGAGAGCTGGTCACAGCCTTGGCGACTTTCCACTGCACGCCGAGGTTGTAGTAGTCGAGCTTGAGGGCGGGGTTGAGGGTCTTGCTGGGGTTGGCGCTGTCGTAGCGACCGAACAGGGTCCAGTTGGGGTCGACCATGAACTGCAGCCAGCTGGAGTAACCGTCGGACTTGTCCTCGGTCGCTGACGTTGTACGGTTCCAGTTGTCGGCAGTGAAGTACTCGCCGCCGATCTTGACCGGCCCGACGACCCAGTTGGCCAGGGCATTGAAACGGGTGGCGGTGTGCTTGGCGGGCGTAGCGTCGGTGTCGTTGCCGCGCTTGCCGTCGTACCCGCCGACGGCGAAGGTGAGCCCCTGGACCGGCTCGAGGGCGATGCGGCCCTCGAAGTCGACCGACTTTGTGCGCGTCGGGCTGCTGTACCCCTTGCCGTTGACAGCCGAGAACTGGTAGCTCAGCATGTTGTCGGCCGCTTTGCCGAGGAAGTGCAGTCCCCAGTCGGCCGAGGTGCCGAAGCTGAGGCTGTCGGTCATCGTCTGCTCGAGGTAGCGCATGCCGTAGAGCCCCTCGACGAAGGGTATCCACGG
>PMLC01000153.1 GCA_003158745.1 Acidobacteriota bacterium
AAGGACGGCAGCCGCTTCCCGGCCATCGTGTCGGTTACTGCGCTGCGCGACGACCGCGACGCGATCATCGGCTACCTACTCATCGGTACCGACAATACCGCGCGCAAGGCGGTTGAGGCGGACCAGAGACAACTTGCTCAGCGCCTGCGTGACCATCAGTTCTACACTCGCTCCCTGTTCGAATCCAACATCGACGCCCTCATGACTACGGATCCGTCCGGCATCATCACCGATGTCAACAAGCAGATGGAGGCGCTCACCGGTTGTACGCGCGACGAGCTGATTGGCGCTCCGTTCAAAAGCCACTTCACCGATCCGGATCGGGCCGAGGCGGGCATCAAACTGGTGCTGAGCGAAAAGAGGGTCAACGACTACGAGCTCACGGCGCGCAGCAGGGACGATAAGGAAACGGCAGTGTCCTTGAACGCTACCACTTTCTACGATCGGGACAGGAGACTGGAGGGCGTGTTCGCCGCTGCGCGCGACGTCACGGAGCGCAAGCGCCTGGATCAGGTGCTGCAGGAAACGAACGTCGAGCTCGAGTCGGCCAACAAGGAACTGGAGGCGTTCTCATACTCCGTCTCGCACGACCTTCGGGCGCCGGTGCGCGCCATCGATGGCTTCTCCCGCATCGTGATGGACGATTATGGCGACCGGCTCGACGATGAGGGAAAGCGTCAGCTCGGGGTGATCTGCGCCAACACGAAAAAGATGGGTCAGTTGATCGACGATTTGCTCGCGTTCTCTCGGATCGGGCGCGCCGAGCTGCGCTGCGCGCGGGTTGCGATGGGTCCCTTGGTCCATGCCGTGTTCTTGGAGGTCGTGCCCGACCCGGTGGAGCGCGAGCGCATCGACCTCTCGGTCGGCGACCTCCCCGATGCGTGGGCCGACCCCGCGCTGATTCGGCAGATCTGGGTCAACCTGCTCTCCAATGCGGTGACGTTCTCCCGTCTCCGGCCTCGCGCCGAAATCAAGGTCAGCGCGTCGCGGCAGGACAACAGAACCATTTACCACGTCGGCGACAACGGCATCGGGTTCGACATGCAGTATGTGGGCAAGCTGTTCGGCGTGTTTCAGCGGCTCCACTCGACTCGCGAGTTCGAGGGGACCGGCGTGGGGCTCGCACTTGTGCAACGGATCGTTCACCGTCACGGCGGTGAGGTGTGGGGCGAAGGCACGGTGGACGGCGGTGCGACGTTCTCCTTCGCGCTGCCGGAGGAGGAAAACCATGAGTAACGGTGACTCGGCCGACATCCTGCTCGTCGAGGACAACCCGGCGGACGTCGAGCTGACCCTGCGCGCTCTTCGCAAGGCCAATCTCGCCAACCCCATTCACGTGGCGGCGGACGGTGCCGAGGCGCTCGACTACCTGTTCGGAACCGGTAAGGACGAGGCAAAGAGCGACGCCCACCATCCCAGGGTGGTGATTCTGGACCTCAAGTTGCCCAAGGTCTCGGGGCTCGAGGTGCTCCGCCGGATCAAGGCAGGCCCGGCGACCACGACCATCCCGGTCGTGGTGCTCAGCTCGTCCCGTGAGGCGCCGGACGTCAAGGAGGCATACGCGCTCGGTGTCAACAGCTACATCGTCAAGCCGGTGGACTTCGAGAAGTTCGTCGAAGCCGTGGGAACGCTCGGCATGTACTGGCTGCTGCTCAACCAGGGCCCGCACTGAGAGCGGCGCCATGGTCGAGCCCCTGCGCATCTTGATCCTCGAGGACGTAGCGGCCGATGCAAAACTCATGGAGCGCGAGTTGCGCGGCGCCGGATTGGAGTTCGTCGCCCGGTGCGTCGAAACCGAGCCGGACTTTCTCGCGGCTCTCGAGGAGTTCAGGCCCGAAATTGTCCTCAGCGACTATTCGCTGCCCTCGTTCAACGGCATCGACGCAGTCCGGCTTGTCCAGCAGCGGTCGCCCGCGACCCCGGTCATCATCGTGACCGGCTCGCTCAGCGACGAGACCGCTGCCACCTGCATCAAGGTCGGCGCCGTGGACTACGTGCTCAAGGAACGCCTGGGACGATTGCCGGCAGCGGTTCGGGGGGCCCTCGAGCGGCGACGGTTTGAGGAGGATCGCCGGCGTGCCGAGGAGGCGCTGCGCGAGAGCGAAGAACGCTACCGGAGCCTGTTCGAGCAGTCGCCGCTCGGCATTTACCGCACCACCCCGGACGGTCGCATCCTGGTCGCGAACCCTGCGCTCCTGCAAATACTGGGCTATGCCTCGTTGGACGAGTTGCGCTCACGGAACCTCGAAGAAAGCGGCTTCCAGCCCGAGTATCCACGACAGGCTTTCAAGGACGCGATCGAGCGGGAAGGTGAAGTCCGGGGCTTCGAGACCATCTGGGTCATGAAGAATGGCGGGCGCGCCTACGGGCGGCAAAGTGCGCGCGCGATTCGGGACGCCGACGGAAGAACTCTCTTCTATGAAGGCGTCGTCGAGGACGTCACGGCGCAGCGACGTGGCGAGGACGCGCTGCGCCACAGCGAAGCGCAATACCGCCACCTCTTCGAGAGCGCCGGCGACGCGATCATGGTGTTCGAACCCGAGACCGAGACGATCTTTGATGCCAACCCGAAGGCGTGCGAGCTTTACGGATTCACCCGCGATGAGCTGATCGGCACCAGCGTCAAGCGCCTGATCGTTGACGTTGCGCGCGCTGAGGAGCGGATCGCCAATGTAGGGCGGAGCACCCACGTCCAGCCCTTCGAGACGGTCCACCTCCGCCGCGACGGTACGCCGGTCGACCTCGAGGTCAGTATGTCCGTCATCGACTACAGAGGGCACCCCGCCCGTCTTGTCACTGCCCGCGACATCACGAAGCGAAAGCAGGGTGAGGAGGAACGGAGGCGGCTCAGTGTGGCAATGGAGCAGTCAGCCGAAGCGGTCGTCATAACGGACAGCGGCGGAGTGATCCAGTACGTGAATCCCGCGTTCACGTGGATCACAAACTATCGGGCCGACGAAGTCATCGGCCTGAACCCGCGCGTCCTCAAGAGCGGCCAGCAAAATCCGAGCTTCTACGCGGAGATGTGGACCACGATCGCCCACGGCTCCGTCTGGACGGGGAAGCTCACCAACCGGCGCAAGGACGGCACGTTGTACGAGGAGGAGATGTCCATCTCGCCAATCCGTGCCGAGAACGGCACGATCATCAATTATGTGGCGGTCGGGCGGGACGTCACTGAGGAGATTGCGCTCCAGGCGCAGCTCCGCCAGGCGCAGAAAATGGAAGCGGTCGGTATGCTCGCAGGTGGTGTCGCGCACGACTTCAACAACCTGCTGCAGGCGATGCTCAGCCACGTCGAAGTCGTTCGCGGCAGGTACGCCGAGGCCGCGCAGATGGCGGCGACGATGGCCGATCTGGAGGCGGAAATCCGGCGCGGGTCGGCCCTCACTCGGCAACTCCTCCTCTTGGCCCGGCGCGAGACCGCGAAACTCGAGCAGCTCGATCTCAACGAGGTCATCGGCAGCGCGGCGACGTTCCTCCGCCGCCTCGTTCGTGCCAACGTGGCCTTCAGCGTCGAGCTTGCCGATGAGGCGCTGCCGGTGACCGCCGACCGCGGCCAGATCGATCAGGTGCTCATGAATCTGGCGGTCAACGCTGCGGACGCCATGCCGGGTGGGGGTCGTCTCACCATCCGTTCCGGCAGCCACGGACGCGCGTGGGTGTGGTTTGCCGCAGACGACACCGGGAGTGGCATCCCGATCGAGATCCGCGAGCGGATCTTCGAGCCTTTCTTCACCACCAAGGCTCAGGGAAAGGGAACGGGCCTCGGACTCTCGGTCGTGCACGGCATCGTGACCCAGCATCACGGGGTGGTGGAGATCCAGGACGTCCCCGGAGGCGGTACCTCGTTCCGCGTCACGCTTCCGCGAGCGGGCTCGCGTGAACACCCCGAGGTGGTCCTCCCAACGGTGGACGCATCATCGACGCCGGCAGGGCATGGCGAGCGGGTGTTGGTGGTCGAGGATGAGGAGGGCGCCAGGCAGGGGTTGACCGAGATCCTCCGCATGCTCGGGTACGACGTGGTGGCGGTGGGGAGCGGCGAAGAGGCGGGGCTTCTTCCCTCCCAGCCGGGGTTCGACGTTCTGCTCACCGACATGATGCTGCCGGGGATCGCGGGAGAAGAGCTTGCGCGCGGGTTGCTGGATCGTTGGCCCGCGCTGAAGGTGATCTTCATGTCCGGCTATGCGCAGGACGAGGCGGTGCGGCGGGGGGCTCTTGCCGGACGTGTCCATTTCCTGCAAAAGCCGTTTGACATGGCGTCGCTCGCTCGCGAGATCCGCGCCGCACTCGAAGAGTGATAGAGAAGCTCCCGTGGGCCATGGCGGGCTTAGTCACGGCGTTCATGCCAATAGCTGATCTTCAGTAGGTGGACTTTCTTCAAGACGGCCTGCGGCGAGGACTTACTACCAATGCGCTTCGTCGCTATGTTACGGGTTTGACATGGTTCTTCTCAGTTTTGGTCCAAAAGGAAACCCTCCGGCTCTGCCGGAGGACTCCCAGAGTTTGACAGCTCCGGGACTGGGTGCAACGTGAGAATGAATATTCCAATTTGACCAACGCTAGATTGGTCCGAACGATCGTGCCAGCTTCTCGTCGGAGTCACTAGGANNAGCATCAGAATCAGTTTCCGCGTTTTATCGACACCCCAGCGCTCGATTGATGCTTCCAGCAAGTCCTCTCCGAGGGTTGCGCGATCTGCGATGTCGTCCGCCATCCCCGCAATCAAAACGATGTCTGGATCTATTCCGGCGACTGGGGCGTCAGCGGTGAGCGCCTCCACCTCAGTTTTTGAAAGCCCACTGTTGAGCGCTATACGAGTGGAAGCATGCACAGCATAAATGCAGTTCAAACGCACGGCGGTTCGCACAATCATTGCTTCCCGCAACCTGGCGTCGGCAGCGGGGCAGGCGAAGACCGCCCTCATTAGCGCAACAGCTGGGCCTGCGAGATCGCCCACCGCTGCCAGCGCGATTGCCCCATTGAGCGTTCCGTCAGGATCGAAATCGTTTCCGAAGGCGGCTCGCGCCTCTTCGGCCGTTGGCATCGGCAAACAGATATCGGTCATTGCTCTCCTTGGTGGATTAAACATTGTGCGAAATATGTTATCACCAATGCGGCGTCTTGTGCAACCGATCGCAGCTTCGCGCGTTTCCTCGTTTTCGGCACTGCAAAACCCCGCTGGTGTGCTGCGTTGACCAACTGCCGAAGACCATCGGGTCCGCCAAGGGACGAACAGGTACATGTCACCCGAGAGCGGGTTCTGCTTGAGGTACTCCCGGACCAGACCGTACAGGCCGTCGAACCCTTGCGCATGTCCGCAGGCGAGCCGTAGGCGAACACCCGGACCGACCGTGTGGGGCCGATCACCCGAGGACCTGCAGGAGGGACACCAGCAGCTCGGGATCGAGACCTTCGACGACGAAGCCGTGCGGGGTGAGCAGGCGCAGTGGCGGCGGTGCTGTTGGCAGTTTGGCTTGGTCGTGCATGGCCGACACGATGGCCACCTCGTGAAAAGCGGACTCTGCCCCAGGGGCCTCTCGAATCCATCGTGAAAGGGTGGACTGGGTGAGGCCGAGCGTCTCTGTTGCACAGATCCAATTTGCATCCGATTTGCATCCGTCAGATCGCCTCCAGCTCAGACGAACTCGGGCAGGCTCACTCGAAGACAAACAAACTCATCAGTACTTAGAGTCTATCCGCAAATAGGT
>PMLC01000102.1:0-35230 GCA_003158745.1 Acidobacteriota bacterium
GCATCACCTCGATGATCGTCCCAAGCAGCGGGTCGAATGCGTTTCTCGCCTCAAGGAAGGCGGCGATCGCCTCCTCCTGACAATGCTCATCGGCGTACTCGCGCCCAATCCGCCACAACAAGTAGCCACGCGAATTTGGCTCCTTCTCGACCTCGAGAAGCTCGCGAAACACCTTGATCTTCTCCTTGTATGACATTGCCTCTTCGTGCTGCCTAAGATCGTTTAAACGTCGCGGGACTGCCTTCGAGGTGTCCGACCCTCTGTACCACTCGTAGATCATTGAGCCCCTCCTGATTCGGTACCGCCACACACGCCTTGCGAGCTTAGGCTAGCAGCCACAGCAACGCCACATCACCGGGCCGATGAACTGTCATCGCGAGGAGCCGCGCAGCGGCGACGCGGCGATCCCGCCGAAGTGGACGAGACTGCTTCGTCGAGCTGTCCCGCGACAGCGGGATTCGCTCCTCGCAGTGACACGTGGGTGGGGACAGGACTGCTTCGGCTCTTTCTGGGCCTCGCAGCGACGCCGAGGTCGGGCCTCGCAGTGACGACGATTTGCCTACGATGGACGATGAATTGGCATCAGAGGTTGCGGACGCGGGCTAGGCCATCGGCGCGTGCGGCGTCGAGAGTCGGTCCGCCAGGAGCCCTTCGCTGCCGCGGTCGAAGCCTGTGAACTCGACGCCGATCCCCGGGTACGGTTCCCGGCCCTGGGCGGTCTGGCGCACAACCCGGCCTTCTCCGAACACCGGTGAAGCCCCCGGCAGGAAGATCTGGAACCGCACGTCGGTGCCTGGCGGGAGCGTGTGCGGCACGCGCAGGAGGGCTCCGTGCATCGAGACGTCGACGGTCTCACAAAGCACGCGGCGGAGGAGGGCGTTCCCGGCTACCTCGAGGCGCACCGGCAGGCGGAGCGCCGAGCGCGGCGGGATCCGCAGGAGCGGTTGCAGGACGGCAGGCAGCGTCCGCGCGAGCTGATCGAGAGGCATCACGCGGTTTGCCCCGTGCCCGATGTACTCCTCCGCATCGCGGCGCCAGCGCTCCTGCGCGACCAGCACAACCCCCGAGGCGCGGCACGGTGACTCCGGGCCGCGCACTGCGTGCAGGAATCCGGCAGTCGTGGCTGCTCCGAGCGGGTGCGAGACCACCAGGGCGTCGTACCGGCCGTGTGCCGCAAACTGCAGCGCCGCCGAGGAGTCCTCGGCCTGGGTCACATGGTGCCCGAACCGCGCCACGCCCTCGAGCACGCGCCCCCGCATCGCCTCCTCGAAGCCGACCAGGAGCAGCTCGCAACCGTTTTCCACAGCTTCCCCCGCGCAGAACGCCCGCACGTTACAAGGATGGCGCGCTCCAAAATTAGCGGGTGTGACCCGGGTCACATGCGCGGGTCACTTACCTCCAGAGGGCACGGCGCCTTTGAACCTCTGCCGGCGCGGTACAATCCACCGCCACGGAGGACCCCGGATGTTCGAGACGATCCGCAGGGAACTGACCTCGGCCATTGCCGCAGCGCTGACCGCGATGGGTGTGCAGGAGCCGCAGGTCTTTCTGGACGTGCCGCCTCGCCGGCAGCTCGGCGACCTCGCGTGGGCGGGCGCCCTCCCGCTCGCCAAGTCGCTGCGCAAGCCGCCGCGGGCCATCGCCGAGGACGTGGCCAGGCGTCTCGAGCAAGCACGCGCGGGCCTCCCCGAAGCTCATCCGCTCGCTCTGCTCGAGCCCGGCTGCTCGATCGAGGGACCGGGCTTCCTCAACTTCCGTCTCCGCCGCGGCCCCGCTCTCGCCCGCCTCCTCCTCGCCTCGACCTCGACCGACACCGCTCAAGGGCAGAAGCGCGAGCCGGGATTCACTCCCGGCGAGCGCGGGGGGCCTGGGGGCGTCGCGGAGGCGGGGGGCTCGGGCGGGGGGCCGAAGTGCCCCCCCAAAGTGATCGTCGAACACACCAACATCAACCCGAACAAGGCGGCCCACATCGGCCACCTCCGCAACGCGGTGCTGGGCGACACGCTGGTGCGCTGCCTGCAGTTCCTCGGAAACACCGTCGAGATCCAGGACTACATCGACGACACCGGCGTGCAGGTGGCGGATGTCGTCGTAGGGTTTCTGTTCCTGCCCGAGGCCGAGATGCTGGCCGCGGTCACTCCGATCTGGCCGGAGACCGCGGACGCGCCGTCCCGCCGGCGGGTCCTCGAGGCGTTCGCGACGCGCGCCGGCAACGGTACGCTGGTGAACGATACCCTCGGGTCCCCCGATTTCGACGACCTCTGCTGGGATCTCTACCCGCGAGTCACCCGGTGGTACGAACAGGACGAGTCGGCGTTGACGTTTCGGTCGGAGGTCCTCCACTCCGTCGAGGCCGGCTTCCCAACCGGGATGTCCCTCTCGGATGCATTCGAGGGTATGAGCTCCTCGGGCCCCGAGCCCCGAACCCCGAACCACGCCTCCGTCTCGCGCCTGGCGGCCGCCGTCGCGGAGGCCAACGTGCGCTGCCACCTCGTGACCATGGGACGCCTCGGCATCGCCTACGACGTGCTGCCCCACGAGTCGGACATCCTTCATCGAGGGTTCTGGCGTCGGGCCTTCGAGCTGCTGCAGGGCGCCCGCGCGATCCGCAAGGAGACCGAAGGGAAGAACGCCGGCTGCTGGGTGATGTCGCTCGCCGACTCTCCCGAGTTCGCCGGGATGGCGGATGCTGACAAAATCCTGGTTCGGTCCAACGGCACAGTGACCTACACGGGAAAAGACATCGCGTACCAGCTCTGGAAGCTGGGACTGCTCAGGGACGACGACGGCACCTTGCACGATTTCGGCTACCGGGTGTTCGAGCGCTTCGCCCAGGACGCCTCGACCGCGCCCGTTCGGTACGGCTTCTTCGGGGACCGTGCTCTGTATCGGACGGCGTCGGACCCCGGCGAGCGGCCCACAGGCGTGTCGTTCGGTGCCGGCTCACGCGTCTACAACGTGATCGACGTGCGCCAGTCGTACCCCCAAAAGGTGGTCAAAGAGGCGATCCGCGTGCTCGGCCACCCGGAAGCCGCCGAGAACTCGGTTCACTTCGCCTACGAGATGGTGGCTCTGACGCCGAAAGCCGTGAAACGACTCGAGGAGGCTCAGGGCCTCGACTTCTCCCTGTCGGACGAGGACATGGCAAAGCCGTTCATCGAGATGTCCGGGCGCCGGGGCATCGGCGTGAAGGCCGACGCCCTGCTCGTCACGCTCATCAGCGAAGCGGAGCGCGCGATCGCCGAGCGGCAGGGCGCGGACGACGGCTCGGCGCCGGACCAGCGCGCCGACCGCGCCCGCGCCATCGCGGTCGGGGCGCTCCGCTACCAGATGGCGCGCCAGGGACGCAACCGCGTGCTCGCGTTCGACTTCGACGAGGCGCTCGCGTTCGAGGGAGACACCGGACCCTACCTCCAGTACTCTGCCGTGCGCGCCGCCAAGATCTTCGAGAAGCTCGCGGCCCAGGGCCTTGCCGGCTCGCCGGAGGTCGACGCGAAGGCCGCGGCCGATTCGGCCATCCCGGACGACCTCTGGGATCTGGCGCTCGCCTGCGCCCGAACGACCGAGATGGCCGAGAAGGCGGTCGGCTCGCTCGAGTTCTCGCTGCTGGCTGGGCATGCGCGCGACCTCGCGCAGGCGTTCCACAAGCTCTACCACGAGCACCCCGTGCTGCACGCCGAGGACGAGGCCGTCCGCGCGCTGCGGCGCGGCGTGTTCCGCCTCTTCGCCGCGACGATCGCCGCGATCCTGGAGGAGCTGCTGGGGATCCCGGTCCCGCGGGAGATGTAGCGGACCGGGCGCCGGGAACCGAGGGCGGGCTTCCCGCCGATCAACGGGACACCGGGGACGGGTACCATGAAGCCATGTCGACGACACCCGCGTACGAACGCGACCCCTACCTGAGGCAGATCGATACCGAGGTCGTCGAGGTGGGGACCGAAGGCGGCAGGTCGTTCGCCGTGCTGGCAGAGACCATCTTCTACCCGGAGGGAGGCGGCCAGCCTTCCGACCGCGGGCTCCTTGGCGAGATCCCGGTGATCGACGTCCGGAGGCACGAAGGGGTCATCCGGCACGTCCTCGAGCGGAAGGTTCCCATCGGGCCCACCACCGTGAGGCTGGACTGGGCCAGGCGCTTCGACCACATGCAGCAGCACACCGGCCAGCACCTGCTGACCGCCGTCGCGGACGACGGGTTCGGCTGGCCGACGACCGCGTTCCACCTCGGCGAGCATGTGTGCGACATCGAGCTCGCCGTCGCCACTCTGAACCCCGTCGAGATCCGGAGGCTGGAGGAAGCGGTGGCGGCCGAGATCCGAGCCGCGCGGCCGGTTTCCGCTCGCCGCGTCTCGCAGGATGCGTTCGCGACGCTCACCGTGCGCACACGAGGCCTCCCGGCAGGGCACGTCGGCGATGTGCGGCTGGTCGAAATCGCCGGCGTCGACCTCAACACCTGCGGAGGCACACACGTGCGCTCGACCTCCGAGATCGAGGCCATCAAGCTCCTCGGCACCGAGCCGATGCGCGGCGGCACGAGGCTGTTCTGGCTGGCCGGCGGTCGCGTTCGCGCGCGTCTCGCGGCACACGAGGAGCGCAACGCCGCGCTGCGGGTGCTGCTCGGCGCCCCGGACGAGGAGCTCGCGCGCACCGCGGAGGCCAAGCTCGAACAGCTCCACGCCCTCGAGAAGCAGGTCAGGGCTCTCGAGGACGAGCTTGCCGACTCGACGGCAGCCGCGCTTGCGGCGCGGCCGGAGCGCGTTGTGAGCGCTCACTTCGACGGCAAGGACGCCGCCTTCCTACAACGGCTCGGGCGACGGCTTTCGTCCTCCGCTCCCGAGGTTGCCGCCCTCCTCACCGCGACGCTCGGAGAGCATTCGTTCTTCCTGGTCGTCGTCGGGGAGGCGGTCCCTCTCGAGGCGCAGATGGCGGGGCGGGAGATCGCCGGTCTGCTGGCAGGGCGCGGAGGCGGGTCTGGGCGCATTTTCCAGGGGAAGGCGGGCTCCCTCGCGCCCCGGGACGCGGCCCTCGCGCGCCTCGGCGAGCTGGTCGCCCGGGCGTGACGGCCGGCGCTTGCCGGGCTGCTCCGCCTTGCATTCGGCCCGGGTTGCGCTTACTTTGACCGCTCCGGTCGGGCGGAAACGCCGTCGGCAGAGGGATCCGCCGGCCGGGCGCCGCCAAGGAGAGCCCATGGGTTACGTCGGCCAGCTGATCGAGTTCGTCCTGCACATCGACGCGCACCTCGATCTGATGATCCAGCAGTACGGGCTGCTCACCTACCTCTTCCTCTTCGTGATCGTCTTCTGCGAGACGGGCTTCGTGGTGACGCCCTTCCTTCCGGGCGACTCGCTGCTCTTCGCGGTGGGCGCGTTCGCGGCGCGCGGATCGCTCGGCCTCCCGGTAGCCCTCCTCACCCTGGCGGCCGCGGCGATCCTCGGGGACACGGCCAACTACTGGATCGGAGCCATCGTGGGCCCCAAGGTGTTCCACAAGGAGAACGTCCGCTTCCTCAACAAGAGGCACCTGGAGCGGACGCATGAGTTCTACGAGCGGTACGGCGGCAAGACGATCATCATCGCCCGCTTCGTCCCGATCGTGCGCACCTTCGCCCCGTTCGTGGCCGGGATCGGCAAGATGACGTACGGGCGCTTCCTCTCCTACAACGTGGTCGGTGGCGTGGCCTGGGTGCTCGGCTTCGTCATGGCCGGGTTCTGGTTCGGCAACATCCCGGTCGTCAAGCGCAACTTCACCCTGGTGATCTTCGCGATCATCATCATCTCCGTGATGCCAGCAGTGATCGAGGTCATCCGCCAGCGCGCCCGCGCGCGCGCCGCCCACTGATGCAAGTCCAAAGTCGAAAGTCCAAAGCACAACCCCGTCCTTCTTTACGTCTGACTTTTGACGTTTGACTTTTAACTTTTGACTTTTGACTGGCAAGTGTCCACTGCCACCTGCCGATTGCTTCCCCGCGTCACGAGCCCGTGCGGCCGTACAGCCAGGAGAGCGCTGCGAAGCGGTCCCTCAGGGCGTCGCCCAGCATCCAGTCAGTGAGCCGGAATCGCCAGTTGCCATCGGCCTTTGAGGGCGTGTTCATCCGGCAGTCAGCACCCAGCCCTGCGATGTCCTGGTGCGGAACGACGGCGAGGTCCGCGACCGATGCAAGTGCCAGCCTGATCAGGTCCCAGTGGATCTCACGGCCGTCCGTGCCGAGGTACCGACATACGAAGTCCTTCTCGGCCGGCGAGGCATCGCCCAGGAACCAGCCGACCGTCGTGTTGTTGTCGTGGGTGCCGGTGTACACGACCTGGTTGCGGCGGTGCCTGTAGGGCACGAACTGGCTGCGCGGCGCAGGGGCGAAGGCGAACTGCAGAACGGCCATCCCGGGCAACCCGAGGGAGTCGCGCAGAGCGTCGACGTCGTCGGTCATCACGCCGAGGTCCTCGGCCACGAGCGAGAGCTCGCCGAGCGCCGCGTGGAGTGCGTCGAACAGCTTGCGCCCGGGCCCCGGCAACCACCGGCCCGTGGCCGCGGTCCTGGCTCCCGCCGGCACTTCCCAGTACCCCGCGAACCCGCGAAAGTGGTCGAGCCGCACGGCGTCGACGAGCTCGAACGTGGCCCGCATGCGCGCCACCCACCAACCGTAACCCGACGCCTCGAGCGCCTCCCAGTCGTAGAGCGGGTTGCCCCAGAGCTGGCCGGTCGCGCTGAAGTAGTCCGGCGGCACGCCGGATACCGCGACCGGACGACCGCGCCCGTCGAGGCGGAAGATCTCGCGGTTCGCCCAGACCTCCGCGCTGTCGTCGGCGACGTAGATTGGAAGGTCGCCGAGGATGCCTATGCGCAGCGCGCGAGCTCGTTGGCGCAGTCCCTCCCACTGATCGAATAACACGAACTGGCAGAACTCCTCGAACGCCAGCTCCCGCTGATGCCGCGCCGCCCACGCTTCGAGCGCACCCGGCCGGCGGAGGGCGAGCTCCTCGGGCCACTCCCACCACGATGCCCCCACGGCCGCCTGTTTGAGAGCGGCGAACATGGCCCAGTCGCGCAGCCAGGCGGCGTGCCGGCTTCTGAACGCCTCCAACCGCTCCTCGACCCCGGCCGGCGGTCGAGCCGCAAACCGCTTGAAGGCACGCTCCAGCAGCGTGCGCTTGTAGGGCACGACTCGATGGAACTCGACCTTGAACGGCGAGAAGTCGGGCCGATCCGAGAGGTCGGAGTCTTGCAGGAGACCCTGGCTCCGCAACAGCTCGGGGCTCACGAGCGCGGTGTTGCCGGCGAACGTCGACGTTGCGGCGTATGGAGAGGCGCCCAGTCCCGCCGGGTTGAGCGGCAGCACCTGCCACCAGCGGGCGCCGGCTCGGGCCAGCCACTCCAGGTAGCGGTGGGCGGCCGGACCGATGTCGCCGATGCCATAGGGACCCGGCAGGCAGGTAGGGTGAAGCAGGACACCGCAGGCTCGCTCGAAGGCCATCGCTCGGACTCCCGTACCCGGTATGGTAACGGATCGCGGGGTGTCTCCAACCGGAGTTCGAGGGGCCTTCACCAGCCGCTGCCCCGTGCTGAGAAGGCGTCCCGGATCCGCCGGCCCAGATCCTCCGGAAGAGGGCCTCGCGAAACCGCGTCGAGGTTGCGTCGCAGGTGCACGAGGTTCGCCGTTCCGACGACGCACGCAGCCACGGCGGGCTGCCACGCCCCGAACCGGATCGAGACTTCCTCCCACGGCAAGCCGCAGGGGTCGATCGCGGAGACGGCGATGCCGGTGGCGCCGAACGGGCGTCGCGGCAAACCCGTCATCCGATCCTCGCCGGAAAAGCAGGGAAGCGGGTCACGAACGCCTGCGGCGCCACCACGACCGCAGCCGGTCGGACAGGCGGTGCCCACCCGGGTAAAGGAACTTGAAGTGCCGGACGGCAACGGAAAAGGGGACCGGTTTCGGCGCGTAGCGCTCCCGCAGATTGTGCACGTGGTCCATGGTGAACAGGTAGAGGTCGGTCTGGGTCTTCCCCGGGAACCCCTCCATGACGCCGCTGCGCCGGATCGCCGCGATCATCGGCCTGTACACGGCGTCGTACCACGACGCCACGGCCTCCCCCCAGGTTACCCCCCGCCCGGTCTCGATCCCGCGGTAGTAGCGGTGCACGGTGATGTGCTCGAGCAGCCGCTCGTAGCCGTTCGGCTCCGAGACCCGGAACTCATCGGGGACGGCGGGCACGAGTCCGGTCGCTTCGAGGAAGTCGGCGAACCCGCTCTCGAGCACAACCTCTTCGATCGAGGCCTCGGCGCTGATCGGGACCGGCGTGAGGAACTCTTTCACGTGGGCCTCAATGGTTGGAACCCCGAGTGAGCGCGCGACGGAAACCCGGTGGTGGCCGTCGACGACGAAATACGCATCGCCGACCTGGTAGAGCTCGACGGCCGGGAAGCCCGCCGGCCCTTCCGCCAGCTCCTCGACATCCTCCCACCGATTCCGCAACGCTTCCTCGCGGGGCAAGAACTCTCGGTTGAACTCCCGTTCCCTGCCGAGGGTGCCCACGATACGCTCGAGGGGCACGTCCTGGTTCCCGCGGTCCACCGTGTGCTTGAGGCGCAGGCCGGCCCTGACGCGGTCGAACGGCAAGAGGTCCAGCGGCCGCCCGGTGAGGACGCTGAGCAGGTCCTGCATGACCGCCGCGCGACGAGCGGCATCGAAGCGAGTCATCGCGCCCCTCCAGACCCTTGCGGGTCGCCGAAACCGCGGTACGATTAACGACATGGTACACGCTCACGAGTCACACCGCACATGCCTCCTATCGTCGCCCAAGATCCTGCTGGCTCTGGCGTTGTCTGCCATCGCGGCAGCGGCTCTGCTCGCCGGGACCATCGGGGACGGCGGCCAGCAGCCGCGGACGCTACGCCGGGTCGTCCGCCGCGCCGCACCCAACTGGAACAACGACTGGTCCAAAGGCGCGGTCTTCTACGAGGTGTTCGTGCGGAGCTTCGCCGACTCCAACGGCGACGGGACCGGCGACCTCAAGGGGCTGATCGGCAAGCTCGACTACCTCAACACCGGCGACCCCGGCACCGCCAACGACCTCAAGGTGGACGCGATCTGGCTGATGCCGATCTTCAAGTCGCCCAGCTATCACGGGTACGACACCACCGACTACGAGACCATCAACCCCGACTACGGCACCAACGACGATTTCGCGACCCTCTGCCAGGAGGCCCACCGCCGCGGGATCAAGGTGATCATCGACCTCGTCGTCAACCACACGGGTTCGGACCATCCCTGGTTCGTGGATGCGGTATCGTCGCCGACCGCCGCAAAGCGCAGCTGGTATGTCTGGAACCCGACCGACCTCGGGTGGCGTCAGCCGTGGAACCTCTACACGGGCTCCGACACCTGGCACCAGAACCTCAAGGATGGTCAGTGGTTCTACGGCGTGTTCTCGGCCGGGATGCCGGACCTCAACTTCCGAAACCTCGAGGTGCGGACTGAGATCAAGCGGCTGGCGGGCCTCTGGCTCTCGCGGGGCGCCGACGGCTTCAGGCTGGACGCGGCCCGCCATCTCGTGGAGAACGGCGCCGGGCTCCTCCAGGTCGACCAGCCGGAGACGCACGCCTTCTGGCGCGAGTTTTCCTCGTCGGTCCGTTCGGTCAAGCCCGAGGGGACCCTCGTCGGGGAGGTCTGGACCGACACCCCGATCATCGCCACCTACTATGGCAACACCGCAGCGGTTCCGGGTGGCGACGAGCTTCCAATGACTTTCGACTTCCCTCTCGCCGCTGCGATCGTCCAAGGCGTCAACGGGCAGGACGCGACCGTCATCGGCAGCAAGCTCGCCGAGGTGCAGAGCACCTACCCGCAGGGCGCCACCGACGCGCCGTTCCTGACAAACCACGACCAGATCCGCCTCGCGACGCAGCTCGGAGGCGATACGGTGAAGCTGCGAAACGCAGCCGCGATTCTCCTGACCCTTCCCGGCAGTCCATTCCTGTACTACGGCGAGGAGGTGGGCCTCCTCAACGGAAGCTCCGATAGCGACGACCGTCTCAAGCGCACGCCGATGCCGTGGGACGCATCGCCTGGAGGCGGGTTCACGACCGGCGCACCCTGGTTCCCGTTCTCGCCGGGCAGGGACACAGCCAACGTCGCGAGCGAAACAGGGGACCCGTCCTCGCTCCTCTCCCGGTACCGCCAGCTGATCCGGGCACGCCGCTCTTCGGCCGTGCTCCGGACTGGGGGGATCCAGATCCTCGCCAGCGGCAGCAGCCAGGTCCTCGCGTTCCTCCGCACGACGCCGGACGAGCAGGTGCTGGTCGTCCACAACCTCTCCGGGTCGTTCCAGAACGCCGGGCCGTTCACGAACGCCGCGACCGCGTTCGACACGCTCTTCGCAGACTCCGGCGCGAGCCTCAACCTCGTCGGAGCCACATGGCGAGTCTCGCTTCCTCCAAGGGCAAGCGCGATCTGGCGCCTCAAGTAGCGGGTAGGGACCCGGCTCAAACGGGACACGCCAGGGAGCAGAGGGGCTGAGGAGCAGAGGAGCGGGAACGGTTCGAAGGTTCTGAGGTTTGCACGGCCGAAGGCTCAAGAGCGGCGAACTCGAAAGGAAGATGTGGAAGGTAGACGGCAGAGGGAAGACCCAACGCAGCCCACCGCGCCGTCTTCCGTTTTACGTCTCCCCTCTTCCCTCTTTACCTTTCGATGCTGAGGCGAAGGCAGGGCGCTGGAGCAAGGCGTGTAGCCGCGCCGCGAAGATTGGGCCAGCCGCTAGGCGCGCGAGCCGGTCGCACCGGAGTGTAGCCGTAGGCTACATGAGGATGCGTGCCGGCGAGCGCAACAACGCGGATGGTCCGATATTCGCGGCGCCCCTGTGCTTGCGCTACTTCTTCAGGTCGGCGGGGACGACGCCCGGGAGCCTCACGGGACCGTCCACGCGCAGGTCGTAGCTCTTCAGGACGTCCTCCTGCTTGACGCCCGGCGGCACGATGATGTCGACCAGAGGCGGCTCGAGGTTGTCGTCCTCGCGCCCGCCTCCGAGGAAGTCGGGCCCTCGTCCGGGCTGGACGGGCACGATCATCAGCGCCGGGGCCCTAGGGTCCCGGCCGAGAGCCGCCCCGAGATCCACGCTCGACTGGAGATCCGCCACCGAGTCGGCGACCACATACCCCCAGGTGGCCTTGGCGACGCCGCCGAGGAACGACGCCGGCACGAAGAAGCGAACGCGGTTTCCGGTCACCCAGACGAGCGTCGGGAAGAAGACGTCCGACGCCACATCCCGGGCGACGGCGGCGGCGATCTGCTTCTCGTCCTCGTCCGTGAAATGGGCCTGGCGCTTCTTGAGCTCCAGCTTCCTCTGCTTCTCGAGAATTGACCGCAGCCCGCTGGCGGCGGGGCCGGGACGCGGGGTCAGGCAGATCGCTTTCTCCCACGCGAAAGCCGGGTCGATCGTCGCACGCCTGCCCGGCAGCATCTCCGTGCTGCCGGAGCCGGGGACGCGGTCGATGTCGATGTAGATGTCGACGTTGAAGTTGTAGAACCCGAGCTTGGCCACGGAGTCGAGCGAGGTGCCGAGCTCGTCGATCGGGCGCCGCTCAGGCTTGCGGACCGGTTTCGCGAACGCGACCTCGAAGATCGTCCCGGCCTTGTCCGCATAGGCCGAGAACGACACGATGTCCAGCTCCCCCAGGTCGATGTCGTCGCGCTGCGGGTAGATGAGAGAACCATCGCCGTAGTCGTCCCCTCTCGGGTCGGTCAGAGTGAAGATCGGCTTGTCGGCAGCCGAGGCGGAAACGACGGACGCCGCCACCACGAGGCCGACGAGCAGCAGGACGCTGGTGCGAGATCGCATAGACCCTCCACGGGTACGCCTGGGATCAACGGGACTCCGTTGTCGGCGTGTGCCGGTCATCCAGTGCATTGTAGAACACCCTCATCTCTCGAGGGCAGTGCGACACGCCGACCTCAGCCGAGCACCGCCGGGATAAACAGAAGGGCCCGGCCTTCGGCCGGGCCCTTCCAACCGATCAGACCAGGAGCTAGAACAAGATCTTCATGTACGCCAGGATGCGCTGCTGGTCGAAGTGTCGCTCGAGCAGGCTGTTCCAACCGCCGTACCGGCCTGCGAAACCTGGTGAATTGACCGGCACGCCGACGTTCGCGGCGGTGCCCGTATCCGCGTACTGGACGACGTAGCCCGTGCCGAAGTCGGGCTTGAACGTCCCAAACACGTACTGGTACTCGAAGCCGATGTCGGCGCCACCGACCGGCAGCTTCGCCTTGACGATGACGTAGTTCTTGTCGGAGATCCCCGACGCCATCTCCATCAGGTTGTAGGCCTGGAATGCCGTGTCGCCGTCCTTGAGATTGGCGTGGTAGTAGTGGTATTCGATCGAAGCGTAGAGGTCGTTGGTGAGCTGGTATCCGGCGCCGAGCTGGAGCGTGTAGTAGTCGAGCTTGCGGTCGTCGTCGGACAGGCTGTCCCACGGCTTCCACTGGTAGCCAGACTGCACCGCGTGGGTGACCGGATTTGTCACCGTGATCCACGGCGGGTTGGAGTAGTAGGAGGACGTCGAGAGACCTGGGGAGTAGTAGTTCGCAACGTTGTTGCAGGGGCCGGTGTACGAGCAGTCGCCCGCCGCGTACGGCAGGAAGCGCGCCTCGTTCATCCGGTTGTCGGTCTCGTTGATGAGCTTGGCCTTCCAAAAGATGTCAACGCCCTTGCCGACGTTCAGGACATACTTGCCCTTGAACACCGCGATGTCGGTCTTCTTGTCCTGGAACGGCGCGTAGGCAGAGCGGAAGCTGCCGACGCCAGTCTCGACATCCATCGCCGGGTAGTCGGTGTCGGTGATCGAGCGGTTGGGGTTGCCCCACGCCTGCCAGTTGGTGTCGTACCCCAGGTGGGTGTACTCGCCCGAGAGCTGCAGCGAGCCGCTGGTGTAGGTCGGGACCAGGGTGATGCCCTTCCAGCCGATCGCGGTCTCGGCCATGGGTTCGGGGAAGTCCGTGAACTCGTTGTCCACGTTGATCGTCGCCACCTGCACCGCGTTGCCGTCCCAGCCGCCATAGCCGATGCGGGTCCTATTGCCGCCGAACACACCATAGGTCGCGTTGGACGGGCCTGGGAGCGCGAACGCGCTGTCGTGGCCTTCGGTGAGCAGGACGTCGGACTCGCGGCGCGCCGCCATCATCGAGGCGTAGTTGGCGCCGAGGAAGAACGCCTCGGCGTTGAAGGAGAGCCCGACGCCGAACGGGTCATTGACGTCGACGTTGGCCTTCCACGAACTGCCCTGGTGATTGCCGGTGATCACCGGAGAGTAGCCGTTCATCCCGAACGACGTCGGCACCTCGCAATTGTTCCCCATGCAGCTGCCAGGAAGCCCCAGGGGGACCGAGGCGACGGTGGAGTGGTAGTAGACGCCGCGGAAGTCCCAGACCGCGTCGGGGTGGATCCCGAACTTGACGCCTGCCACGGAGTTGCGGAAGCGGGTTTTGAGGTTCAGGCCGTTGTCGAAGTTATTGTCCGCCGCGTCGATCTCCTGGTCGTTGACGTAGTTGAAGATCCCGCCGACGTCGAACATCGACGATGCCGTGTACTTGAACTGGATCGCGTAGGAAGCATCGGCCGCGTTATAGATACCGGTGTTGTAAAGAGGGCCGGCCCACAGGCGCGGCAGGGAGATCCGGGCGAAATCCCAGGTGAACTCCCGGTGTCCCATCGAGCCCTGGAACAGGAGACCCGACGCGTTGTCGCGGTCGATGTATCGGATGCGGCCGACAACGAAGGGGTCGAACATGCCCCAGTCGCTCGCACCGATCACGGCGTCGTCGAGCCACTTGTAGCCCGGGGTGAATGTCACCGCGACGCCGCGCAGCTTGATGTACTGGTTGGACCGCGGGTCGAACTCGCCGCAGTCGCCGCCGATGCACGAGGTGCCGCTGGCAATCGGGTTGCTGCCGCCCCAACCGCCGTAGTTGGTCCACTCGTTCTGGCTGAACCGGCTGTGGATGCGGGCGTGCACCGACACCTTCTTCGACACCTTCGCGTCGACGAAGAGTTCGAGTTCGGAGCCCTGGCCGTTGTCGCCGTAACCCTCGCCGGGGACGGTGGTGAAGTTGTACATCGACCCGTCGCCCCGCATGTTGCCCCACAGCCACTTGGTGTAGGTAGCGCCGCTAAGGTTCAGCTTGAACTCGTCGGCGGACGCCGCCCGCGCCATGAGAATGACGCCGGCAATCACAAGCATGATCACCAAGGTGGTCTTGACTGCACGCATATCTGCTTCCTCCTTTCACCAAAAGGGCCGCGATATTACTTCTTCAGATAGACCATCGTGAGCGTCGCCATGCTCTTGACGGTGCCGTCCGGGTTGCACTCGTAGGCGAGCATCTTGTGCTGGAGGTCAGCCTCGGACTTGTCCCCTGTGCCGTTGCCGGCCAGGATGTCCATCACCTGCGGGTTGCAGTGCGAGTCGTTGCCGCCGCCGAAGCGGTGCTGGCCCTCGAACTCGTTCACCCCCCGGGTCAGCAGAGCATCTTTGTCCGGGAAGCCCTCGTTCGACTGCATGATGACCTGGTAGCCCCACTTGGTGATGTCGCCGGCCGGCAGGTCTTTTGCGTCGACCCACGCCGAGATGGTCCGGCCCGCGCCGCGGACGTGATCCGGCACGATGATGTCGGGCTGGAGGCCCTTCGCGACCTTGAGCTCGATCTCGGACTTGACCCTGGTCGACGGCTGGGGGGAAACGATGATGCACTTGTTCCACCCGGCGTCCTTGGCGAACTGCACGGACAGGCCAGGCAGGCCCTCGGTGTGCCCCGTCGCCGGATCGGCCTTGACGAAGACCAAGAGCATCTGAACGCAGAACCCGTACTGCATCGACCAGCACTTGTCCTCGAGCTGGGCGTTGACGCCAAAGTCGAGCTGGTACTTGCCCCCCGACGCCTTCATCTTGAAGAACGTGAGGTCGAACGAGCCCGGCTTGTAGACGTTGTCGGTGGGATAGGTATAGGCTCCCGGACCGTTGTCGTCCCCGACCGGGTCCTTGAAGGAGACCTCTTGCGCCATGCCGACGGTTGCCAGGACGGCGGTCGCCAGGAGCGCCAGACCAACGAAACGCCACGTCTTGTTCATACATTTCCTCCCTTTCGATGAGATGACTGCCAAGACTGCCTGTCTGTTTTCCAGATCGAGGCCCTCGGTAACGTGCCACCTCCTTTCATGTCCACACACGTCGAAGCCTCTAGCCCTTGACCGCGCCGGCCGTCAGGCCGGAGATGAGGTACTTCTGGAGGAAGAGGAACAGCGCCACGATGGGGATGGAGGTGACAATGGCCCCCGCCGCGAAGTACCCCCACTGTTGCTCGAAACCGCCGACGAAGAACTTCAACCCGACCGGCGCCGTGTACATGTTGATCTTGTCCATGAACGTCGCCGCCTGGATGTACTCGTTCCACGCGGTCATGAACGAGAACAGCGCCGTGACGGCCACCGCGGGCTTTGCGAGCGGCAGCACGATCCGGTAGAAGATCACCGCGGCCGAGGCGCCGTCCATCAGAGCCGACTCCTCGAGCTCCCTCGGGATGGTGTCGAAGTACCCCTTCAGCATCCACACGCAGAACGGTATGGCGGTGATCGAGTACACCAGTATCAGCCCCAGGTAGGTCGAACCGAGCCCGAGGACCTGCACGATGATGATGTAGAGCGGGATCATCATCAGGGTTCCCGGGAACATCTGCGACACGAGGAAGGACATCAACCCGACACGCCTCCCCGGGAACCGGAAGCGCGAGAAGGCATAGGCGGATGTGCAGGCCAGGAAGACGCCGAGGACAGTCGTGGCGATTGCGATCACCGCGCTGTTGAGGAGCCAGCGAGCGAAAGGCTGCTCCGTGAACACCGACGTGAAGTTGGAGACCGAGAGGTGAGCGGGCCACGGCATGATCGCCCGGAGCCGGTCGAGAAACGTCGCGTTGGCAGGGATGTCCACGATCATGAGGTTCTGCTGTCCCGAGAAACCGATCGTGAAGACCCACAGCAACGGGTACAGCGTGACAACCACGTACACCAGCAAAATAAGGTGGAGGGGGAGGTGTGGGAACTCCTGGCTGCGTCGGCTCGTGCTCATATCCCCTCCGTCGCCTTCGTGACCTTGTTCTGCCAGACGCCGTACGCCAGCAGGATCGCGAAGATTACCATCGAGTACGCCGCCGCGTAGCCGTAGCGGTACTGCTCGAACGCGAACTTGTACGCCTGGGTGATCATGATCTCGGTGGAGTGCTCCGGATCACCTCCGGAAACGATGTAGATGATGTTGAACATGTTGAACGTCCAGATCACGGACAGAATGACCGCGGGCACCAGGGCGGGCTTGAGAGACGGCAGGGTGATCGAGCGGAACTGCTGCCATCGCGTGGCGCCATCTACGCGCGCAGCCTCGTAGAGGTCCGCCGAGATCGACTGCAGCGCGCCGAGGCAGATCACCATCATGAACGGCACCGAGAGCCAGGCGTTGGTCGCGATGCACGCGAACAGCGATGTCGCGGGTCTCTCGAACCAGGCGACGGGAGTGCCCCCGAACATTTGGATGATCTGGTTGATCACGCCGAACTGCTGGTGGAACATCCCCTTCCAGATCAAAGCGGTGATGTAGTTGGGCATCGCCCACGGCATGACGAAGATGACCCGGTAGATCGGGCGGAACACCAGCCCCTTGGTGTTGAGGATGAGCGCGAGGAAGAGCCCCATTCCGACGCCGTACGCGACGTTGGTCACGGTCCAGACGATCGTGACGCCGAGGGTCCAGTAGAGGTTCTGGTAGTTCCACACCAACCCGGCGGCGGTGCTCTTGGCGATGTGAAAGTCGCCGAGAATGTCCACGAAGTTCTTCAAGCCGACCCAGACCTGGGAGAGCGGCGCCTGCGTCGTGTAAATCGAGGAATCGGTGAACGCGAGCACCACCCCGTAGAGGAACGGGAGGAACACGAGCAGCAGCATGCCGAAGATTGCGGGGAAGGTGTAGGTGTATGCCTGGTGGTGCTTGCTGATCGTGGCGCCGAGACGAGAGGCTGCGCCGAGACCGACGAAAAGGAGGAGCGCCAGCGCCACTACCGCGATGGCCCCGATGACGCGCGCGGTCGAGGACGCCCCCGCTGCCAGGCCCTGCTCGAACTTGGCCTGATCGACTTTCCCATCGGCCCCGATCACCCCCAACGGCCGACGGAAGAGGTCCGCGTCCCAGCTCGCGGGTTGAAGAGGCTTCAGGCCCCCGCCGGGCGCGACCTCCTGCAGCGCCTTGGCCGCTCTCCCTTCTTCCGCGGTGACAGCGGAGGCCACGGCGGACTCGGTCGCGCGGCGGTCTCCGCTCACCGCGGTGAAGGCTTGCCTCCCCAACACGACCATCACGGCCACGAGCACGAGGCACGCGACCAGCGCGAGCATCGTGCGTCGCTCGCCCGTCGCCAGGGCCATGAGCCAGAACACTGCGGCGGCGACGACCACCGCCAGGCCGGAGAAGAGCCAATCCGGATGTGGAGCAGCCGGGAGCGGCGTGGTCTCAAGGGCCACGAGCCCGACGACCGAACCGTCTTTCTCGAGGGGCGCGGCCAACGAAAGGCCGCCGCTCGCCGACGAAGCGACCTCGATCTCCGGCTTGCGGGCGGCGCCTTCCTGATGGTTGGTCTCGACCGCCGCACGCAGCCGCTGTGCCTGGTCGTAGATCGGCTTCTCGTCTTGGGTGAGCCTGCGCGGGGCAGCCTTCTCGCCACGGTCCTCCGGCGCCGTCGAGGCCTCGAGCGAGACCCCGTCGAGCACCATGACGCGCGCAGCCACCAGCGATGAGTCGCCGCCGGCGAATGCCGCAACCGCCCGGCGCAATCCGTCGCCGGTTCCGCCGGCGCGCTCAGCGACCTCGGCGAGCGCCGAGACCGTCACGACCGCAACTCGCGACGCGCGGAACCGGTTCTCCTGTGCCCGCGCCCTCGCCAACATCCACTGGGAGAGGGCTGCACCGAGGATCAACGCAGCCACCATGCCGGCGGCGAAACGGCGGCGGCGGGAGGGCCCGGGGCTCATCGCTGCTTCCGGAGCAGCTTGACCGCCTCCACGACCTCTGCCTGCGCCTTGTCGAGGGCGGCCTTCGGCGTCGCGGACTTCTGCACAGCGGCGGCCATCGCCGACGTCATCGGGGTCCACATCATGCTCATCTCGGCGAGGTTCGGCATCGGCACCGCCACCTCGACCTGCTGCCGGAACTCCTTGAGGATCGGGTCCGCGGCCACCTGCGGATCGAGGTACACCGCCTTGTTCGCCGGCGTCTGGCGGCCCTCGAGCGCCATGATCTTGGTGGCAGGGGTGTCGGTCAGGTACTTCACGAAGTCGTAGGCCGCATCCTTGTTCTTGGAGCCGGCCGCGATGAACACGCCCTCGACCGTCATCCACGGGCTCATCGGCTTGCCGCCAGCCTCGTCCACGGTGGGGAGCGGCGCCAGGCCGTAGTCCACGCCCTGGGCGATCTCCCCCAGGAACCACGGCCCGTTGAACACAATCGCCGCCTTGCCGTCGTTGAACAGGGAAGTCACGAGAACCGTGGATGGCTCCGCAGGCAGGAACTTGTCCTTCTCCGCCCATTTCATGACGAGCTCTACTGACTTCACGTTCTCCGGGCTGTTGATGATCGGCTTGCCGGCCGCGTCGAAGACCCCGCCCCCGAAGGCGTTCATCAGGATGGCGTGGTAATAGAAGTTCGTATACCAGTACGCCACCCCGAATCGGCCCGTGCTGGCGTCGGTCAGCGACTTCGCCAGCTGCACCAGCTCGCCGGTGGTCTTGGGCGGCTTCGTCACGAGCTTCTTGTTGTAGACCATCGTGAGGACCTTGTAGTTCAACGGCAGCGCATAGATCGTGCCGTGGTAGGTCATCGCCTCGACGGTAGTCGCAATAAAGCGATCCTTCGTCGCCTGGTCAACGAAGAAGTCTATCGGCTCGATCGTCTTCCCCGCCTCCACCCAGCCGCCCAACCGGTCCTGGGCGAAGATGAACATGTCCGGTCCCCTGCCGCGCGGCACGGCGGCGGTGATCTTGTCGGCGAAGGCGTCGTACGGGACCGGCAGCGTGGTCACCTTGATGCCGGCGCCGGCCCTTGCCGCGTTGTAGGCCGCAACGACCTTCTCGAGAGCGGCCGCTTCACCGCCGCGGTACGCGTGCCAGACCACGAGCTCCACAGGCGGTGCGGCCACAGCCGAAACGCCGCAAAGCAAGCCCAGCGCGATGCAGATCACGAGGCGAGAGTTTCTTTGTTTCATCGCGATCCTCCTCACTCAAGACGCCGTTCGGTTTCGGCATCGAAGAGATGCAGCGAATCCAGTTCGACGAACAGGCTCAGCTTCTCGCCCAGCTTGGGAACCCGGTGGGGTTCGAGCTTGGCGACGAGCAACGCGTCGCCAGCCCGGGCGTGCACGATCACCTCGTTGCCCAGCGGCTCCGCAATCTCGACCTCGGCCTCGATCGGCGCCGTCTCGCCGCGTCCTTCGACCCCCGTCTCGAGGATGTTCTCCGGGCGGATGCCGACGACCACCTTGAGACCGTCGTGCTTGGCCGTCATCGAACGCAACGAGGCCGGTACCGGAAAAGTGAACTTGGCTGTGGTGAGCGTGGCGCCGCCCTCCGTGATGGTGGCCGCGAAGAGGTTCATCGGGGGCGTGCCGATGAAGCTCGCGACGAACACATTGGCCGGCTTGTCGTACAGCTCCATCGGCGTTCCGACCTGTTTGAGGTCACCGTCCTTCAGCACCGCGACGCGCTGGCCCATCGTCATCGCTTCCACCTGGTCGTGGGTGACGTAGATCGTCGTGGTCTGCAGCCGGTGTTGAAGTTTCGCGATCTCCGCTCTCATCTGGACGCGCAGCTTGGCGTCGAGGTTGGAGAGAGGCTCGTCGAAGAGGAAGACCGCCGGTTGCCGGACGATAGCCCGGCCGACCGCGACGCGCTGGCGTTGGCCGCCCGACAGCTCACGCGGCTTGCGGTCCAGGAAGTGGTCGATGCCGAGCATCTGCGCGGTGTTGTTCACGAGCTTGTCGATCTCGGCGCGAGGCATCTTCCGGATCTTCAGCCCGAACTCGAGGTTCTGCCGGACCGTCATGTGGGGGTAGAGCGCGTAACTCTGGAAGACCATCGCGATGTCGCGGTCCTTGGGGGGAAGGTCGTTGACCACCCTGTCCCCAATCGTGATGGTCCCCCCCGAGATCTCCTCGAGACCGGCGATCATGCGCAGGGCCGTGGACTTGCCACACCCGGACGGCCCCACGAGCACCATGAATTCGTGCTCCTTGACTTCGAGGTCGAGGTCCTTGATGACCACCGTCTTGTCGAAGCGTTTCTGCACCCCTTTGAGCGTCACACCAGCCATTCGCCAGGTCCCCCTTGTCGGGCTCGCGTGCAGCGTCAGCGCCGAGCGTCGCGAGCCAGTATCCGCGCGGTCTTTGCCTCCACAGTCGTTTCGATGGTCCCACTTGTCAACGGCACGGCACCGCCGTTCCAGACGTCGCTCACGCTTCCGCCGGCCCATTCACCGGGCGCGGCGAAACGCGCGAGGACCGGCGTGCCCCCCCGGTTGATCGCCACGACGACCGCGTCGTCGGACTTCGGGTCTTTCTGAAGGAAGACCAGGAGGTCACCGTCGGCCACCAGTTCCTCGTGCGTGCCGCGCGAGAGGGCGGGGTGCACCCTCCGGATCCTGATCAGCTTCTGGTAGTCCGACCTGAGGGCTTCGTCGCGAGGAAACCCCTTACCAGGAAGAATGTCGCGCTGGCCCCAGGGCATGTCGCTGCGGTTTTCCGGCCAGTCGCCGCCGAGCCTGCCGACCTCCTCACCGTAGTAGATCACCGGCACGCCGATCGAGGTGAACTGCAGCACCGCCGCGAGCCTGAACAGCGCCTTGTCGCCGCCCAGCTGGTACAGCGCCCCGGGGACGTCGTGGGAGGAGAGGTATTGCGCCAGCAGATGCCCCGAGCGCACCCTCTCCCGGGATTTCAAGTAATGGTCGAACGCGACGGCGCGCCCGCGGCCCTGCACGAAGCCCAGGACGTTTCCCTGGAAGGAGAAGTCGAAGCCGGCGTCGAGCTCGTCGGCCGCGAAGTACGGGTCGAGGACCTGAGCATCGCCGCCCCACACCTCGCCGAGGAGGAAGAACCCCCGGGGAAGCTCGGCGCGCGTCCTGCGCCGGTGCTCCTGCCAGAACTCATGGCCCACGTTCTTGACCGTGTCCAGCCGGAAGCCGTCGACGCCCGATTTCTTGGCCCAGGCGAGCTGAGCCTTGAGCAGGAAGTCCGCGACCTCCGGCATCTCGGTCTTGAAGTCCGGCAGGCCGGCGACGCAGCTCGTCAGGTCGTCGGTGCCGCACGTGCCTGCCGCCTCGGAGCGCAGCCAGCCCTTCGTCGTGGGGTCCGAGAGGTAGTGGGATCCGTAGCCGGCGTGGTTGTAGACGACGTCTAGGAGCACCTTGATGCCGCGCCGGTGGCACTCGCTCACCAACGCCACGAGTTCTGCGTCCGAGCCGAAGCGCGGGTCGAGCCTCGTGAAGTCGTCGGCCCAGTACCCGTGGTACGCCCAGTCGGGAAACCCCGCGCCCGTGACGGGTCCGTCGATGTTCTTGACGACAGGTGTGATCCAGATTGCGGTCGCCCCCAGCCCGGCGATCTCGTCCAGGTGTTCGCGCAGGCCCTTGAGGTCTCCACCGTGAAACGCGCCCTTGGCCGCGCGGTCGACGTTTGAGTCGTTGGTCAGGTCGCCGTCGGCCCAGCGGTCCACGATGGCAAAGTAGAGGATCGCCTCCGACCAGTCGGACTGAGGCACGACGCTCAACGGGGCGGGGGCCGGCGCCGCGGCTTTGATGAGCGTGCGACACGAAGTCGCGCACCCCGAGATGAACAAACCCACCAGAAGGAACGCTGCGAGAGGACGAGCTAGCAAAGCCCGCCGCACAAAGCCGCCCCGAAGGGTGAAGATTGGCGAGTCCATTCGGCCTTCCTCCAGATAATAGCAGAGATCCCGTCGGCTCATGAAGAGCAAATCCGGCCGCGGGCGGTTCAGGGCCAGGACCTCTGGCGAGCCAGGGGAGCCGTGTTGGTGCCGGTCCTGCGCTCTCCGCCATGGTGTCCGACAGCGGTGTCTCCGGACGGGCCTGGGGGCGCCAACTCAGCGCTCCCAGCGGAACCCGGCCACCCACATCCAGGCGTCGTATCTGATCGGGATGTCGATCCTCTCGGACAGCCCGACGAACTCCGGCCGGATCGTCAGGGGGAGGATGGGCAGCTCCGCCAGGACCTGCCGCTGCGCCCGTTGGAGGAGCGCAAGACGCTGCACGGGGTCCATTTCGGTGTTCGCCGCCTCGAGGAGCGCGTCGGTTTGGAAGCTCGATTCGCCGGAGTAGTTCTCGAGCCCCAGCCCGCGTAACGCGTCCCGCGTGTGCACGGAGCTGTCGAGGAACTCCGAGGCGTCGGCGGTGGTGCACGCCCGCCCGTACGTCAGCAAAGGCAGCTCGCCCGCTCGAGCGCGACGCAGCAACTCGGCCAACGTGAGCTCCTTCGCCGTCACCTTGACGCCGAGACGACCCAGGTCTTCTACGAGCGCGGCCACGTAGGCCTTCGGGATCGAGCCGTGAGCGAGCTCTACCGAGAACCCGTCGGGGAAACCGGCCTCCGAGAGCAAACGCCGCGCGTGCGGAAGGTCGAAGGGAACGGGCGAGAGCCCGGGATCGTAACCGAACACGACGGGCTGGACGTACTGCGACGCGACGGCGCCGTTGCCCCGGAAGATCTTCCCGACCAGACCTTCACGATCGATCGCCATCAACATCGCCCGCCGCACTCGGGGGTCGCCAAAGGCGCGGCGCGCCTCTCCGGTTGCCGCCCGAGGCGCAACGACCAGGATCTGGACCCCCAGGCTCGGCTGTTGTTTCACGCGGAGCCCCTGATGCCGCTCGATCTCCCCCAGAACGGCGTCCACGAGTCGGACGGACACGTCGACGCTGCCGGAAACGAACCTGTCGCTCCGCGTGTCCTCGTCCTCCACGAACGAGAAAACGACGCGCCGAACGTCGGCCGTGCCCCGCCAGCCGGGCCAGGCTTCCGCCACAATCGACCCATCGCTCCGGCGCTCGACGAACCGGTACGGTCCGGTGCCGATGGGCTGCGTGATCTCCACCACGGACGCCTGGGTGTGCGGCACGATGAACAGGAACGCCAGCCGGTTCAGCAGCGTCGGCGAGGGCGAGGCGGTCTCGATCACGACGGCGGCGTTGCCGTCTGCGACCACCTTCCGGATCCCGACCAGGTAGTGCCGGATCTTCGACCGGGGATCGCGCAGCGCTCGCTCGAAGCTGGCCACGACGTCGGCGCTGCCGAACGGCTCGCCGTTGGAGAACCGGACCCCGCGCCTGAGTGCAAACCGCACGTGGTTCGCGTCCAATACGGTCCAGGACTCCGCGAGCGACGGCTCGATCCTCATCTCCGGCGTGAGCCGGACCAGCGCGTCGTAGAAGTTGCAGAGCAGCGACCAGCCGACGCTCTCGTTGTGGTGGTGCGGGTCGAGCGTGGTCGGCAAGCGATCGAGGTTGACGATGAGGGGCGAGTGGCCCTGAGGGCCTCGGCACGCAACTGCGCCACACACTGCCAGCGCGAGGACAAACCGAGCCCTCACTCCACCCCGACACAGCAGTGCTGCCCTCATTCCCGCGGCTCCCGAGCTTCTGGCCACTCTACGTCAGGCTGTCCGTTCTCGCTACCCTGGGCACAACCGTGCCCCGGAACACCAGCGCCCAGATTTCGACGGCATCCACTGCAGTGTCGCTGGCACTCCGTGCCGGGCTCCTCGTCTTTGCCTGGTTGTGAACCCGCGCGAGCGGGCCATCGTATGATCCAGGGACGGGACTGGGAGGAACACCACGGGGCGCCTGAAGAGGTTCTACAACGACTTCACCGACGGCTTCACAAGGGAGGAGTTGCGGCGGCTGGTCGGGCGCGACGCGCGCCGGGCCTACCGCGTGATCACCCGCGAGCAGGACCTCTCAGCAGAGCCGAGAGGAGTCCTGCGACGCTGGCTATTCCGCGCCAGGGTGGTCTTCCTCGGCCTGTCGCACAAGCTCACGCCGGCGCGCCGGGTCCTGTTCGGGCTGGCGATCCTGGCGGCGCTTATGGGTCTCTTCAAGATCAACGCCGTCGTGGAAACCGAGAGGTTCTCGGTGGATTTCTCGCCGCTTTTCTTCCTCTTCAGCGTCGTCAGCCTCGCGTTCCTTCTGGCCCTCGAGCTCGTCGACCGGGTGCTGGTGCGCGACGAGCTCGAGGTCGCGCGGCAGCTCCAGCGCGATCTCCTGCCCTCCGCCGTGCCGGCAATCCTCGGTTACGACGTGGCGCACTCGTACCGGACCGCCAATGAAATCGGCGGGGACTACTACGACTTCCTCGACATCCCCGATGGCCGGACGGCGCTCGTGATCGGAGATGCCAGCGGCCACGGGATGGCCGCCGGCCTCCTGATGGCGATCGCAAACGCGGCGCTCAAGCTCGCCGTCGAGGTCGACCCGACGCCCGAACGGGTGGCAGCGCTCCTCAACCGCGTCCTCTACCGGACCGGTGACGCGCGGGCTTTCATGACCCTGTTCTACGGAGTGCTCGACCCGCCTTCAGGCCGGCTCTCATTCGTGTGCGTCGGCCACCCGTTTCCGCTCCTAAGAAAGGCCAGCGGGGAGGTCGTCGAGCTCGGGACCGGGGGCTTCCCGCTCGGAATTCGTGAGAGCCTCCAGATCGCGCAGCACGAGGTCTCCCTGGCGCCCGGAGACTTGTTGCTGCTCTACAGCGACGGACTCCCCGAGGCCGCGAACTCGGTCGGCGAGGCGTTCGGCTACGACGCGATGAGGGCCCTGCTTCGCCAGCCGGGCGACGTCCGCCAGGTCCACGACCGCTTCCTGCGCGCCCTGGACACCCACGTCGCCGGAGAGGCTCTCAGGGACGACGTCACCCTCGTGGCCGTCGCCAGAATGTAAGCTCGCTCCCGCGCGGGTCCCCGCCCGTGACCCGGGGGGTCTCCGCCCGGCACTTCCATCCCTGCGCTTCGAGCGCACTCTTTCACGCTCTTGCGACACATGCTCATTGATGAGAAACGTCATCGAGTCTGTTACAGAGCAACAGAACGCCTTGAGCCGTCAAGGTTCAGTCAGAGAAGAGTGCGACAAAGTGATGACAGAAAAGGGCTTGTAAAACACACAAGACATGCTAATTTCCATTCAAACGACGGCCGGTCTCAACGAGCCGGGCCACCTTGGGGGGGGCGACCATGCTTCTGATTTCGTCGATTTTGTTGGCTGTCATCGAAGGTTCAGCTGGCCCAACCGCGCCGCCGGCGGTTCCTCCGCCGCAACCCGCGGTCGCCGCGCCGGCCCAGGAGACGCCGGGCGGCACGCCCGACAGCAGCGACGCGAAAGACAAGGACAAGGCCAAGAAGCCTGCCTCGCCGACACCGCCGCCCGTCCACGAAGAGATCCAGGTCACGGCGACCCGCTACGAGACCGACTCGTTCCAGACGCCGATACCGATCAGCGTGGTCCCTGCCGACCAACTCCAGCGCGACATGCCGGAGAAGATGGTTGACGCGCTCAAAATGCTCCCCGGAGTCGATATCTCGGGCGAGGGTCCGTTCCGCGGCCTGCCCGTGATCCGGGGGATGTCGAGCAACCGGGTGCTGATCCTGGTTGACGGGCAGCGACTCAATAACTCTCGCGAGTCGACCGAGTTCGCCGGTATCCAGCCGGGCCTGGTCGACCTCTCGCAGGTCGAGCGCATCGAGATCATTCGCGGCCCGGCATCGGTACTCTACGGCAGCGACGCGATCGGCGGCGTGATCAACATCATCACCAAGCAGCAGGCGTTCGCGCAGAGCGGCTTCACGCTCGGCGGCGACGTAAGCTACGAGTACGGCGATTCGGCCAACTCGCACCGTGGGCAGTTGGATCTCAACGGCGCCGGCGAGCGGGTGACGTTCCATCTCAGCGCTAGCGACTTCAATGCCGATAACTACACCAGCCCGCTGGGCATCGTGCCGAACTCCGGCATGAAAGACCACGCCTTCGACGGCAACATCCGTTACCTCGTGTCGGACAACGCGGTCCTGCGCCTCGACATGCAGACGACCCAGGCGCGCGACATCGGGTTCCCCGGCTACGACCCCGTGACCTCGGGCATCGACATCTCCTTTCCAAGGTTCGACCGCAACAAGATCGGACTCACCTACGACTCCGGTCCGGTCATGGGGCTTTCGAGCCTTTCCGTGAGCGGCTACTGGCAGGGCGAGGTCAAGGACAGCATCCTGAACTTCAACTTCGGGCCGACGTACTTTTCCGACAACTTCACACACTCCGTGATCAACACGTGGGGGTTCACCGTGCACTCCGGCGCCGACGCGGGGACGGCCGGCAAGGTCACCTTCGGTCTCGATTTCTACCAGGACAACCTCCACGACGACACGCAGGAGTCCTCGATCCTGGGCTCGGACACCAACGTCGCGGTCCCGAACAGCTACCAGCGCGGCCTCGGTCTCTACGTCCAGGATGAGATTCCCATCACCTCGCGCCTCAAGCTGGTGGCCGGCGCGCGCGGCGACAACTACAGCTTCGTGAGCCTTAACGACCCGCGCTACACCGGGGAGCCTTTCGACGTCTCGCAAATCGCCATGTCGGGCAACGTCTCCGCGCTCTATCAGGCCACCGACCACGTCGCCCTCACCGCGCTGGTCGGCCGCGGGTTTCGCGCGCCGAACATCGAGGAGCGCTCGTACTTCGGGCTCGACACCACGGGCACCGTCCTGATCCAGCAGAACCCGCAGCTCAAATCGGAGACGTCGCTCAACAGCGAGGTCGGCTTCAAGGTGCGCTACGAGGAATTCTCCGGCGGTTTCAGCGTCTACCACAACGCGGCGCGGGATTTCATCGATCTCGTGTACACCGGTACCGACCCGAGCACCGGCCTCCAGCTGGCTCACTTCGGCAACATCGACCGCGCAACGATCGAGGGGACCGAGTTCGAGCTGAACTGGTACCCGACCCAGCACCTGACCGCCTTTGGCAACATCGCCTACTGCCGCGGCACCGACGACAAGACCGGAGATCCGCTCGCGATGATCGCCCCGCTCAAGGGCGTCCTGGGGGTGCGTTATCAGGTGACCCGCTGGTGGTGCGAAGCGGCCACCCGGATGGTGGCGCGGCAGGACCGGGTGCCGGAAGGTGAGATCCAGACCCCGGGTTTCGCCGTGCTTGACCTCCGCGGGGGCTACGATTTCCGCGGTGGGCTGACGGTGCAGGCGGCGGTCGAGAACGCCGGCAACACGGCCTACGTCGAGCCGTTCAACACCCACTTGGAGCCCGGAAGAAATTTCCGCCTGATGCTCGGCTACACGTTCTAGACGTTGTTGCGGGAACGGATGCTCGCGGGGTGCCTTCGGGTGCCCCGCTTTGTTGTGCGCCACGGAAAACCGGCGCGGTACACTCAACTGGAGAGGTGTAGTCAGCCGATGACCTCCGTCCCGACGATCGCAGACGTTCGCGCCGCGGCCGAGCGCATCCGGCCGTACGCGCACCGCACGCCGGTGCTCACGTGCTCGAGCCTCGACGCGATGGTCGGCGCCCGGCTCTTCTTCAAGTGCGAGAACTTCCAGAAGGTGGGCGCCTTCAAGTTCCGCGGAGCCGCGAACGCCGTCTTCTCCCTTTCCGACGAAGACGCGCGCAAGGGGGTGGCCACGCACTCCTCGGGCAACCACGCCGCGGCGCTCGCGCTCGCTGCGCGCCTTCGCGGCATCACGGCTCACGTCGTGATGCCCCGCACGTCGAAGACGGTCAAGCAGGCGGCCGCCGCCGGGTACGGCGGCCGGATCGTCCTGTGCGACCCAACGCTCGTGGCCCGCGAGGCGACGCTGGCCTCCGTTGTGGCGGAAACGGGCGCCACCGTTGTGCACCCATACAACGATCCGAGGGTGATTGCGGGGCAGGGAACCGCGGCCCTGGAGCTCCTCGAGGACGTCCGCGACCTCGACGTCGTGATGGCGCCCGTAGGCGGCGGGGGACTGCTCTCGGGGACCGCGATCGCGGTGGCGAGCCTCTCGCCGAAGACGCACGTCGTCGCGGCGGAGCCGGCCGCGGCCGACGACGCGTTCAGATCGCTGAAAGAGGGCCGGATCGTGCCGTCCGTCGACCCCAGGACCGTGGCCGACGGCCTCCTGACCTCGCTCGGGACGCTCACCTTTGCCATCATCCGGGAGCGCGTCGCCGACATCGTGACTGTCAGCGAGGAGGCGATCGTGGCCGCCATGCGGCACGTCTGGGAGCGCATGAAGATCGTGATCGAGCCGTCGTCGGCGGTTCCCCTGGGCGCGCTGATCGAGGGCACGATGCGCGCGTCGGGACAGCGGGTCGGCGTGATACTGACCGGGGGCAACGTGGATCTCGATCAGCTGCCGTGGACGCCGCGATAGCGGTATTCGGCCATGCGGGTCCGTTTCGCGACTCGGCTGATGTGGCCCGCCCTTCCCGGGTGCCTGGCGGCTCTCCTCGGCGTTTCCGGAGCTGCGCTGGCGCAGGAGATCCGCGTCCGTGAGCACGTCGAAGTCCCGAGAGTGCTGGTGGACGCGCGCGTCGTGGACCGGCGCGGCGATGCGATCGGCTCCCTGACGGCCAGGGACTTCCGCGTGCTCGTCGACGGCCGCCCCGCGCTGCTCGAGTCGGTCGAGTGGGTGGAAGGCACACAGCCTTTCGCGGAAGGGCTGACCCCGGAACAAGCGATAGGCACGGGAGCGCAGGCTGCTCCCCCGGGCCGCCTCGTGGTCTTCTTCTTCCAGGCGGACTTCGCCCAGGTGCGCCTCTCAGGCCTCATGCGGATGAAAGCCAGGGCCATCACGTTCCTCAACACGCTGCAGCCGACCGATCGCGTGGCCGTCCTCTCCTTCGACTCCCACCTGAGGTTCCGCCAGGACTTCACGCGCGACCGGGAGAGCCTGGAGACCGCAATCCACCGCTCGATCATGTTCGGCGGCGAGGAACACGTCGCCGCTTCTCCATGTCCCTCGCTCGTCCCTTCGTTCGACTTCGCCGCGGCCGTCAAGGCCGCCAGCCCGGAAACCGCGCTCCTGGTGGTCGCGCGAGCCCTGGAGAAACTGCCCGGCGCCAAGTCGCTCGTCTACTTCGGGTGGGGCCTCGGCCAGTTGTCGGGCGGCTCGGTGCTCCGCCGGGTGACCATGGGCCGCGACTACGCTCCAGCACGCGCCGCGCTCGCCCGGGCGCGCGCATCGGTTTTCGCCATCGACGTCACCGACGCCGACTACCACGACCTCGAGGCCGGACTGGAGCAGGTCGCGGCGGACACCGGCGGCTTCTACGCGAAGACCAACCTGTTCCCCGATCAGGCGATGACTCGGCTCGAAGGCGCTCTCGCCGGGCACTACGTCCTGGTCGTCGTGAGACCGGACGGCCCACACGGGACGCACGCGATCTCCATCGAGGTGAGCTCCAAGGAGTGGACGGTGCTCGCCCGGTCAACGTACGACGACTGATACGAGTCGACAGTTCACAGTTCACAGTTGACAGTAGGAGACAGAAACGTCCCGTTTCTCGGTTTCTGACTGTCAACTGTGAACTGTCAACTGTCGACTTTCTTTCGAGAGCGCTACTTCACACCCAGCAGCTCGACCTCGAAGATGAGGGTTGCGTTGGGCGGGATCACGCCCGGGTATCCGCGCTCGCCGTACGCGAGCTTGCCAGGGATGATGAGCTTGCGCTTGCCGCCAACCTTCATCCCTGCAACACCTTCGTCCCACCCCTTGATCACGCGGCCGCCTCCGAGAGGGAACACGAAAGGGCTCTTCCCGACGCTGGAGTCGAACACCTTGCCGTCTTCGAAGTGACCGGTGTAGTGGACGGTGACGGTCTGGCCGGTCTTCGCCTCGGCACCTTCCCCCACCTTGAGATCGACGTATTTCAAGCCCGATTCCGTTGTGATCAACTTCTCGCTCACCGTGTCCGCCTTTGCTTTCTCCTCGCTTCGCGCTTCGGAAACCAGCGCGAGCGAGAACCCCACCGCCAGGGCGGCGACAACCACAAACCCGCTGTGAACGGCGCCCGTCTTGACCATTGCGACTCCTTTCGAGCCCTGCCGCGGCTTTCCCGATCGGCGGGCGTCCGCGGATGATACCCCACGCAGGCTCGACGCCTGTGAATTTTCCAGGCTGGGATTTCAGCTCAGGCCGAGCACGGGCACCGCAGCGCGGAGGAGCAGAGGAACGAATACCGTTCGCACTTTCCAAGGTCCGCAGGTCCTGACGTTCGACAGAAGAAGTCGAGAATGGAGAGTTGAGAGTGAAGAGTCGAGAGACAAGACATGAAGGCCGAAGACTGACGGCGAGTAGCCGCGCCGCCGAGAGTGGGCCGGATGCTGGGCGCCCGAGTCCGTCGCAGCGGAGTGTAGCCAGCGGCTATGTGGGATCGGTACCGCCGAAACGCAACGCACGGGCGAGACGCGGCTCTGCCGCGGCTCGCCGGGGGGCTCGGGGGGCGAGAGCGGCCGGTTGGGTGGGCCGAGCGGCCGTGGGCCCCCCGCCCGTATAGACGGTCCGCTATCGGCGGCGCCTTCTCACTTGCCGAAAAGTTTCAGCACACCGATCGAAAGCACGGGCGCGTACGTGATCAGCAGGACGCCAAATGCGCTGATCACAAGGAACGGGACGACGCAACGGTAGAGAAAGGTCATCGGTTTGCCGAATCTCGAGGAGGACAGAAACAGGTTCAGACCTAACGGGGGGAAAAGGAACCCCAGCTCGAGGTTCGCGAGGAATATGACGCCGAGGTGGACGGGGTTCACGCCGAACGCGACACCGAGCGGCACCACGAGCGGGGCGAGGATCACGATCGCTGAGTAGATCTCGAGGACGCTTCCGAGCACGAGGAGGAGCAGGTTGAGCACCAGCAGGAACACCAGCTGCGAGTGCACGTGGACCTGGACGAACGCGAGGAGCTTGCTGGGGAGCTGAACGTCCACCAGGTACGAGGTGAGTCCCATCGCGCTCGCCAGGAGGATCAGCACGCCGCCCACGAGGACGCCGCCCTTCAGGAGCACCCGCGGCAGGTCGCGGATGGGGTGGATGTCCCGCGTGACGAAGCACTGCACCATGATGGCGAATGCAGCGGCAGCAGCCGAGGCCTCGACCAGCGAGGCGAGGCCGCTCGCGAACAGGCCGATGACCAACACCGGCAGCATCAACTCCCACTTCGCTTCCCACGTCGCCGAGACGATCTCGCGCCAGGAGAACTGAGTTGTCGGGGCCCCCGCGCGCCGCCCGGCCCACACTCCGTACGCCGCCACCAGTAGTACCAAGACGAGACCCGGCACCACGCCCGCCAGGTAGAGCTGATCGGCGGGGACGTTCGCCACGACGCTGTACAGGATCACCGGCAGCGACGGCGGAAAGAGCAGCCCGAGGCTGCCGGCCGCCGTTACCAGGCCGAGCGAGAACCCCTCGGGGTAGCCCTCCTCCCGAAGGATGGGGTATACGAGCCCGCCGAGGGCGATGATCGTGATCCCGGACCCTCCGGTAAAGGTCGTAAATAGCGCGCACACGAGGGCGACGAGCACGGCCGTCCCCCCGGTCATCCACCCCGAGAGCGCGCGGAAGAACCGGACGAGTCGGTACGCCGCCCGCGATTCGGCGAGCACGTAGCCGCAGGCGGTCAGCAGGGGGATCGCGGGTAGGGTCGGGGAGCCGATCAGCCTGTAGATCTCCGCCGGGACCGCGGAGACCGGCGTTCCCTGCGAGAAGAAGAGCAAGAGAGCGCCGCCGGCCATCCCGACGAACACCGGCGCGCCCACGAGCACCGCGATCACGATTGCTTCCACCAGGAGCCAGAACCCCGTGCCTGCGGGGCGGGGCAAGAAGTTGAGGGCGAACACGCCGGCCACGGCCGCGAGGGCAGCCGTCCGGCCGCGAAGGCGGTCCGAGGCCTGCAGCACGTACCTCAGCGACATCAGCGCGAGGGCAAGCGGCATGATGCACTCGCCCACCCACACCGGTACGCCGGCCATGAGCATCTGGCCTTCCTGCCGGTCCGCCATGACCACGCCGAAGCTGCCGTAGGCGAGCACGGCAGTCACCGCCGCGGCGACCGCGTATGCGAAGAGCCGCACGATGCGCCGTCGGCGGCTCCCCTCGGGGAACAACTCGACGGTCGAGAGGGTGAGATGTCCGCTCTCCCGGACCGCCAGGAGTCCTCCGAGGAACGCGAGCCAGAGCGTGAGCAGCTGAATGATCGAGGCCGAACCCGGGACGTGAAGCCCCCCGAGCGGCCTTCCGACAGCATCCGAGAGCGGCAGCGCGATCGCCGCCAGGAACGCCGCGACGAGCGCCCCCTTCTCCAGCCGGGCGACGGCCGTGCCTACCTTCAACTGGCCGCCTTGACCGCCTGGCTCTTGCGATATTCGTCGCGGACCTTCAACGCCTCGTCGAACGCCGGCGCCGGCACGAAGTCCCCGCGCAACTTCGGATACGCGGCCTCGGCGGCGCGATGCCAGGCTTCGAGCGCGGCGGCGTCGACGGGGACGACCGTCAGCCCGTGCTTCACCATCGCGTCGATGTTGCCGGCTTCCGCCCCACGCGTCAGCGACCCCAGCGTCCGGCCGGCCTCCCGCGCGCTCTTGAGCAGCGCGGGGCGAGCGTCGGCGGGCACCTTGTCCCAGGTTGCCTTCGTGATCACGAGACCGGCGAGCAGCACGGCCCACCTGGCCTCACACATGTACTTCGCGTGTGTGTACCATTGAAGGAGTAGCGCCGCCTGCGGCGTCGTCGGGAGCGCCGACACGAGACCGGTCTGGAGCGCCGTGGAGATCTCGGTCGAGGGCAACGGCACAGGGTGAAACCCGGCCGCTTTCCACAGCTCGACCGCCGGGTCGTCGCCGGCCCAGGTGAACAGCTTGAGTCCCTTGAGGTCGTCCGGCGTGCGCACCGGGGACTTGGAGAAGAAGCGGACCCAGCCGGCGTCGGCCCAACCGAGCAGGACGAACCCCTTGTCGGCGTATTGCTTCTCGAGGACCGGTTCCATCTTATCCAGGACGAAGTCCAGCTCCTCGTACGAGGCGTACCCCATCGGCAACTCGAGGGCGTAGATCGAGCGGTCGATGTCGCCGAGCCCGGCAGTGGTGAGCAGGCCGGCGTCCAGCGTCCCGAGGCGCATCTTGCGCACCACGTCGCCGTCGTCCCCGGCAACGCCCCCCGGGTAGATCCGCACCGTGACCCGGCCCGCCGAGGCCTGTTGCCACTGCGAGGCCATCTCCTGCAGGGCCGTGTGCCACGCCGAGCCCTGCGGGAGCAGCGTGGCCATCTTGACGACTACACCCTGGGCGACCGCGGTACCGCCGAAGAAGAGAAGACCCGCCGCCACCGCCAGCAGGAACGGCACCCTTCGAGAGATCGCGCCACCGACCATGTGATGATCCCCTTTCAGCTCATTCGATAAAGAGCTCGTCGGCCCGGCTCAGCAGCCAGCCCGCGCGTTTCTGGGCGACGAGGTTCGCAAGACGATACTCCGGCGCCCGATCGACCTCGATCGCCAACGCTTGCGCCAGCAACCGCTTGAATTCGGTACGGTCCTGCGAGGCCACCGACACGGTCTCGGCGAACGTGACCAGCGGCGCGGCCCGCTTCCCGCCGGCGAAGGCTGTGGCCTTCGCGAGGTCGGCGCGCGCCCGCTCCGCCGAGCCACCCGCCGAAGCCGGCCGCCCCCCGTCGTAGGCGATCAGGAAGTCGTACAGGGCGCCGGCACCGAACCCCTCGTCGAGGGCAATCGCCCGGCGCACGAGCGCCTCGGTCGCGGGCAAGCCTGCCGCGAGCTCCGGGTTCTCCTTGGCCAGGGAGATCGCCGCTCCCCACGCCATCGCCGTCCAGTAGAGAAGCGGCACCTCGGCCTTCGACCGCACCATGGCAGCCGCCTTGCCAGGATCGCTGCGCAAAGCCTCCCGGAAGCCGCGGTGATCCACCTCGAGTCCTCGCAGGCCGTACTCGAGCGCCCTCCGGTACAGCCTGACGGCCCGCGCGCGCATTGCCGTCGCAGCAGCGAGATCCCGGCTTTCCTCGTAGTCCGCCTCGGACTGCACGTACGCGTAGGCGTACTCGGTGAACCCGCTCGCGGCGGCCAGCAGGAGTCCCCTGTGCCGTGGCGACTCGGCGAGGAGGCTTTCGATCGTCTTGAGGGCGAACGGGGTCGCGTCCCGCACCAGCTCCGGGTCGTCTTCGCGCGCCCATTCCGAGCCGCCCTGCGCGAGGGCGTTGCCGACAGCGTTGACGGCCATCGTCCGCACCGAGCAGGCCGACAGCAGGGCGAGCGCGGCCAGCGCCGCCGCGCAAAGTGACAGTTCTGCACGTATCTCAGAGCCTTTCACGTTCGCACTCCAGGCCGCCGATGGTAGGCCACCACGATCCCCCTTTCAACGCGCTCCCAGCGCGGGGAGACCGGTGAGCACCGACGCGGCGATGGCGACGACGGTCGCGGCCAGGAGCGCAAACGCCGCCACGACGTGATCCACCCGCTCGGGCTTCCAGGGGTCGAGCCAGCGCGCAACGGCGTAGCCGCCGGCAAACCCGCCAAGGTGGGCCCAGTTGTCAATGCCCGGCATAACGAAGCCGAAGAGACCAAGCACCACGGCGTATCCGAGTGCCTCGCGCCCGACCGCGCTGGAGCCGCGGCGGCGGCCGTAGTGCACGGTGGCGCCGAGCAGCCCGAAGATCGAGGCCGATGCCCCGACGGTGAAGCTCGCGCCGCCCAGGAAGCGCGGCAGGAACCGAAGGTAGTCCCCCACCAGCGAGCTGGCGAGGAAGCCGGTCGCTCCGGCGACGATGTAGATGATGACCATCCTCGCCGGGCCGTACGCCTCGGCGGTTTCCGGCGCCAGCTGCCGGACCCACAGCAGGTTGAAGAGGATGTGGAGAAGGCCGCCGTGCAGCCAGGACGCGGACAGTACGGTCCACCATCGACCCATCTCGAAGACGGGGACCGCGCCGCTGGCGCCCAGCACGAACAGGCTTCGGCCCGTGGGGGCGAGGAACGAGCCGATGCTGCCGCCCATGATGTGCGAAGGGTCGAGGAGCAGCGAAACCGCGTACATCACGAGGCAGCCGCCGGTCATCGCCGCGGTGAAGCCGAAGTCCTGTCCGAGGCGGCGGAACGCCGCCGC
>PMLC01000102.1:35288-37818 GCA_003158745.1 Acidobacteriota bacterium
CGCGCCAGCAGCACGGCGTCGGCCTGTCCCGTCGCGACGATCTGCTCGGCCTGCGCCGCCCCCGTGATCATCCCCACAGCGCCGGTGGCGATCCCAGCCTCGGCCCGGACGCGCGCGGCGAACGGCGTCTGGTAGCCCGGTCCGACGGGCACGCGCGCGTGCGGGACTGCACCGCCGCTCGAGCAATCCATGAGGTCGACGCCTGCCAGCTTGAGTCGGCGGGCGAGCTCGACCGACTCGTCAACGCTCCACCCGCCTTCAACCCAGTCCGTCGCCGAGATCCGGACGAAGAGCGGCAACTCGTCGGGCCACGCGCCGCGGACCGCGCGTGCCAGTTCGAGGGGGAACCGCATCCTGTTCTCGAGGCTGCCGCCGTAACTGTCGGTCCGATGGTTCGACAGCGGCGAGAGGAACTGGTGGCACAGGTAGCCGTGGGCCATGTGCAGCTCGACCACCTTGAATCCGGCCGTGAGCGCGCGCCGTGTCGCGCTCACGAACTGGGTCCTCACCTCCTCCAGGTCGCCGGCGGTCATCGCGCGGGGAACCGGGGAGGCATTGTCGAACGGGAGCGCGCTCGGGGCCAGCGGCTGCCAGCCGCCAGCTTCGGGGCCGACCGCCCCGTCTGCCTGCCACGGCACCGCGGTCGAGGCCTTGCGGCCCGCGTGCGCGAGCTGAATCCCGGGCACCGCCCCTTGCCCCGCCACGAACGCGGTAACCCGTTCCCACGCGACAGCCTGGGCGTCGGACCAGATGCCGGCATCGGCCGGCGAGATCCTCCCCTCGGGCGAGACCGCGGCCGCCTCGGTAAGGACCAGACCCGCCCCGCCGACGGCGCGGGACCCGAGATGGACGAGGTGCCAGTTGTTGGGCATCCCCTCCTCGCACGAGTACTCGCACATCGGCGACACGAAAACCCTGTTGCGGACGGTCACCCCGCGCAGCTGCAAGGTCGAAAATAGCACGCTCATCGTCTCACCTCATCGCCTCTCCACCGGCGTCACCCGGCGCCCTCGCCTCTGCCCCAAACACTCCCGACCCGGTTCGGCTTCCACCCAACCGTGCAGAGCGCTACGAAAGAACGCGCGCGTCGTCGTGGGGAAGGGTACCGCGCGGCGCCCTCAGGTACACGAACGGGGTCTCGAAGAGGAAGTTGCTGACCCTCGACGTGTAGATGTCCGCGTAGCGCTCGACCTGACGGGCGAGGTGGCTCTTGTCGTTCCCGGCCCTCATCAACAGGCCCCAGTTGCGGTTGGATATCTCCCCGCCGCGCCTGGCGATCGGCGCGATCCGTTCGTCAAGATCGACGAGCCGCCCTCGCAGCGCCGTCATCGTCTCGCGCAGCGTTTGAACCGAAACCGCGGGTTGCGGACCGTAGCCGTTCTGGAGGCGCTGGAGCTGGAGTCTGGCCTGAGAGAACGCAAACTCGAGGCGCACCTTCTCGTCCATCATGCGGGCCAGCTCCTGCTCCTGGGCGCGGAAAACCTCGAGGGCGGCGAGCTCGGGCTCCAGCTCCCGCAGGATGAGCGCCGTGCGCCACCGCATGACCGCCTTCGAAACGTGGACGTCCACGAAGATGTGGTCGCCGACGTACAGTATCTCCTCGCCTGCCACGCCGAGGTACTCCTCGACCTGCCCGGCGTCGCCCCCCACGTAAACCCCGGGTTTGCGGATGCCTGAAGGGCAAGGGCGCAGGAGACCGTCCTCGCTGATCACCTCGAAGGTCGGCATTCGCTGGGTGAAGAAAGCGGGTTTGCGCGCGGAGACCACCACGAGTTCGAAGAGGTCGCGCCATGAGGTGCCCCGAGGCAGAAGCGTGTCGAGCGCGTACCGCATCATCCGGTCCGTGTACCCCCAGTCGGAGTTAGTGATGAGCATCAGGCGCTTGCCGGCCTCCCGCTGGTCGAGCAGTGCGAGGGCAAGATCCGAGTCGCGCTCGACGTAGGCGTCGGGTGCGGCCGAGATGTCTGCCTTGAGCTCGCCTTCGAGATGCGCCTCGTCCATCTCCTTCCGGACCCGACCATAGAGGTCGGCGTAGCCGAGAACGCCCGGAACCCCCTGCTGGTCGAGCCTTTCCACCAGCTGGGCGTACATGCATGCCTCCGAGAGCGAGAAGAGCGTGTTGAGGAAGACGTAGCGCGGCTCGGAGAGCGAAACGAGCGTCCGGCCGTATGTGGCCCGCTGGCGCTCAAACTCGACCGGCGCAGTACCGTGAAAGGCCCGCGTCACGTACCCGAAACGATTGGCCTTGACGAGGTTTCCGAGTTCCGTGTCGATGATGAGGCCGCGTGTCACCAGGTCNNATCGCGCGTACTGCGCGCATGTTCAAAGTGCGGCTGCAGTAGATCCGGCGCCCGGGCGGTGGGTACGTTCCCTGATCAGATCGGGCTTCCATGTGAGGACCCCCACACGGCACATCGCCGCGATGAACCTTCGGGCAAGCGTACCAGAGGCCGCGGCAAGCCGTCGTGAGGAAGGTTCGAAGGTTCGGAAGTTCTCTCCCACCCTACCAGCAGAGGAGCGGAGGAGCATG
>PMLC01000107.1 GCA_003158745.1 Acidobacteriota bacterium
TGTAGTGACCCCCTGAAGTCAAGCCACCTTTGGTTCTTGTTGGGCGCGATACTCGGCGGGGCTTTTGTAGCCGAGGGCCGAGTGCGGGCGCCGGGTGTTGTAGCGGTGAATCCAGGCGATGACCTCCCTTCGTGCGTGGGTGAAGTCGGTGAAGTTGTGGAGCCAGACGCATTCTTCCTTGAGGGTGCGGAAGAAACGCTCGATGAGGCCGTTCTGCTCGGGGGTGTAGGGCGTGATGTACTCCTTGCGAAGCCGGTAGTCCTTGCAGGCCGCGCGGAAGCGGCGGGACTGGAAGATCAGCCCGTTGTCCGAGCGCACCATGGGCGTTGGCCCGCTCGGGCGCAGCGTTCCGAAGCGCCGGATGCAGGCGTCCTCGAGGGCGCGCTCCGCTTCTTTGGCGCGGCCACGCAGGGCGAACTCGAAGCCGACGATCTCGCGGTCGTGGCAGTCAATCACGGCGGCCAGGTGCCCCCATCCGTCTCGCCCGCAGGGGATGTGCGTGACGTCCATCGCCCAGCGCTCGTTGCTGGCCTTCGCTCGCGAGATCATGCCGTGGACTCTGGGCCGCGGCGTGGCCGGGCGCTGGTGCACGAGCCAGCCCTTGAGCTTGAGCACCCGGTAGACCCGCTTGCGGTTGACGATGACGCCGTCGCTGCGCAGCCAGGCGGTGAGCTGGCGATAGCCGTGCACCGGGTTGGCCTGGATCAAGAAACGGATTCGCTCCACCAGTTCCGGATCGGGTGCCCGTCGCCCGGTCGCCGTTGCCTCCGGCCGGCTCGCCAACCGCGATCGGGCCACCCCGAGGACCCGGCACACGAGCCGCTGTGAGCTCCCCACCACGGCTGCCTTCACTCGTCGGATGTCGTCTCCGGAAAAGGGTGGATCTTGAGCGCCTCCCGCGCGATGTCAAGCTCCATCACCAGCTGGCCGACCTTGCGCTCGAGCTTCTTGACCTGCTCCTGGTGCAACGCCTCCTCGTCCTTCGGCCGTGACCGCAGCGCATTCTCTGCCGCGAGCAGAAAGGTGTCCTTCCAGCTCTCGATCTCGGCCACGGTCAGATCGTGCTTGCGGGCGGCCTCGACGGCGGTGGTTTCCCCCTTCACGATCGAGAGCACCAGTGCCGCGCGCCGCTTCGCAGTCCAGCGCTGGATTTCGTCCGGCAGCTCGCCGTTGACGCCATTGCCCTTGTTGGTCTCCTCCACGACCGCCTTCCGACCAGGCTGTGGAATCTGCGGAGCTCGCTGGGCTCGCCCCGCAGCTCCCACAGCCTCGACGACGATCCCAAAGGTACCGCCGTCTGTCTTATGGGTGGCTCTCACTCAAAGGGGTGCAGGATAGGTGGTAGCTTGGCAGCAGATCGGGTGGGATCGTCTATCATAGTGGTGGTGCCGGGTTGATATGAGAATTGTCGGTTCAAATCACCCGGGAAGACGCTCGTCAGGGAGACACCCGCCATGGGGAAGATTCTGGCCGTCGCGCTCGCTGTCCTGTTCGCCGTCATCGCTCCGCTGGTCTGGGCTCAGGATGAGGCGGTTTACGAGCCGTTCTCAGCCGACCAACTGGACAACCTTCTGGCGCCGATCGCGCTCTACCCCGATCCGCTCTTGGCCCAGGTCCTCGTCGCCGCGACGTTCCCGGACCAGATCGACGAAGCGGCCCGCTTCGTGCGCGACGATCCGAATGCCGACGATGTGGACGGCCAGCCGTGGGACGTCAGCGTCAAGGCCGTGGCGCACTACTCGACCGTCCTGGACATGATGGCCGACGACCTCGACTGGACGACCGCATTGGGACAGGCGTACGCCAATCAGTCCACCGACGTCATGACATCGATCCAGCGGCTGCGGGGGCAGGCACGCGACGCAGGCAATCTCGTCTCCACTTCGGAACTCCAGGTCGTCGACTCCGATGGCGAGATCGAGGTGTGGCCGGCGCAGCCCGACGAACTCTACGTGCCGCAATACGACCCAGCGGTTGTCTTCTTTTATCATCGAGCGCCCTTGTTCTTTGGCGCGCCATTCTTCATCGGCGCGTGGCTCAACCATGACTTCGACTGGCGCGGCCATCGCGTCTTCTACCACGGGTGGGAGAATGGCGGGGGCTGGATCGGCCGGAGCCGTCCGTATGTCCACCTCACCAACGTCTACGTGAACGACACCTACCGGAACGTGGTGATCAATCGCACGGTGGTCAACCGCACGGTGAATTACAGAACGCTGAACCGCTACGCCGCCGTGTATCGCCACGTGACCTTCAATGGCGTGCCCGGAGACACACGCACAACGACCTCCACCCCGTACGGTAGCAACGCCGGGGTCGTGAGCACCACGACCACGGTCAACAACAAGATCATCAACCGCAACATCAACACCGGCGACCCGAGGATCAACGAGTTCCGCGGGCACCTCCCAAGGCCGCCGCAGACGTTCGAACACCCCAACGCTGGGTTCACACCCGGCAACCGCAGCTTCGACGAGCGCGCTGCCAGTCGGCGCGGTCAAACCAGTCGGGCGCTCATGCCGCCGCCGCCTCCTCCGCCTCCCCCGCCCGCGCACAACAATGGAAACGCCGGCAGGAGGCATTGAGCCGGGTCGGAGGACACGACGATGAGACCGCGATACGAGCACGCAAGGTCGGAATTCTGGGAAGGCCGAGGGCACGCAGGGCGGCCGGAACGGACGAGTGTGCTCGACGTGCGCCGGCACTGGAAGGTCGCACCGGCGCTGCTGGCGCTGCTCTCGATCGGGATGCTCGGCGCCGGGTTGGCCCTGGCCGCACCGGGGGGGCCGCCGAAGCAGAGGCATTTCGCCAGTCCCGAGGAGGCGCTGCAGGCGCTCGGGAAGGCGGTCAAGGCGGTGGACCAGGCCGAACTGACGGCTATCTTCGGGCCGGACCGCGAGAAGCTGCTTTCGGGCGATCCGGTCGAGGACGCCAACACGCTCAAGCGGTTCGCTGCCAACTTCGAGAAGTCCGCCACGCTGGAGAAGGTCAACGACTCGACGTATTCGCTCCTCGTCGGGGAGGAGCACTGGCCCTCGCCGATCCCGATCGTCAAGGACGGCAAGAAGTGGCGCTTCGACACCGCGGCCGGGATCGAGGAACTCCTCAACCGGCGGATCGGGCACAACGAACTTGCCGCAATCATGACGTGCCGCGCGTACGTGGTGGCGCAATGGGAGTACTACACCGAAGCGAAGAGCACCGCCACTGATGGCCTCGCCGTGTACGCGCAGAAGTTCACCAGCACCCCCGGCAAGCGAGACGGCCTCTACTGGGAAGCGGCCGAGGGTGGCGCTAGGAGTCCTATGGGGAGCCTGGTTGCAGAGGCGCGGGCGGAAGGGTACCCGCTGGGACTGCCCAAGAGTAGCGAGGTGTCAAAGCGGTCACCGTATCATGGGTACTTCTTCAAGATCCTCAAAGCCCAGGGGCCGCATGCGCCTGGAGGCAAGTTCAGCTACGTCATCAACGGCAACATGATCGCCGGCTACGCATTGATCGCCTACCCTGACGAGTGGGGTAGCTCAGGAGTCATGACGTTCATTGTCAACCAGCAGGGCCGCGTGTATCAGAAGAACCTCGGTCCTCAAACGGCCGGGCTTGCCGCCGCCATCACCGAATACGACCCAAGCCCGGACTGGAAACTGGTCCAGGANNCCGTAACGGCCTGTTAGGTCGGAATTACATCGGTACCGGGTATCACCATCTCACCTTCTTGAGCCTGGGCGGCTGACACCTGGCTCAGCGAGACGCTCCTCCAGCGCGAGCCGCTGCTCGTGGACCGAGGCATCCTCCCGCTCGCGCTGGCTGGCCCGCGCCAGTGCTCGGCTCGCGGTGCCGGGGTTCATCCACTCCTAAGTGCACCCGCTGCGGCTGTGTGCTGACGACCAGGGCATCGATGCGTGGTCTCCCCTCTCCGAGCGGAATGGGTGCCGTGTAAATGGGTACATGGGTACCGTGTGTGACGATCTCACGATTATCTCTGATGAGCGCTTCCGGCCTTCCCAACCGCGGCCTCCAGCCGCTCGCAATCGACCGCGAACTCCCTTTCCTTCTGTCGTCTCTCCCCTGCCTGCACCAGTCACCGACTCACGCTGCCCGGGTTCTTCTTCAGGCCGACCGCAAGCTCCGCCACCTTCACCCCGAAACGCTCCACACCGACGATCGCGATGATCTCCCGTGCACGCACGGTCGCCGGCGCCTTCCGCCGAAATGGGTACCGTGTAAATGAGTACCGTGTATGACGATCTCATGATGTTCTGTCGACGAAGGTCGGTAGCGCTCTCGGCACGCCTCTCCCCCTGACAACGCACCGCTATTCGAGCCCATCTTCGTGAGATCCTGATACCCGGTACCAATTTGCGGTACCAATTTGGACGGTTACCGTTCTTCGCCCTCCGTGCCAGCCTGCTAGTCTTCCGCTTCCTTGACGGCCAACTGCGAGACGAGCAGCACCACGACCGCAACGACGGTCTCGACGGCCGCACAAGCGAGGAGGAGGAGTGAGGCGACACGTATGGCGGGACCGTGTGCCAGGAAACCGGCTCCCGCAGCGGTGAAGAAGAACGCAATCGGGAAGGAGAGGAGCGCCGCGAGGGCGAGGAGGAACTTCGAGACGCGCCTGGCAGCCGAGGAACGGAGAGCCGTCCAAGCGAGAGCCCCGGCGATGACGAGGTTGAGTGCGGCGAGCGTCAATTCAAACCGCGCGGCTTGGGCTGGAAGGGCTTTCGAAAAGGTGTCGGCTCTGCTCGGTGGCACAACGCCAGCGGCGACCACCAGCGCGATGGCCACCAACGCGCAGATGCAGGCCAGCAAGGAGCGGCGCCAGAGGGAGTGGGACACCGACGGCAGCGGGAGCCACCTCGCAAGGAAGACCCCGGCGAGGCTCGCGGCGCAGCCGGCGATCAGCACCGGCGAGAGGGGGCTCGCACCCTCGGCGATCCCAACCCCGACGAAGAGCGGGACCAACATTGTCACCGCGGCCGGCCATCGCCTACCGGGCCGACCTCCTCCACAAGCAACGAGGTACTGGCAGACGCCGAGAAACAGCGCCGCCGCGGCGGACGCGGCAATGACTTCCTGGGGTGGGTTCTGACCAGGGATCTCGACGGCGGCTCCGCCCATGAAGGCCGCGAACGGCGCCAAGAGCCCAAGTAGCAGGGCGAGCGGGACTCTCCTCATTGGGTAACCTCGACCGAATCTAGGCCCAGGCCAGTCCGAAGTCAAGAAGATGGCGCCCTGTTGCGCCGACTGCCAACTCCCAGCGCTGCAGGACCGTCTCGCGCTGTAATGGTGACGCCATCCTCTAGCAGCACCTTCGCCTTCTAGGTATCAGCGACGGCCCCCTTGATGGTGTCGGGCGAGGCCTTTCCAAGAGCTCCACAGGAGCTGGTGCGAGAGCGGCGCCCTGCCGGTACACTTTTCCCCCGCCCTTGACAGGTGTGGGGATTGAAAATGGAATGGGAGTTGAGACGACGAGAAGATCTGAAACTACGCCATCGGATGTAGGATGAGTGGCAGCCGAGAAGAAAGGAAACTCTGGACTAGTTCATGGAAGGGGCTACCGTCATGGAGTTGATCAACCCCAAGGCATCACCAGCTGTGCTCTTCGTCAGTTGGCAGGGCGGTCTCGGGCACATCATGCGCGACATTGCCATTGTGAGAGAGCTGCGGGCCGTAAGGCCGGACGTCCGTATCAACTGGCTCGCTCACCCCCTTGGGGGAAAGATTCTCCTAGAGGAGGGCGAAACACTCATGCCCGAGTCCGCCTCCAGCGCCGATTACAACGAGATCGGCGCCACGAAGGCACTCGACGGCTTTCGGCTCAGTCTTGCCAAGTACGTCTATCACGGGCGGAAGGCCTGGCACGCCAACGCCCTGCTGTTCGAGGAGGTGACCAAGAACCACTCCTTCGACCTGATCGTCGGTGACGAGATCTACGAGGTCAGGGATGCCATCGCCGCCGGAGCGGTCAAGCTCCGGGCACCGACCGTCATGATCCACGATTTCTTCGGATCGCTGGCGATGTCGAATGGGTACCGTGTATGACGATCTCACGATTATCTCTGATGAGCGCGTCCGGCTTTCCCAACTGC
>PMLC01000073.1 GCA_003158745.1 Acidobacteriota bacterium
GCACATGCGCTTTGCGATCGCGATCCCTGGGCCGTACGCCGTGGTCACACCGGCAGGTGCGGCCGCCGGATCGCTCGACGGGGCAACGTACTCGGGTCCCCGCGAGCTCGAAGCTGGGTCTCACGATTTCATCCCGACGGCGGGCTTGCAGCCTTTCGCGGTGGTCTGGGCGCGGGCGATCGAGCGAGGGTATTCGCCGTTCGCCGCAGATCGGAGCCCCTCATGATCCAGACGCTCGCGCTCACCTCGTCGGACAGGCTCCTGGTGCTCGCGCCGCACCCGGACGACGAGAGCGTCGCAACCGGGGGGCTGCTCCAGCACGCGATGGAGGTCGGGGCGAAGGCACTGGTGGTGTTCTTCACCGAAGGCGACAACAACCCGTGGGCGCAGCGCGCGCTCGAGTTGCGCTGGCGCATCGGGCCCTCCGACCGTGCGCGGTTTGCTGCGCGCCGCCGTGAGGAGGTCCGAGCAGCTCTCGAGCAGCTTGGAGTGCCACTCGCGGACACGCGGTTCCTCGGTTTCCCCGACCAGGGCGCGAGCGACTTGCTCCTCCACGGCAACGAGGTAGCGCAGCGCGCCGTGACCAACGCCCTCGAAGAGTGGCGCCCGACGGTCCTCGTGGTGCCGTCGCTCCTCGACCTGCACCCCGACCACAGCGCCCTCGCGGTAATGGTGGCCCTGGCCATGGCGCAGTTGCGAGGCAGTGTGCCCGTGCGCAGGGTTGTCCGCTTCCTGGTGCACAACCCCCAGCTCCGTTCGCGCCGTCACGAGGGCTCGCTCGTGCTCCCGCTGTCCGAGGCCCAGAAGGCTCGCAAGCGCGCCGCCATCGCCTGCCACAAGAGTCAGCTCGTCCTCCGAGGATCGTGGCTGCTCTCGTTCGCTTCCGGGGAAGAGACGTACTTCCTTGAAGAGTCGGCGACCGGTCTGCAGCAGCATCCGGTCGTGACCGTTCATCTCGAAAACGGAAACCTGGTGTTCCGGCTCGCGTCCCGCACTCGGATGCGCTCATTCGGCGCACGCAAACTCTGCCTGGTCTGCAACGGTGAGCCCCCTGTCCGCCTCGTCGTAGATTTACCCTCTTCGACCGGCGGTGCGACGGTTCGCGAACCCCGGAGCGGCCGCCCGATCGGGGAAGGCTTCTTCCGGGGCACAAGCGGGATCGGGACGCTGACCCTCCCCGCGGGCGTCGTCTCTCCCGGCGGGCTGCTGTTCGCCAAGGTTGAGCACCGGTTCGGCTTCTTCGATGAGGCCGGCTGGAAGGAGATCAGCTCGGTCCCCGGGCTCCTTGGCCGATAGGCCAGCGCCCGGACGGGATCCTTCTCGCGGCTGTACACTTCCTTCTGGAGAGCACGAATGGTCTCTGCTGGCCGATTGGTCCGCGAACCGTGGCCGTGCCCGACGGTGGAACGCTCTGTGCCCGGATGCACCGGAGGCGGAACATGACCACCTCGCGGGGTGAGTCGGCGCCGCGCGATCGCGGCCTGCGCCCGGAGCGCACCCGCCACCTGCGGGAGCGTAGGCCGGCGTTGCGCAGCATCCGGCCCCGGCGCGTTCTGGATCTGCTCCGGCGCGTCAGCGAGGTGCTCGAAACCGTGGTCGACCCCGAGGTCGCAGCCTGGAGCGTCCTGGTGGCGTACACCGCGGGCGAGGGCCTCGGATTCAACCGGTCCTTCCTCCTCCTCGCCGACGGTGACCAGCTGCGAGGCTGGTTCGGAGTCGGACCCTTGACGCGCGACGAAGCCCGCGAGGTGTGGGCCGAGATGCGCCAGCACGGCGTGCTCCCGCTCGAACGGCTCGCGGAACCGGATTCGATGGCGGTCGAGTCCGAGCAGCGCCGGCACGCGGCCACGCTGGCTGCGCTGTCCCACGCCTCCGAGAAGGGGTGCGGCGCCTGGCGTCGTGCGTTCGTCGGCCGCAGCAACCATCCGAACCCCTGCGTTCGTCACTGGGTGGCGGTACTCGAGTCGCGCGAATTGGTCGTCGTGCCTCTCATGGCCAGCGGCCGGCCGTGGGGCGTTGTGCTGGCCGACAACTTCGTCACGCACGCTCCGATCTACCACGCAACGCTCGAAGCCGCAGAGACGCTCGCTCACTACCTTCGGGCGGCACTCGAACGCACACAGCTGTTGCGCCGGTTCCAGGAAGAGAGACGGCGGCGCATGGCCGCCGACCACGCCACGGCACTTCTCGAGACGGCCCGCACGCTCGCCCACGATCTGAAGAACCCGCTGGCGCTGGCAGGCGGCCTTGCCCGAGAACTGATGGCAGCGCCTCCCCGGAACCCCGGCACGCTCCTCAGGCAACTCGGAATCGCCGCGGCCGCCATCAGCCGCGCCGAGCAGAGGGTCGGGGACCTCGTGGACGGCCTGGCGAGCCGGGCGGATGGCATCGCCCTGGAGCCGGTAGAGGTGGGGGCTTTCGTCGACCGGGTGGTGGAGGCGTTCCGGCCGCTAGCAACGAGTCGCGGGGTCCGCCTCCTGTGCTACCACCCGCCCCGGCCGGTGCGTGCGAGCGCCGTAGTGCACTCGCTCGAGCGTTGCCTTGAGAACCTCGTTGTCAACGCGCTCGAGGCGCTCAGGGAGAGCGGAGGGGAGATTTACGCCGCGGTTCGCGAGGACGGCCAGTGGGTGAGGCTCGACGTGGCCGACAACGGACAGCCGCTGCCTGCGGCGCTCCGGGTCGACCCTTTCGCCGGCGGCATCACCACGCGCCGGGGAGGCAGCGGCCTTGGGCTTGCATCGGTCCGCACACTCGCCGAGGCCATGGGAGCGAAGGTGGAGTACGATGAGCGGGAGCCTGGCTGGGTGCGTTTTACGCTGTTTCTGCGGAGGTGGTCGTGAACGGTTCGCGCTTGCTTTTCGTGGATGATGAGGAGGGCTTCCTCGAGCTGTATCGCGCCGCGTTCAACCGCGACGGGTATACGGTCGAGACGACAGCCACGGTCGACGGCGCCCGTGAATGCCTCGCCCAGGGAGGGGTCGATCTGGTCGTCCTGGACATTCGGCTGGGTGAGGTTTCCGGTCTCGCGCTGCTGCGAGAGATCAAGGCCAAGGACTCCCGCCTGCCGGTCGTGCTCGCCACCGCCTACGCCCGATACCAGGACGATTTCTCGTCGTGGCTGGCGGACGCCTACATCGTGAAGTCCTCCGATCTCAACGAGCTGAAGCAGGCCGTGCGCCGCTGCCTTGGGAAGGCGCGATGATCCCGGTCGTGATGGCCGGCGGCTTCGGCACGCGGATCCGGCCGCTCTCTGCGAACCGCCCGAAGCCCATGCTGCCGATCGTCAACCGGCCGATCCTCGAACGTGTGCTCACCCACCTCGCGAGCTTCGGCATGAACGAGGCCGTCCTCCTGACCTATTACGACCCGGACAAGATCCGCGCCGCCTTCGGGGACGGGAAGCGGCTCGGGATGCGCCTGCACTACAACAACGCCGATCAGGACTACGGCACCGCCGGCGCCGTGGCGCACGGCGCCGATCTCATCCCCGCCGAAGACTACCTGGTGCTCTCGGGGGACGTGCTCTGCGACTTCGACCTTTCGGCTCTCATCGCCGCACACCAACAGCGACACGCGATGGTCACCATCGGGCTGACGCGCGTCGCCAACCCGCTCCAGTTCGGAATCGTGATCATCGACGGCGACTCCCGGGTGCGACGCTTCCTCGAGAAACCTACATGGGGAGAGGTTTTCTCCGACACGGTCAACACGGGCGTTTACGTTCTCCAAGGGCAGGCGCTTGCGCAGGTCCCGCGGACCGAGCCGTTCGACTTCTCACGCGATCTCTTTCCCCGCCTGCTCGCCAGCGGCGCTCCGCTCTACGGCCACGTGATGCGGGGTTACTGGCGCGACATCGGTGATCCGGAGTCGTACCTCGCCGCACACCTCGACTACTTCGAGGGCGCCCTCCGCCTCATGCCGCCCGGCGAGTTGCGCCAGATCGGAGGCAAGCCGCTGTGGATCGAGGGCGAGGTGGAGATCGATCCGTCCGTCGAGGTTCGCGGGACGGTTGTGGTCGGCCCCGGGTGCCGCATCGGCGCCAACGTCCGCCTCGAGGACGCAGTGCTCGGTCCGGCCTCCGCGGTGGCAGCGCGGGCCGAGCTGCGTCGGGCCGTGCTCTGGGAAGGGGTCCAGATCGGCGAGGGCGCCCGGATCGAGGAGGCGGTCCTCGCGGCGCGCGTTCAGGTGGGCGCAGGCACGGTTGTCGAGAAGGGCGCGGTGATCGCCGACGACACGGTCCTCGGACAGGAAGTACGTGTCAAAGAGGGCGTGAAGATCTGGCCCGTCAAGGTGGTCGAGGACCACGCCGTCGTCTACTCGAACTTGGTGTACGCCGAACGGTGGCGCACGTCCGCCTTCGAGGAGGGCGCGGTCACCGGTCTCACCAACCTCGAACTCACGCCGGAAGTCGCAGCCCGTCTGGGCGCGGCGTACGGCACTCTGCTGCAGCCCGGAAGCACGATCCTCACTGTCCGCGACGACCACCCTGCATCGCGCATGCTGCGGCGGGCCTTCGTCGGCGGGATGAGCTCGACCGGCGTTCATGTCGTCGACCTCGGCCTGCTGCCAGTCCCCGTCATGCGGCACAAGCTCGAGGGGTTCGGCGAAGTGGGCGGCGTGTCTTTCCAGCAGGTGCAGCTCGTGCGGGGGATGACCTCGATCCGCTTCTTCGACGACCACGGCCTCGACATCTCGACGAGCTTCGCCAAGTCGGTGGAGCGCGTCTTCCTGCGGGAGGAGTTTCGCCGCGCTGGGCACCAGGAGATCGGAGTCATTTTCGAGCACCCACGTCTCGTGGACTTCTACGCGGAGTCGTTCCTCAAGGCGCTCGCCGTCGAGCAGATCCGCGCCCGCCGGATGCGCGTCGTCGTGGACTACGCGCACTCGGCCGCAGTTGTTGTGCTGCCGCGGCTCCTCAACGAGCTCGGGTGCGACGTGGTCACGCTCAACGCCCACACCGAAGGGATCCACGAGGCGCTCCTCGCCAACGAGATTGCGCTTGCGCATCAACGCCTCGCGAAGATCGTCGCCTCGCTCGAGGCCGACATCGGAGTCTGGCTCAACCCGAGCAGCGAGCGGCTGGTCTTGGCCGACCGCGACCAGCGGCTGTGGGCCGACATGGATCTGGTGGCGCTGGTGGTCGCGGCCGTCTGCGCGGCGGATCTCCCCGCGGGAGAAGTCGTCTTGCCGGCGTACGCGCCGTCGACCTTCCACAAGGCGCTGTCCGCGGCCGGCCACCGCCTGCGCGAGACGCTTTCGGCCCCACGGGCGCTCACCGAGGCGTCTCGCCAGCGCGACGTGATCTTCGCGTCCGCCGGGGAGGGCGACTTCATCTTCCCGAGCCTCCACCACGCGCCCGACGCGCTGTTCGCGCTCGGCAAGCTGCTCGAGCTCTTGGCGCGCACCCCGCGCTCCATGGCGGAGGTGGCGAAGCTCGCCCCAGCGGTGCCCCTTGCGCAGGTGACCCTGCCTTGCCCGATGGAGCGCAAGGGCGAGGTGATGCGCCGGTTTGCTGAGAAGATCCAGGGACAAGAGGTCTCCTATCTCGAGGGGATCAAGGTCCACCTCAACGGCGGCTGGGTCCTCCTGCGCCCGGATCGAGTGGCGCCCACGCTCCACCTCCACGCCGAGGCGGGCACGGCCGAGTCGGCCCAGAAGTTGATCCGCAAGTACCGCGAGGAGGTGCAGAGCTTCGTGAGGAGCACTTGACCCAACGATGGCCAAGCTGACGTTCCTCTGGCACCTGCACCAACCCCAGTACCGCACTGCCGACGGACGGGTCCACGCGCCGTGGGTCCTGCTGCACGCCGCCGGCGAGTACCTCACGCTCGCACACTCGCTCGCAGAGAGCGGCCTGGCCGGACAGGTCCTCAACCTCACGCCGGTTTTCCTCGATCAGCTCGCCGCCTACCGGGACGGGACGGCGCACGACCCCCTTTTCGATGCGCTGCGAAAGCCCGCGCGCGACCTCGGTCCCGATGCCGTCCGGGAATTGCTGCGGTGGGCATTCCTGCTCCACCCCAACCAGCTCCGCAGCTGGCCGCGCCTCGCGGAACTGGCCGCCAGAGCGAGCGGCGGGACTGGTGAGGAAGTCGCTCGGCGGTTCACCGTACAGGACCTCAACGACATCCAGGTCCTGCTCGTTCTCGCGTATGCCGGGCCGAACCTGCGGTGGGAGGCCGACCTCGCGGACCTCGCTGCGCGCGGCTCCGGCTTCCCGGAAAGTGCGCGCCGCCGAGCGGTCACCTGGCTTGGCGGCTGTCCTGCACGGCTGCTCGACGCCTACCGCGGGCTCGCCGGGTCCGAGGGGGTAGAGATCGCAACGTCGCCGTGGGCTCACCCGATCATCCCCCTTCTGATTGACACCCGCGTCGTGAAAGATTCGTGGGCGCCACATCCCGCCCCTGCGGCACCCGCATTCGCCGCCCCGGACGACGCCAGCGAGCACATCCGGGCCGGTCTCGCAGTCGCCCGCGAGTTCGGTTTTGCGCCGGTCGGATGCTGGCCACCCGAAGGATCGGTCTCGGAGGCGGCGGTGGCGCTCTACGGCGATCACGCAGTGCGCTGGCTTGCAACCGACGAAGGGATCCTGGCCGCGTCGTTGGGCAGAAGCCTCTCGGGCGAGACCGGCGTCGGCCCAGAGCTATTTGGCTCGTGGCGGCTTCCGCGAGGAGGTCCGGCGCTGTTCTTCCGACACCGGGGGCTCTCAGACTTCATCGGCTTCCAGGCCTCCCGTTTCCCAAAGGAGGAGGACGCGGCCAAGGAGTTCGTCGGTCACCTCCGCCACATGGCCTCTCACCTGCCCGCGGATGCCGGGATCGTCGTCGCGCTGGACGGCGAGAACCCATGGACCAGCTACCCGGAAGGTGGAGCAGGCTTCCTTACGACTCTGGCGCGGGAGCTCGGCCAGTCGGCACAGCTTCGCCCAGTGACCCTGGCCCAGCGTCTCGACGAAACTCCGAGGACGTTGCCGCGCCTCCACCCCGGGTCGTGGATCGGGGGCACCTTCGGCACCTGGATCGGCCATCCCGAAAAGAACAGGGCGTGGGAGCTCCTTGCCCGCGTCCGCGCGCTCGGCGGCAGCCGCGGTGGGCGGTCGTGGCTGGCAGCGGAGGGGAGCGACTGGTGGTGGTGGTTCGGCGACGACAACCCCACCCTCCTGGCGCCGCTGTACGACGAGCTTTTCCGCGCTCACCTGCGCGACGCCTGCACCGCGGCCCGGGTGAGCCCACCGGCAGAGTTGGCCGCCCCAGTTCGCGCCGCGGCCACGCGGCTCCGGGTGCCGCTTTCGCGCACATGGCCTCCCCCGGTTCTCGACGGCAAGACAACCAGCTACTTTGAGTGGACGGTGGCCACCTGGATCGAGGCCCCCGGTACGTACCGTCGCGTCGCGCGCGTCGCCCTGCGAGCCGAGCCCGGAAAACTCTGGCTGCGGGTCGACCCGCGGCCGGGCGCTGGTGCGCCGGTCCCGCTCGTCGTGACCATGGTGACGACGGGCCACCCCATAGGGTGGACGCTGCCGGCGGACCGGCCCGATGCGTGCGCGGTGGAACGGTTCTTCGAGGCCCATCTCCCGCTCCCGCAAGACGAGGTCCTCCTCGGGATCGAGTGCGGCGGGGAGCGGATGCCGTCCGATGGGCTCTGGCGACTGGAGTTTCTGGAGGTCGACGAATCGTGAAAAGCCCCCTGAGACTGGGCGCCTGGCGCTCGAGTGAGGCTCAGTTCCAGCGAGCCTCGAGCGGGCCGGCGACGGGCACCCAGCCTTGCCGTTTGCCCGCAAACCCGGAAGCCTGCAGCAACTCGTTCCTCTTCTTCCCGCGACATCGACTGGAGTGAAGAATGTCAGAGCTTCGATTCGACCCCATCCGGCGGCGCTGGTCCATCATCGCGACCGAGCGGCGCTTCCGCCCCCACGAGTTCAGGCGTCCGGGTCCCGACGCACCAGGCGACGTGGGCGCGTGCCCTTTCGAGTACGGCAAGGAGACCGCCACCCCTCTCGAGATCCTCGCCTTCGCCAAGGGGCCGCGTCAGCCGAACACACCCAACTGGCAGGTCCGGGTCGTGCCGAACAAGTTCCCGGCCCTCGGGATCGAAGGCGAGGTGTCGCGAGAGGCGGTCGGCATGTTCGACCGGGTCAACGGCATCGGCGCTCATGAGGTCATCGTCGAGACCCCGGACCATCACCGGCCGATGGCCGACATGTCCGTCGAGGAGATCGCCCTCGTCTTCAGGGCATGGCGCGAGCGCCTGGTCGACCTGCGGCGCGACATCCGAATCCGCTACGTGTTGATTTTCAAGAACCAGGGCCGCGAAGCCGGGGCCTCGCTGTTCCACCCACACTCGCAGCTGATCGCCACGCCGATCATCCCAACCGCCCTCGTGGAGGAGCTCAACGTCGCGCGCGAGCACTGGTCGCGCAAGGAGCGCTGCATCTTCTGCGACCTTATCCACCAGGAACGCTCGTTCGCCGACCGGGTGGCCATGGAGACCAACCGGTTCATCCTGCTGGAGCCTTTCGCCGCCGCGTTCCCGTTCGAGACCTGGCTGCTCCCGAAGGCACATAGCCACGACTTCGCCCTCTGCACGGACCAGCTCTTCGAGGACCTCGCTCGCCTCGTGCGCGACTTCCTGCGCCGCATCCGCACCCTTCTGGACGACCCGCCGTACAACTTCATCCTCCACACCGCGCCCAGCCCTCACCCCCGTCCCGGGCAGCCGAGGTACTGGACGACTATCGAGTACGACTACCACTGGCATCTGGAGTTTATCCCGCGCATCACCCGGATCGCCGGTTTCGAGTGGGGCTCGGGGTATAGCATCAACCCGACGCCGCCTGAGGAGTCCGCTCGCTACCTGCGCGAGGTCACCGCGGACGAAGGAAGTTGACAGTCGACAGTTAACAGTCAACAGTAGAAGCGTATCGGCTTCTTGTACTTGGCTGTCAACTGTCAACTGTTGACTGTGAACTAGGAGTTGCACATGCGTATTGCTCACCTGGCGTCCGAAGTGATGCCGTTCTCGAAGACGGGCGGTCTGGCGGATGTGGTAGGGGCGCTCCCCCCTGCACTCGTCGCCCTCGGCCAAGAGGTCACGGTCGTCGTCCCCGGCCATCGGACTACCCTGAGGGACCCTCTTCCCGGCGAGCCCCGCGGCGAGGTCGCAGCACTCGGCCTGACGGCGAGGCTGAACGTCGTCCTCCATCGCAACGTCCGGGTCGTCTTGCTCGACTGCCCGGCGCTGTACGTCAGGCCGGCACTCTATTCCCTACCTGACGGCGACTTTCCGGACAACGCCGTCCGGTTCGCGTTCTTCGCCCGGGCGGCCCTCGCCGCCCTCGCGAAGCTGGGCGGTGCGGACGTGGTCCACGCCCATGACTGGCAGGCCGCACTCGTGCCCTTCTTGCTGCGTCACGAGGGCCAGACGCGTTTCGCGATGCCTGCGGCGAAAACGGTGTTCACGATCCACAATCTCGCCTATCAAGGGGCTTTCCCGCCATGGGTCCTGGAGGCCTGCGGCATTTCGCGCGAGCTCTTTACCATGGACCTGCTCGAGTTCTACGGCAGCGCGAACTTCCTCAAGGGCGGCCTGGTGAGCGCCGACGCCATCACGACGGTTTCGCCCACCTATGCCAGGGAGATCCTGACGCCGGAGTTCGGCTGCGGGCTCCAAGGCGTTCTCGCGACGCGGCGGGACACGCTGTTCGGCATCCTCAACGGCCTCGACACCGAGGAGTGGGACCCGCGCCGGGACCCACACCTGGAGCTGCCGTTCGGCGAGGAGGAGGACGACGTCATCGAAGGGAAGGCGGCGGCGCGGCGACTGCTCGGGCGCGAAGCCAAGCTCGTCGCCGGCGAGCGCCCGCTGATCGGCATGGTCTCCCGCCTCGCCGAGCAGAAGGGCGCCGACCTGCTCGCTGCTTCGCTCGACGAGATCGTCGGCATGGGGTTCGACGTCGTGGTTCTCGGCGCCGGCGAGCGCCGGTACGAGGAAGCCCTTCGCGGCGCCGAGGCGGCCCACCCCGGAAGGGTTGCGGCCTTCATCCGGTTTGACGAGCGCCTCGCACACCGGATCTACGCCGCGAGCGACCTGTTGCTCATGCCCAGCCGCTACGAGCCGTGCGGGCTCGGCCAGATGATCGCCATGCGCTACGGCACGCTGCCCGTCGTCACCTGCACCGGCGGGCTCGCCGACACCGTCGTCGACGCCGGAGAGGACGGCGGGACCGGCTTCGTCCTTCAGGAACTGACACCGGCCGCGCTCACCGAGGCCCTGGCGCGCGCCCGTGCCGTGCTCTCCAACCCCGTCCGCCTCGCTACGATGCGAGCCACCGGAATGGCGCGAGACTTCTCGTGGACGGCCTCGGCGCGCGAGTACGTCAAGCTCTACGAACAGCTGGTGGGATGAGGATTGTTCGAAGGTTCGAAGGCTCAGGAACGAGTTAAGAGTTGAGAGTTAAGAGTGAAGAGTTGAAAGGCAACGAAACCGCGAGGGGTTTCGCCGTGTCCGGCCTCTGACTCTTAACTCTCCACTCTTAACTCTTCACTTTCACACACGTTGAATATTCGAACGCTCCGGATGCCCATCAGCTCTCTTCGACCCGGCGTTTCTTCCCAAAAATCCAGGCCACGAGGACTCCGAGGAGATACAGGGCGATCATCGGGAGCGCGAAAACGCACTGCGTCGGGATGTCGGGCGTCGGCGTGATGACGGCGGCGATGATGAAGATGATCAGCACCGCGAAGCGGAAGTACTTGAGCAGGAACTTCGCGGTCACGATCCCGAACCTCGCCAGCAGCATGATCAGCACGGGCATTTCGAAGACCAAACCCAGGCCCAAGATCACCTTGCTGGCCATCGAGAAGTACTCGTTGATCGTGATCACCTGGCGGAAGTCCCCTCCCACCGTCAGCAGGAACTTGACCACCATCGGGAACGCGATCTTGTACCCGAAGTAGCCTCCCGCAAGAAAGAAGAGCGTCGTGAAGACGATGAACGGGATGACGAGGCCACGCTCGTGGCGGTATAGGGCCGGCGACACGAACAGCCAGAACTGCCAGAGCACCACGGGTGACGCGACGAAGATGCCGGCAAGCAGCGCCACCTTCATGTACAGCATGAAAGGGTCCACAAGGCCCGTGAAGGCCAGCTTCTCTCCGGCCGGGAGGAACTGCGTGATCGGGACCGACATCCACCTGAAGATCGGCTGCGCCCAGTACCAGCACAAAAGGAAGCCGGCAAAAACCGCGACGACAGACCAGAGGAGACGCTTCCGGAGCTCGTCCAGGTGCTCTAGGAGCGTCATGCGCGGGAGCTCGTCTCCGTTTTCCGCGAAGCGCTGCCGCGTTTCGGACATGGCCTACTTCGGCTCCGTCGGTGTCGCCTCAGTTGTTTGCGTCGGCGTGGTGGAGGGCGTCTCGGCCCCGCCCGCCGGTGTCGGGGCGCTAATCTCCGCCGCCAGCCGGGTGACGTTCTCCACCTCACGCTTGGTCTGCTTGAGCTCGTCGACGGCGATCTCCTCCTCGAGCGAGCGCTGGAGGTCGTTCGAGGCGCGTTTGAACTCGTTCATCGCCTTCCCGAGCGTCTTCCCGATCTCCGGCAGCTTGCGCGGCCCGAAAAGGAGCAGCGCGATGACGAAGATCAAGAGTAGCTCGGGAATCCCGATCGAACCGAACATACCCACCCCCAGCGTCGCCGCGGCCCCGGCGGCCCTGTGAGTATAGTGTGCTAGAGTCACGATCCCAAGGGGGCACGATGACGGCATTTCGGAAGGGGCTTCTTGCGGTTGTCGTGATTGGGGCGGCCGCCCTGACCGGCGGCGTCGCCGGCCAGGCCACACAGAAGGAGTTCGCGGGATCTGACAAGTTCCTCAGCCGCTACGCAGCGCTTTTGCGGCTGGTTATGGAAAACTCGCCGCAGCCCGTTTCCCCGTCCGATCTCGTCTACTCCAGCATCGACGGCATGCTCGCGCTCCTGGACCCCCACACGAACTTCCTGCGCCCCGAGAACTTCGCTCACATGCGCGAGCACCAGGAGGGCGCCTTCCACGGTATCGGCGTGATCATCTCCCTGCGAGGTGGCAGAATCACGGTCATCACGCCGGTCGAGGGAAGCCCCGCTGCGCGACTGGGATTACGGGCCGGTGACGTTATCGAGACTGTCGACGGTGCGTCCACTGAGGGCATGGACATCGATGAGGCGGCTCGCCGGCTGCGCGGTCCCGAGGGGACGAAGGTACGCATCACCGTCTCGCGGCTGGGCCTCGCGGCCCCTCTCGACCTGACAATCGAGCGCGCCCGCGTGTCTTCGGAATCGGTCCGGTACGCCCTTATGATCGACAAGGACACCGCATACATTCGAGTCAACGACTTCATCCGCTCCACCGGGGACGAGGTGCGGCGGTCCCTGGAACGGCTCCAGAAGGAGGGCGCCACCCGCCTCGTGCTCGACCTGCGCGACAACCCGGGCGGGATCGTGGACACCGCTGTCGCCACAGCGTCGGTGCTGCTCGACCCCGGCCAGGAGGTGTTCTCGACCAAGGGACGCACCGCCGACTCGTTCCAGGACTACCGGGTGCCCCAGGATGGGCTGCACTTCACCGGCCCCCTGGTCGTGCTGGTGAATCGGGGCTCTGCGTCCGCAGCGGAGATCGTCGCCGGCGCGATCCAGGACCACGATCGCGGCATCCTCGTGGGTGAGACCTCGTTCGGGAAGGGCGTTGTCCAGACCATCTACCCCGTGCGGGACTCCGGCCTCGCGCTCACGACCGCCAAGTACTACACGCCTTCAGGCCGCTGCATCCAGCGCGATTTCGACTCCTTCTTCGACTACATCCACGTGCGCAACGGCGGCGAGGGCAAGGATGCGCAGCCACAACCCAAGGGCCCGGTGTTCCTCACCGACTCCGGGCGCAAGGTGTTTGGTGGCGGTGGGATCACGCCCGACCACGAGGTCCACATCCGCGAGTACTCGGAGCGTATGGCGCGCCTGGTTGGCAACAGCGCGTTCTTCCAGTTCGCGATCGCAAATCTGGCGGACAAGCCGGACAAGGCGGCAGCGGCCCGCTCGTTCGCCGTGACGGACGACGTCATCAAGGCGTTCCGGACCCGGGTTATCAACGAGAAGTGGCTCCCCGCGGCGGACATCGACGCCGCGCTCGCGGACGCGAATGATCGCCAGGAGATCGAGGCCACCCTGCGCTTCGAGATCCTCAACGCCGGTGTCTCGCTCAACGCGGGATACCGGGCGATCCTCGAGACGGACGAGCAGGTGCAGGCCGCTCTGAAGTTCTTCGACGAGGCGGCCAGGCTCCAGGCCGGCATCCGCAACGGATCTAAGCCGGCGCGGACCGCGGACGGTGCCGGAGTCCCCAGCCCCACCCGGTAGGCCGGGACCGGCCGCAAGCCGACCGCCGATCGCCACGCGCCGTCTCGCCAGAGAAAGAACACCAGGAGGCTACCCGTGAGGACCATCATCGAGCCTTTCCGCATCAAGGTCGTCGAGCCGATCCGGATGACGAGCCGCGAGGAGCGGGCCAAGTTGATCCGCCACGCCGGCTACAACCCGTTCCGGCTCAAGGCTGAGAACGTGCTAATTGACCTCCTTACAGACTCCGGAACCGGCGCGATGAGCACCCACCAGTGGGCGGGCGTCATGGAGGGCGACGAGTCGTACGCCGGCGCGAGGAGCTTCTTCAAGTTCGAGGCCGCTGTGCGCGGGATCTTCGGCCACGCACACGTGATCCCCACCCACCAGGGGCGAGCGAGCGAGCGCCTGTTGTGCCGCGCCGTCGTCAAGCCTGGCGACGTGATCCCCGGCAACACCCACTTCGACACGACGCGAGCCAACATCGAGGACGCCGGCGCCGAGGCCCGCGACCTCGTGATCGCCGAGGGGCGCGACCCCGATCTCGACCATCCCTTCAAGGGGAACATCGACCTCGCCGCCCTCGAACGCTGCCTCGCTGAAGCCGGCCGGGAGAGAGTGCCGTTCGTGCTGATCACCGTCACCAACAACTCCGGCGGTGGGCAACCGGTCTCGATGGCGAACCTCACGGGTGCCCGCGCCCTCTGTGACCGTTTCGGCGTGCCGCTCCTGCTCGACGCCGCCCGCTTCGCCGAGAACGCGTACTTCATCAAGCTGCGCGAACCGGGGTACGGCGACAAGACTCCTCGCGGGATCGCACGAGAGATGTTCGCCCTCTCGGACGGCGTGATGATGAGTATGAAGAAGGACGCCTTCGGCAACATCGGCGGGGTGATCTCGATCAACTCCGACGAGTGGGCCGACAAGGTCCGCACCCTACTGATCCTGACCGAGGGGTTCATCACCTACGGGGGGCTCGCCGGCCGCGACCTCGAGGCGCTCGCCATCGGGATCGAGGAGATCCTCGACGAGGATTACTTGAAGTACCGGATCGCTTCCACCGCGTACGTCGGCAACAACCTCTCGGCGGCCGGCGTGCCGCTCCTCAAGCCGATCGGGGGCCACGCCGTCTACCTCAACGGCCGCAAGTTCTGCGACCACATCCCCAATGAACAGCTTCCCGGCTGGTCGCTGTCGGTTGCGCTGTACGAGCACGTCGGCGTGCGCGCCTGCGAAATCGGGAACGTCATGTTCGGCACGCAGGATCCGAAGACGGGCGCCTGGACGTGGCCCGCCCTCGACCTCGTGCGCCTCGCGATCCCGCGTCGCACGTACACCCAGAGCCATATGGACTACGTCGTCGAGGGGATCGCCGAGCTGTACCAGCACCGCGAGGAGATCCGCGGCCTGCGCTTCGTCCACCGCCCGGCAGTGCTTCCCCACTTCACCGCGACGTTCGAGCAGGTGTAAAGACAGGGCACACGGCGCAGGGCACCAGGCACCGAACGACGTGGTGCGTGGTCAGCGGTCCGTGGTCCGAGAGACAGGCTGCGGACCGATCGACTTGACGGCGGCCCCGGACTCACGGCCCGATCATCGATCATGACCAGAGTCGATCGCCTGTTCGAATCTGCTGATTGGTTCCCAAACTCCTACCCCACAGCGTTTTACTCTTGGACGCCAGACCTGGGCGGTGCCAGAATGAAATATGCAAGTGAGGCGCCCTCAGGCCACGAGCCGCCTTCTCCAACGAAAGGTCGGTGACCCGCCAGTTGCCGACGACGTCCCGTCGGGCGCCGAGGGCGTACGGCTCACCTGGGAGCTCAGTCAGGAGCAGTGGGCACTAAAGAGGGACCATGATCCCGTTGAACCCCGACTTCAAAGAACTGTTGTCGTGCTTGCTCGCCGCTGACGCCCGGTTCCTCCTCGTTGGAGGCTACGCACTTGCCTTCCACGGGCATCCTTGCGCAACCAAGGACATGGACGTGTGGGTGGAACCGACCCCCGACAACGCGGCGCGGGTACTCCATGCCCTCGAAGCGTTCGGTGCTCCGACGCGTGACGTGACCGCGGAGGATCTCGCCAATCGAAACACGGTGTTCCAAATCGGCGTTCCACCTCGCCGAGTGGATCTCGTCTGTTCCATCGATGGAGTCGACTTCGCAACGGCGTGGGCTGACCGGGAAACACGGCACCTCGTTGACCCGTCCGCACTCCAGGCGAGGTTCCAGCGGTGTTCCGTGCTCTGGTCCGTGGAGACGGGCAGGACGATGGCGAAGGTCGTGCCCTCCTGCAAGTCCAGGACCCCGATCGCATCATTGGATCCCTGTTGGGCCGGCTGGTAGGTGGACCACATGTACTGGCCCGAGAACGCCACGCGTTTTCCATCCGGCGAGAACACCGGGGCTGCGAAGAAAGCACCCTGGATAACTTCCATGCTCTCCTTGGTTTGGCCGAGAACGAAATCGCGAAACCCATCATAGTCCTTGAGCTCAGGGCCTCCGCCGAATGGGCGCCAGATCGACATGATCGGCGGTTGTCTGGGCGAGTCGATCGGGTGAAAGACGGCTACCGCAGCGCCGTCAACCGAAATGCCGAGCGCGGTGTCGACGGGCTACTGAAGTCGCTGAACGGCCTTCTCCTGGCCGGTGGACAGATCGAAGTAGACGAGTTCCTGCCGGGGTGGTGCGTTCTTCGGCACGGCTCGCCGCTCGTCAAGGCGGTAGACCAAGGCATTCGCGTCTGCATTGATCGCGGCGGCCCGCATCGCGTTCCACTGCCCTGATGGGTCGGAGAATGAGAACCTCCTGGCCCAGATCGTGTCGACGGCAGAGGCCACCTGAGCTCCGGCAATAAGCAACGAAACGAAAGCATGAACGCGCATGCCCCCCCTCCAACTTCTTCAAGCACGACTCGGCGTCCAGTGCGTCACGGAGGCCCGGCTTTCGTACGGCCCAGCCACAAATGGTCAGGTCCCCAAGGGATCGTTCTCCGCTTCAGTCCACATCGGTCAGTCTCTTCGGGAGGACCGGCCGCCCGGCGGGCGGCCGCTACGCAGAAACGCCAGGCAGCCCGCATCGTCTCTTGGCAGGGCGGAGGCCAAAGGCGGGTAGCCGCGTCGCCGCCGTTGGGCCAGATGCAAGGAAGGCGAGCGGCGAGCAGCGGAGCCTAGCCGGAGGCTAGTGTAGTGACTCACGCTGAT
>PMLC01000024.1 GCA_003158745.1 Acidobacteriota bacterium
GGAGTTGGTCAAGAAGGCCTAGAGAATTCGTTGAGTAGGCCCCCGGCTTTGCCGGGGGACTCCCGGAGTTGCCCTTTCAACCAACCGAAGGGTGGCGGCATCTTGCGCGAAGGGGCCCCGCGGACCCCTTCGCTTTTCCTTTTTACCGGCCTGCACGGACCCTTCGGCGCGTTGCGGCCCCGCCTCGCAGGAGGGGCGATCCGGCTCGCCGGGATCACGCTGTCGAGGGCTGGATCCGCCAACTTGGCTCGGAGCATGTGATTATCCTCCGCAAACACAGAGTCTTGACGCGATCTTCACATGATTGAGATAATGTCTCTATTCAAGAGACTTGCAGCTGGCCGGCTCTCTTTGTAGACTCCCCGGTGACACCTTGGAGGAGGGTCGAAATGCGCAAGAGAAGGGTTGGAGCTTCAAAGATGGGTGGCGGTGTTGTTTGCCGTCGCACTAACTGTCGGGTTGGCCGGCGTAGCGCTGGCGCAGACCGATGTGACCACGACCCGCATTACGGGTACGGTCAAGGACGTCGACGGCGGCGTGCTGCCGAGTGTAACTATCGCAGTCAAGAGCCTTCAGAAACCTCTAGGAGGATCGTAATGTCCTTTCGTATCCGACCCATGTTCGCGGCGCTGCTGTGCACACTCTTCGTGACCCTCGCAGCATTCGGCCAGTCGGTCAACTACACGACCGGCTCGATCGCCGGAACGGTGCGTGACAACACCGGCGCCGGCCTTCCCGGCGTCACCGTCACGGCAACCAATCTCGACACGGGCCAGACTCGTACGACGTTTACCGACAAGGATGGCACATACGATCTCAACCTTCTGCCGCCCGGCACCTACAAAGTTCTGGCGGAGCTGCAGGGGTTGGGCAAGTCCAATGTGCCGCGGGCGACAGTTCTCCTCGGCGTCACGACGAGGGCCGACCTGAAGCTCGCGCCGCAAGTAGCCGAGACAATGACCGTCACGGCCGTCGCGCCGATCATCGACACACAACAAACCGGGATGACCCAGTCGGTGACCAACCGCCAGATCGACAGCCTGCCGCTCCTCGGCCGGGACTTTCGCTCCCTGGCCGTGCTGACGCCCGGTGTCAGCGTCGGGTCGTACGACACGACCGCGATCACCGCCAATGGCGCGCGCCCTCTGTCCACGGACTACAACATCGACGGCGCGAGCTCGAACAACGACTTCTACGGCCAGCAAACCGGCGGCTCGCGTCCACCGTTCACCTTCTCGCAGGCGGCCATCCAGGAGTTCCAGGTCATCCGGACGCAGTACGACGCGGAATACGGCCGCGGCGTCGGCGCCGTGGTGAACGCGATCACGAAGAGCGGAACCAACGAATTTCACGGTGAGGTGTTCTACTTCGACCGGCAGAAGTCGTGGTCCTCGACTCGCTCGACTGTGTTCAACACGAACATCGGGGGAACCACGTATCCGCTCCCCGTCTCCGACAGCTACCTGGCCAAGGACGTCGAGCAGCCGGGGTTCGTTCTCGGCGGGCCGATCGTGAAGGACAAGATCTTCTTCTTCGTCGGATATGACGGGATGTCCCAGAGCCAGCCTGCCGTCATCGGCAACGATATGCGACAGTCTGCGCAGTTCCTCGCCTTGACACCCGCTCAGCAGCAGTTGGCGCTCTCGAAGATCCAGGCTGCGGTGGGGGCGCCGTACGAGGCAGGCCTCAACTACAACGTGGACAACAAACTCAAGACCTATCTGGTGAAATTTGACGGCAACCTCGGCTCGAGCGACCACTGGTCCCTGAGAGACAACATCACCAGATACGACACCACCAACAGCGGGGCCACGTCGTCGTTCGGCCTGAACCAGACCAACGAAACCGACAAGTTCTACCAGATTGTCCTCGAGAACGACACGGTTTTCACGGACAGACTGTTCAACCAGTTCATCGCACAGGTCGGTCGGGACCAGCGCCCGGTCACCACCCAGTACGGCGGCACCGAGTTCTCCATCAACTTCGGCGTGACACAGTACTTCGGCTTCAACGACACCACCCCGAGCACGGCCGATGAGACGAAGGACCAGTTCAAGGACACTGTTCAGTACGAATGGGGAAATCACTCCCTCAAGGGAGGCGTGGAGCTTCTGCACCGGCACCTGTTCGACGCCTTCCCTCGTTACGCCATGGGCTACTATTCTTTCAGCAGCCTGCTCAACTGGGTCAACAACACGCCGAACACCTTCCAACAGGCGTACGGTCCGCAGAACGGCAACGTCGCGTGGGACACCGACCTGTGGAGCGGCTATGTCAACGACAGTTACCGCGTCAGCTCGCGCCTGACCGTCGACGTCGGCCTGCGCTACGACTACGAGGCGACACCGCGCCCGCCGTCCAATGCCTTCCCGCAGTACCCGCAGTTCCTCACGCAGATCAAGGACGACAAGAACAACTTTGCTCCCCGCATCGGCTTTGCATGGGACGTGTCCGGCGACGGCCGTTCCGTTCTTCGTGGCGGCAGCGGCAAGTTCTTCGAATACATGCCGGACATCCTGCTGGCGAGCCCGATTCAGGGCATCAGCGGAGCGTTGCTGACCACCACGTTCACCTGCACGACCACGCCGACGAACCCCTGCCCGACCTACCCCGCGATTCTGTCGTCCACCGATTTCCTGGCCAAGTCGAAGCTCTCGGCCAACCTCGTCACCATCGGCCCGGGCTATCAGGCGCAGGACGCGTGGCGTACGAGCCTGCAATTCGAACAGCGCCTCGGCGACACCTACAGCGTGGGTGTCAGCGCGGTCTACTCGAAATTGGAGCACATTCAGGGCACGCAAAACATCAACCTCGTCCCCACGGGCTACTCCCTCGGCAACATGCCGGTCTACGACTACAGCAGCTCTGCCAACCCGGGCCGGCCGTTCCCCACCCTGGGCATCGTCCGCCAGCTCAGCAGCAACGAGAGCGCGTGGTACCGCGCGCAGACGCTCGAGTTCCACAAGCTCGCAACCGGTGACTCGAAGCTCTCGTGGGACATCAGTTACACCCATGCCGACTCGATCGACGACGAGACGAACACCCGTTCCACGTCGACCACTTTCCTCATCGACCCGAACAACCCCAGCCTGAGTGAAGGCCCGAGCGACAACGACATCAAGCACCGCTTCGTCGGCGATCTCACCTATCGCCTGCCGTGGGGCTTCGAATTGTCCGCCATCGCCTCCTGGCACAGCGGCTTCCCTTACACCAATTCCATCGCTTTTACCTGCAGCGGTTGCACCGCCAACAGCCTGACCGGACAGGCTCAGACAAGCTCGGCGGCGAATTTCACCCCGGTTTTCGTGGACGGGAACGGTCACGTCATCGACATCACGCAGGCCAACGGAATGACACTGCCGCAGTTCTCCGCCTGGCTCGCCTCACAGAACGCGCGTCTTCAGGAACGCAACTCCTACCGTCAGCCCAGCGTGTACGACGCCGACCTCCGCCTCTCGAAGAGCTTCAACCTGACCCATGGGGTGAAGCTGCAGGTGCTCGGCGAGGTGTTCAACGTGCTGAACCACAACATTCCCGTCGTCACGGCAGCCAACCAGGATAGTTTCAGGGTCACGTACAACTCGAAGACCGGCACGTACTCCATCACGAAGTACACGAACACCGTGACCGGCGTGGCGCTCAACACGTTCGGCCTCGTCCAGGGCTACTCCAGTGAAGTCAACCCCCGGCAGTACCAGATCGGGGTGAAGGTCAGCTTCTAGCAGTCATCTCACCGCACTCAAGAAAGGCCGCCTCCGGGCGGCCTTTTCTGTGCGCCCAGCATGGGCAATGGCTACCCGGTGGAAGTCCGGAAGGGAGGAGGTAGCGTCGACCTGANNCGCGCTCGGGCACGTGACACATGTGACCTCAACCTTCCGAACCGCCGGATGCGGACCCGCATGTCCGGTGGTGTGGGAGGGGAGCGGCGACGATCTGTCGCCGCCCCCTATCCCGATCGATCGAATTTGTACCGGCCCGCACGGACCCTTTGGCGCGTTGCGACCCCGCCCTCCGGGAGGTAATCCGAGCCGCAGGGATCACACTGTCGAGGGCCGGATCCGCCAACTTGGCCCGGGGCATGTGATTATCCTCCGCAAACACAGAGCCTTGACGCCATCTTCACATGATTGAGAGAACATCTCTATTTGAGAGACTTGCAGCGCACCGGCTCTCTTTGTAGACTCCCCGGTGACAGTGTGGAGGAGGGTCAAAATGGGCAAGAGAAGGTCGGAGCTTAGAAGGTGGGCGGCGGTGCTGTTTGCCGCCGTCATGACTGTCGGGTTGGCCAGTGTGGCGCTGGCCCAGACCGACGTGACCACGACCCGCATTACGGGTACGGTCAAGGACGTCGACGGCGGCGTGCTGCCCGGCGCCACGGTTGAGGCCAGGAGCCAAGACACCGGGTTCACACTCACGGCCGTCACGGACGGCAAGGGCTTCTACCGCGTCCTGAACCTGCCGACCGGCACCTATACCGTCACGGTGAGTCTGTCCGGGTTCGCCACCGAGAAGCACCCGGACATCCGGCTGCTTTTGTCCTCCCCGGCGACGGTGAATTTCACCATGAAGCTCGCGGGGAAGGCCGAGAGCATCACGGTGACGAGCGAGGTACCGTTGGTCGAGGCGACCAACACATCGGCTTCGACCACGATCCAGACCGAGCAGATCAGGAACTTGCCGGTTCCCGGGCGGGACTTCAAGCTCCTCGTACTCGCAATGCCCGAGACCACGACCAAGAACGAGCGCCAGTACCTATCGCTCTCCGGTCAGCGCGGGATCAATACCAGCATGCTGGTTGACGGCGTCGACAACAACGACCCGTTCTTCGGCGGCATCATCGGGCAGGCCGAGAACCGCGCCCCGCTTCAGCTGTCCCAGGAGACGATCAAGGAGTTCTCGGTCATCACGAACGGGGCCTCGGTCGAGATGGGTCGCGCGGGTGGCGGATTCATCAACGTGATCACGAAGAGCGGCACCAATGAGTTCAAGGGATCGGTGTTCTACTATGACCAGCCGCAAAGCCTCATCGCCAACTTCGCGAACGGTCAAGAGCCGAAGGACCAGAAGAAGGACCAGTACGGCGTATCGTTCGGCGGCCCAATCATCAGCGATAAGCTGTTCTTTTTCGCGAGCTGGGACAAGCAGAAGCAGGACATCACCCAGCCGGTCGATCCTTCGTTGGCCGACCCCGCGATCGCCGCGAAATACCCGGTGATGGCGACGGGCTCGAGCTACGTGCAGACCGACGACGGCCAGGTCGCTTTCGGACGCCTCGACTACCAGTTCTCGGGCTCCCAGCGTCTTACGGGGCGTTTCAACTACTCCGATTACAGCGGTGTGAACGGCACCATCACCTCGCCCACCAACGCGACCGGCCACAACGGACTCGAGGGGATGTTCGCTCGGTCGTACGTCGGTTCGTACTCGGGGGTGTTCGGCAGCAACTGGCTCGACGACGCGAACGCGCAGTGGGTGAGCGAGAGCGTCCCGCGGCAGTGCGAGAACTGCGCCCTGCCGGAGTTCCAGGTCACCGCCGGAGGCACGACCTCCACCGGCATCAGGTACGCCGGTGGTACCTACGGCGGCGTGTCATACCTTCCCATCAATCCCACCAATGTCACCCGCAAGAACCTCGGCGACTCGTTGAGCTACACCTACGGTGACCAGGTGTTCAAGTTCGGCGGCGAGTACAACGACACCGGCCTGGACCAGATCTTCAAGGGCAACTGGCGCGGCGTCTACATCTTCAACAGCGAAGCGGACCTCCTTGCGGGGCATTGGAGCCAGTACCGCCAGTTCGCCCCCTTGGGCGGCCTCACCGTCGACCAGGCAGGGGAGGCGGCTTTCCATCAGAAGGAGCTTGCCTTCTTCGCCCAGGACCAGTGGTTCCTCACGCCGTCCCTGACCGCGTCCCTGGGCCTGCGCTGGGAGGGGTTGAACAACCCCGATGCGCCCGTCCTCAACCTGAACAACAGGAACGCCAACGGGTCGATGAACCTCAATGGCAAGATCGCGGACGACAACAACCAGTGGTCGCCGCGCCTCGGCCTCACCTGGTCGCCCGGCCAGGGCAGCGAGACCGTCTTCCGGATGGCGGCCGGGCGGTTCTGGAGCCGCACCCCGGCGATCCTCTTCTCCCAGCTCTACACCTCGAACGGTCTCCAGGCCACGCAGTACACGATCAACGCGACGAAGGACAGCAAGGGCAACATCATCGGCCCGCCCGCCTCCGGGCTGTACCCCGGGTGGGGTAGCGGTTTCGATCCCACCATCCTTGCGCCTTTGAGTTTCGGGAACCTCTCGACCCCGACCGGGCTGGGCGTCTTCGCCATCGCTCCGAACTACAAGAACCCCTACACCGACCGCCTCACGTTGGGCTGGGAGCAGCAGCTGGCAAAGGACACCGCGCTCAACGTCGACTTCACCTACGCCAAGAGCTACCAACTCGAGCGGTTGCAGGATGCCAACATCCAGTACGCGACCAACCCCGACGGCAGCATCAAGACGGCGGCCAACGGCCAACCAATGTACTCGAGCACCCGGCCTGATCCCTTCTACGGTCGTATCACCGAGTACATGTCCGACGCCCAGTCCAAGTACACTGCTGTAGTCGTGACCCTGCGCCGCCAGTTCACCGAGCGATTGTTCGGCTTCGCGTCGGTGACGTGGTCGCAGGACTTCGACAACGACTCCAACGAGCGCAACTACTCGGGCATCCAGGCTCAGGACAGCCACAACCTCAGCAACGAGTGGGCCTACTCGATCCGCGACCAGCGCTGGAAGATCGCGCTGAACGGCGTGTGGAACACCCCGTGGTGGGGTTTGAGCCTGTCCGGCGTCTACCACTACTACACGGGCTCGCCTTTCACGCCCTACACCTCGAGCGACTTGAACAACGACGGCAACTTCACCGATCGGCCGACGGTCAACGGCGTCAACCTGGGTCGGAACAGCTACCGCTACCCGGACTTCGCATCGCTCGACCTGCGCCTGCAGAAGGCGTTTGCCCTCGGTCCCGGCTCGCTCTCGCTGATCGCTGAGTGCTTCAATTGCGGAAACAACGCCAACTGGAGCGTCAACACGGCGTGGGGCAGCAACACATCCACGCCGGGATCGTCGTTCGATTCGCGCCTCCTCAACTCGAGCACGATCGCGTTCCCGCGCACCTACCAGTTCGCGATCCGATACGATTTCTAGACTCTCCTCCTTGCTGCACCGACAAGGGGGGCTTCGGCCCCCCTTGTTGTTTTGGTCCGTCGGCTCTCCGGGCACTGTCTGCAGGTTTGCAAGTTCAGAGACCGGCGGGGCCACACGTGA
>PMLC01000159.1 GCA_003158745.1 Acidobacteriota bacterium
GGCGCCCTCGTGCATGACGCCCTTGGCCGCGAGGTTGGGGTCCTCGCAGGGGTCCACCACTGGCACGTCGAACAGTTGCGCGTACTCGAGGGCCCGGCGCATCAGATAGGAGTTGTGCACAGGCTTCCCGTCGTCGGAGAAAGCTACTGCACCGGCGCGGGCCATCTCGCCCATCTCGGCGAGCTCCTCGCCCTGCAACCCCTTGGAGACCGCGCCGATCGGGTAAACATGAGCCAGCCCTGCCTCCGCCGCGCGGGCACGGATGAACTCCGTCACGGCCGCGTTGTCGTTGACCGGCTGCGTGTTGGGCATGCAGCAGACAGACGTGAAACCACCCGCGACCGCGGCGGCGGTGCCGGTCGCAATCGTCTCCTTGTACTCGAACCCTGGCTCGCGCAGGTGCACATGGACGTCGACGAATCCGGGAGCGATCACGAGACCGGTCGCGTCGAAAATGTCCGCTTCCTTGTCCTCGATGCGCTCCGCGATGCGTGCCACCTTGCCGTCAACGATCAGGACGTTGAGTCCCTCGTCAAGTCGCTGGCTCGGGTCTACAACCCGTCCGTGCTTAATCAGCAGTCGGCTCACCGTGTCCTCCCGCCAACAAGTACAACACTGCCATCCGCACCGCGACGCCGTTCGTCACCTGCTCCAGGATCACCGACTGCGGGCCGTCCGCCACCCGGGAGTCGATCTCCACACCGCGGTTCATGGGCCCCGGGTGCATCACGAGACAGTCCCTCTTCGCGAGCTTGAGCCGCTCAGGTGTGAGAGCGAAGAAGTCGTAGTACTCCCGGACGGTCGGGAAGTTCATCCTTCCTTGGCGCTCGAGCTGGATGCGTAGCATCATCACGACGTCCGCACCGGCGATCGCGTCCTCCATGCGCCGGTAGACCTGACAGCCGAGTTTGTCCATTTCGAGCGGGATCAGGCTCGGCGGCCCGGCCACCCGAACAGTCGCCCCCATCCTATTGAGGAGCAGGATGTTCGAACGCACGACCCGCGAGTGCTGGAGGTCGCCCACGATGGCCACAACCTGCCCTTCAAGGCTGCCGCGCTTCAGCCGGATCGTGAGGGCATCGAGGAGGGCTTGCGTCGGGTGCTCGTGCGCCCCATCGCCCGCGTTGATCACGGAGGACCTGAGGATGCGTGCAAGCTGGTGCGGTGCCCCCGCGTACACGTGGCGGATCACGATGAAGTCCGGCTGCATCGCCTCGAGGTTCAGGGCGGTGTCCACGAGCGTCTCNNACGGTCTTGCCCCGCAGAGCCGGGACCTTCTTGATCGGGCGCGCCGCAATGTCCCGCATCTGCTCGGCCGTTTCGAGGATGAGCTGGATCTCCTCGGCGGACAGCGGGTCGATTCCGACAAGGTCCTTGCCGCGCAGGCGCGCTGCCGGCTTCACGCTCATTCTGCCACCTCCTTGCCGATCCAGACGCCCTCCTCGCCGTCGCTCTCCCTGAGCCGCACCTGGACGTCCTCGGTGTGCGAGGTCGGGACCGTCCTGCCGACAAAGTCAGCGGCGATCGGAAGCTCGCGGTGGCCTCGATCAACGAGCACCGCGAGCCGGATCGCATGAGGCCGCCCGTAGTCCATCAGAGTATCGAGAGCCGCCCGCACGGTGCGCCCCGTATAGAGCACGTCGTCCACCAGGCAGACTACCTTCCCGTCCACCGTCACAGGCAGCTCGGTGTCCCGGAGGATGGGCTGCTGGTGGGCGGGACGCCACGGCCCGACGTCGTCGCGGTAGAGTGCGATGTCGAGAGCGCCCACCGGCGGTTCGTGACCGGTCGCGGCCGCCACCAATTTCGCGAGCCGACGCGCGATCGGCACGCCCCGGGTCTGGACGCCCACAAGGTAGAGAAGCTTCTCGTCCCCGACCCGCTCCACAAGCTCCGCTGCCATTCGCTCCAGGGCTCTCGCGACACCGCGAGCATCGAGGACTTGAACCCTATGCATGGGATCTCCTCCGGGCCTTCGGACTGCCTCGCATCGGGACCTGATCGTAACACACGCTTGTTCGGCCGGGGCGGAGGTAGAATGACATCGACGTCGGAGGCCGAACATGAAACAGGCGGTTCTTTTGGGAGTTGTGTTCGCGCTCGCCCTGGCGGGAAGCCTCGTCGCGGCCGAGCAGGTCACTGTCTCTGCCAAGGTCTGCACCGCGGTCAAGGACCGGACACCCGTTGGGGCGGCCGACTCGTTCCCCGCATCGGTCGGTGAGGTCTACTGTTTCACGGAGGTGATCAACGGCTCGGGAACGATCGTTCACGCCTGGTTCCATGGCGACAAGGAAGTCAGGACCATGGAGCTGCCGGTGAAGGCGGCGCGCTGGCGGACGTGGTCAGCCAAGGAGATCTCGCCCTCCATGACCGGCGATTGGCACGTGGAGGTCCGCGACGCGTCGGGGGCCGTTCTGGCAACCGTCAAGTTCACGATCAAGTAGCGACGGCTCGCGTCGGGCCGGCGCTACCCCGACCATCCAGACTTGCGCTAGCATGTTCGTGGAAGGGGGTAAAGGATGAGAACCGTCACCTCTTGTCTTGCCCTGCTCTGGATCTTCGCCGCGCTCCCCGCCGCCGCCGCGGACACACCGGCCGCCACCGTGGTGGTATGCACCTCCATCCAGAACAACTCCTGTGAGGGTGCTGATACGAAATTCGCGGCCGACGTCGGAAAGCTCTGGGGCTTCTCACAAGTGACCAACGTCTCCGACAAGATCGTCCACGTCTGGTTTTACAAGGACAAGGAACTGGGGCGCGTCGATCTGCCGGTCAAAGGTGCGCGCTGGCGCACGTGGTCCAACATCACGGTGGCCAAGACCATGGTTGGTCCCTGCCGGCTTGAGGCCCGCGACTCGAGCGGCAAGGTGCTCGCGAGCTTCAACTTCACAATTCAATAGACACACCAGGCCAGTCCCGACCTCGGACTGCAGCCCGCGCGAGGCTGTGCGCTCCGGCGTGCCCGGGGTTAGGACCGTTTCGCAGCGGGCAGGCACTCGAGAGCTAGAGCACTGATAACGAGGGCCGCTCCAGGAACGACGTGGAGTGGAGGCGCCTCACCCACGAAGAGCCAGGTCCAGAAAGAGGCGAGGACGGGCTCGAGCAACACGGTGAGGTTCACCCGGTACGCCTGGGTGTGCGCGAGCGCCCAGTTTAGGAGCGAGTGACCCGTGAGCGTCGGGCCGACAGCCAGGCCTATTAGAGGCAGCCAGGCGCCTCGAGAGGCCGGCCACGGTGCGACACGCAGCACCGCCACCGCGCCTATCAGCACGACGGCTGCTCCGCCATACACAACTGCCAGGTAGCTGGCGAGCGACAGCTCGCTGCGCAGTTTCTTGCCTACGACGAGGTACCCCGCCATGCAGCCCGCCGCTGCGAGAGCCATGCCGTCGCCCAGCAGCGCCTTCGGCGAGAGCGTCAGGTCGCCCCCCACGATGATCACGACACCTGTCAGCGCCAACACGAAACTCGCCAGGTTGCGACCGCCGATCGCCGACCCCAGGAACCGCGGCGACAGCAGCAGCACCCACAAGGGGCTCGTTGTCACGAGCACCACGGATGCCGAGACGCTCGTCAGCCAAAGCGATGGGATCCACAGGCCGAAATGCAGCCCGAGCAGGATGCCGGCGAGAATCGCCGCTGGGCGATGCCGTGGCGGAACGCTCCAGCCGCCCCTGAGCGTCACGAGCGGCAGCAGGAAAGCCACCGACAGGCACATCCGCCACATCGCCACGGCGAGCGGTGCTGCATCGGTCATCCTGGCGAGCGGCGCGCCGAACGAGACCGCGAGGACCGCTGCTCCGAGGCCAAAAAGGGCCCTCCAGCTCACCGTGAGAATCCCTCCGCCAACCCGGCCGCGATCGCGTGCGCGAGTTTCTCTCGGAACTTCCACGTGAGCAACGTTTGCCTGTCCTGCTCGTTGTTGAGGTTGCAGATCTCGATGAGGACCGAGCTCGGGACCAGGGAGTACCTCAGCACCGCCGGAACCCATCGCGATCCTCCTCGCAGAACCGAGGAGCGGACCGGCTCATAGGCATGCACGGGGACCGCAAAGCGTTGGGCCGAGCGCACGATCGCCTCGCCAAGCTGAGTCGACAACGCCTCGGAGCGCGACCTGAACGCCAGCGGGTAGAGCGGCGCCTCCAGCGACCGCGACTCGCGGCAAGGGTATGCCACCCGCTGCCATGGAGCGCGCGAGCCCCTCAGTGAGCGTGAGGGAACGTAGACCATCATGCCTCGGACCGCGGGGTGCAGCGAGTCGGCGTGGATCGAGACGAACACCACTCTCTCGGGGCTGACCTTCTGACGCGTGAGCCTCTGCAGGAGTGAGTTGGTCAGGATCCAGCGGAGGTGGACGCCTGTCGTCGGATCTGAGAGGTCGTAAGGGGGATCGACCAGTAACCGTTGGCTCCGGGTCTGTGGCAGGACATCCTTCTGCAGGTTCGGCCGCGTGAATGCGGGATCCTGCACCGTCGTCCACACGGTCGCCTTGGTCTCCTCCTCGAGGACACGCTTGACCCGGCTCATGACATCGTACACGTAGGTGCTCTCCCAGATGCCGTCCGCTATCGCGCCCGTGTCCGCTCCCCCGTGCCCAGCGTCAAGGACGACGTGGATCCCGTCCAGATTGGCCGCTCGGATCAGCCTCTTGATCGCCGCGAGCTCTTCCCTGTCCTTCTCCCAAGCCGCGCGACCTGGATGACCGGGAGGTAGGAACTCGGGGAGCAGCAAGTCGAACGGAATCCGAACGGGAAACCCGACCGGGATCGCCGTCACGTCGCTGATGCCGGATTTCCTCGCGATCTCCGCCGCCGTCGCATTCACGTCGGCCGCGTGCAGCTGACCCGTGAACCTCACGACAACAGCCGAGTAGAGGGCTTCGCCCGGCCTCAGGCGGTACACGGCCTCGCCGTCCTGGTACTGGAGGCCACCAGGGGCCGAACCCCCTTCCGAGTGCGCCGCCGGGGTGGAAACCGGGAAGACCGTCCGGGGCGGGAGCGGCGCCGGCGGTGCGGTCTCGGATGCGCTCTCCCGTTCTTCGGCCACGGACGATTCCTGCGGACGTGGCGTCGCCTGCGGCTCCCGCGCCACTGCGGCCGGAGCCGCCCGGAACTCCGGCAGGAGTAGCGCAGCCGGGATCAATACCCGACTGCCAGGCGGCGGGAATAGACCCAGCCCGGGGCTGGCCTCGCGGAGCACTGGGTAGTGGGAGCCTTCGCCGCAGAACCACTCCGCAAGCTCCCACCACGACTCCCCGTCGCCTCCCCAGGGCGCGACGATCTCGTGCTCCCATCCGGCCTCGGTCCGGCGATCGTGGGGAAAGAGAGCCCTGACGCAGGCCAGTCGCAATTCGCCCTTCAGCAGGGGCCACGGCACTCGCACGCGGATGCCCGTCAGAGGCGTGGCCAGCGGCTCGTTTGCGTCCCGCAAGTCGTTGGCGTTCTTGGCGCTGCCGATGACCCGGAGAGCGAGCTTGGTCCACCCCTCTCCGGCCGAAGGCAAGACGAAGAGCTGGGGAGCGTCGCCCCGCCGCCATTCCACCCGTTCCCCGTCCGGCAAGGGAACAACCACGGTGTGGTTGACTGCAAGGAACAGGGCTAGCGCGAGGGGCGTTGCAGTCACTGGCGCGCCACGCGACTCAGGGGCTTTTCGCTGGCATCCATCCCGACTCCGCCGCGGGTCCGTTCCCCATGGCAGTCGAGGTCGATGGTAGCACGCTCCTCGACGATTTCTCGGCGTCCGGCGCGCAGGCAAATCTCCGGCTCGTCCATCGCTGAACCCTCTGGGCACAGTGCTAGACTGAATTTGTCTTGCACGTGCAGCCAATGGTCGAAGGGATCTCTGCCACGACGTGGTTCCTGCCTCATGAGCCTAGGGACTGTCAGCTGTGCGCCGAGACGAGAGGACGCCTATCACCTGAGGGTACCGCGGTGGCTGGCGAGATCGCCATCGACCTCGCCTCCCGCGCTCAGGTCGCCTCAATGCTCCGAGCGGTCATCTCCCGCCTCTCCAGCGCGGTTGCACCGGGTCGGGTCTCTCTCCTCCTTCCCGAGACGGCCGGCAGGTGGCGTGTCTTCGCAAGTTCGGCGGAGCACGAAACTCACGACCTGGTCGTCTACTCGGACCGCTACCCGGAGCTTCTCCAGACGAGCCGGACAAGCACGCCGTTCGTCATAGCCGATGTCGGGACCGCCGCCGAACTGAGGACGGCGCGCGAGGTCCTCGAAACGGCCGGCGTGAGAAGCCTGGCCGCATACCCGATCTTCAGGACCAGCCCCGCCGCCGAATCTGCAGTTCTCAAGGTCTCGTTCTACCACCCCGCCAGGGACGATGATCTTGCCCTCGCAACGCTGGTTGCTCACCTCCTCCTGCACCGCCTGTCGCGCGTCCCGCTGGCCGAGGTGGCGAGCCAGCTCGGTCTGCCCGCGCCTCCTGATCGCGCCGAAGCAACCCAGATCCGCCTTCTCCCCTTGCCCGCCTTGGTGCTTGATGCGTCCGGCCATGTGCTGCGCAGCAACGCACGTGCCCGCTGGCTGCTCCACTGGCGCGAGGCCGCAGTCTCCGCTGATTTGCCGCGCCTCCGGCTTCGCCCCGAGCGACAGTGGGAAACCCACGGTACGCGATGGGAGGCAGCGCTCATTCGGGGCCAGGACGAAGTTGAGGTTATCGGCTGGTCAGCCAGCCTCCCAGGAGACCGCCACCTGCTGCTGCTCGAGCCTCACCCTGAGGCTCGGCGTCGTGTGCGGGAACGTGCCATCCGGCACACGCTGGCCGAAAAACTCCGGGAGCTTGAGAGCACGAACACCCTGCTTGCGGACTATGCCCGAGTGCGGGATCGCTTCGTGTCGGACGCAGCCCACGAGCTCAAGACGCCTCTGGCGATCCTGCGTTCGTACCTCGAAGCGCTCTCCGACGATCTTGCCGTCGGGCTCTCCGAGCAGCAACTCGAATTCGTCCGGGGAGCCGCCCACGGTGCCGAGCGTCTGCAACGTCTCACCGACGAACTGCTGGATCTCGCCGCGATCGAGAGCGGCCGCCTCCCCCTGACGCTGGGGCCTGTCTCGGTCCAAGCCTGTGTCGCAGCGGTGCTCGAGGAGCTTCGGCCCATTGCCCGGTCCGCACACGTCGGCCTCGCTGGCAACGATGTGGACGACGTCACCGCCCGCGCCGATGAGGAGCGCCTCCGGCAGGTATTGCGCAACCTGATCGAGAATGGCCTCAAGTACACGCGCCCCGCGGGCGAGGTTGCGGTCTCGGCAAAGTGCCACGACGACCGTGCGTTGCTCTGCGTATGCGACAACGGCGTCGGCATCCCGGCGGATGCCCTGCCGCACATCTTCGACGAGTTCGTGCGAGTTCAGGGCAATGGCCTCTCCAGCGGCTCCGGCCTCGGTCTGGCCATCGTCAGGAGGCTCGTCCTGGCCATGGGCGGGAGGGTCTGGGCCGATAGCCAGGCAGGTAGCGGCAGCCGGTTCTTCGTCGAGCTTCCACTCTGGACGGGCGAAGGGTGACCGGCCCGGAGGCCGCGCGCCGGCTTCTCGCCTCTGCCGGTCTGAGACGTATCGGCAGGATCCAGGGTTGCGGAGATCTCTTCCTGACCGGCGGCTCGCTGCGCGATCGACTCCTCGGCCTCCCCACGCACGACTTCGACATCTCGGTCACCGGTGACGCACAGCGCGCCGCGACCGCCCTCGCCGGCTTGGTCGGCGGCCACTGCTTTCCTCTCGGCCGCCCCCCTCTCGCGACCTGGCGAGTGGCCGGAGGACGACTTCAGGTCGATGTCTGGGGGATCGCCGACGGCATCGAGCGGGACATCCTTCGCCGGGACTTCACGGTCAACGCTCTTTTCTGGCGCTTGCCGAGGGGGCCACTTCTCGATCTCGTGGGAGGCCTCGAGGACCTGGCTGCAGGCCGCATCCGCGTCGTTCGCCCGGAGAACCTGATGGACGACCCTCTCCGCGTGCTGCGCGGGCTCCGGCTGCTCGCATCCCATCCCCAGCTTCGGCTCACGGCCGAAACCGAGCGCCACCTTGGAAGTGCCGCCCGCCGCTTGCGCGGCGTCGCTCACGAGCGGGTGTGTGATGAGCTCCGCAAGCTCCTGGCGGGGGCCGCCGTCGAAAGGGCCATCTCGGCGGCCGAGCGACTAGGGGTCCTTCCCCTCCTCTTCCCGGCCTGGGAGGGCTTCCGCCACGGCGCCGACCTCGCCCGCATGGCCGGCGCTCTCCAGCAGCTTCGACGGCCCTCGCACCGCGGCCTTGCACGCGGCGCCGCCGAGGTCGCGCCGGCGATCCTGGCAGCACCAGCCGGGGGCTTCCCTGGGCCGTGGCAGTATGACTTTGCTGCTGCAGCACTGGCGGCGATTGGCTTGCCGCCCCGCACCGCCCAGCGTTCGTCCGAAGCTGTCGCCTTCGGGGAGCGCCTCCTTGGCCTCCTCGACCGCGATCGGCCCGGCTCGCGCCAGCTTGCAGTCGAGGCCGGCGACCTGGTGGAACCGGCGCTGGCCTGGGCCGTAGCTCGCGCCGACCTGGGCGGAGTCAGCCTCGAGGTACCGGCCCGTTCCCTCCTCGTGTGGCAGCGGCGATTCGCTGCCCGACATTCGCTCCTGGGCGGCGAGGAGGTCGCCGACCTCTTGAGCCTGCCGCCAGACGCTTCGCGTGGTGAGGCCGTGAGAGCGCTTCGCGCGGCCCAGGCTCGAGGCGATGTGCGGACGCCCGGCCAGGCGCGCAAATTCCTCCTCCGGCGCCGGGTTCGTTGACCCCCGTTGCCGCGCGATGCTAGATTCTCCCCATGGACGCGCCGCTAGGTCTGGACGACCTTCTGAAGTTCATGACGAAGAAGGGTGCGTCTGACCTCCACCTCAAGCCCACCCGTCCTCCACTTCTTCGCGTGCAGGGCAAACTGGTGCCGATCAAGTCCGTCGCCCTCAAACCTAAGGACATCGAGGACATGGTGATACCGCTGCTCACCCCCATGCAGCGAAAGAAGTTCGAGGAGACGCAGTCGGTCGACATCGGATACGGCGTGGCCGGAGTGGCGCGTTTCAGATGCAACTTCTACCAGCAGCGCGGCTCGATCGCGGCGGTGTTCCGCCGCATCCCGTTCGACATCAAGAACTACGATGACCTACTCCTCCCCGAGGTGGTCGGCAGCTTCTCGGCGCTACCTGCCGGGCTCGTGCTGATCACGGGACCCACTGGCTCGGGCAAGTCCACGACTCTCGCCGCCATCATCCAGGATATCGCCCACACCAGACCCTGCCACATTGTGACCATCGAGGATCCGATCGAGTTCCTGTTCACCGACCACATGGCGACGATCTCGCAACGCGAAGTGGGCACCGACACGCCGGCTTTCCGCGAGGCCCTGCGCAACACGATGAGGCAGGACCCCGACGTCATCATGGTGGGCGAGATGCGCGACCTCGACACCGTTTCGACCGTGATCACAGCCGCCGAGACCGGCCACCTCGTGTTCTCGACGCTGCACACCAACAACGCCAGCCAGACGATCGACCGCATCATCGACCTGTTTCCTCCGGACCAGCAGGGACAAATCCGCGCTCAGCTCGCCCAGGTGCTGCGAGCCGTCGTCTCGATGCAGCTGGTCAACCGCGCCGACGGGCAGGGACTGGCGCCGGCTATCGAGGTGCTGGTCAACTCCCCCAAGATCTCAAGCCAGATCGACCACGGGGAGATCAAAGAGATCCACGACGAGATCGAGAACTCCGTCGCGTACTTCCGCATGCAGACCATGAACCAGAGCCTGGTCGCGCTTCTCGCGAACGGGGTCATCAATTACGACGTGGCCCGGGAGAAGTCGAACGACCCGGACGACCTGTCACTAAAGCTGCGCAAGCTCTTCCCGAAAATCGAAGAGACGCAGCGGGAGGGCACCGTGGCACCATCGCCCGCCGACTTTGCGAGCATTGTCGAGCTCATGGAGATCAAGCGCCTTTACGAGGAGCAGGAGGAGCGGTGGCGGCAGCGCACCCTCGAGAAGGACGAGGTCAACGCCCAGCTCGAGGGCCAGGTTGCGGCCATGAGGCAGGAACTGACAACCACCAGCACGACCGCCGCAGAGCTCCGAAACCAGCTCGAGGCCGCCCGCGTCGAGAAGGACCGGCAGATGCGCGACGCGGAAGTCCGCATCGAGAAGCTGAACGAGCGCATCCGCGAGCTGAACCAACAGCTGGCTGGCGGGGCCAAGGCCGCTCCTGAGAAACCTCAAACCGGGTTTTTCAAGCGCTGATCGACGCCCTCTCTGCCGGCTGGTTCACCTCTAACACAAGGCCGTCCGAACGTCCGAGTGTTCTCTCAACCCCACAACAAGCAGAGGCGCAGAGGAGCTAGAAGCGGGTAAGACTGAAACTGTGTCTTTCTCCTCTGCTCCTCGGCCCCTCTGCTCCTCTGCTGGTCGCCCACGTCAAGATCTTCGAACCTCCGAGATCCAGAGGCGTCGGGCCCTCACGAATCGATCCACTCCACGCGGGCGTACCTGGAGTCGCAGCGATGCTCGAGCCGGACCCGGAGGACCCGCTGGGCCAGGCCGCCGAGCCACGCCCACGATTCGGGCCACTCCACCGCAGTGATGCCTTCCGGGTCCTCGAGCACCTCGCCGAGGCCGACCTCGTCGAGCGGCGCGGCATCGCGACCGCGCAGCCTGTAGAGGTCCGCGTGGTGGAGGCGATGGATAGGTCCGGCAAGAACCGCGTAGCTCTCCAGCAGCACGAAGGTCGGCGAGCACACCTCGCCTGGGTCGCCTCCAAGGGCGGCCACGAGCCCGCGGACCAGGGTGGTCTTGCCGGCCCCGAGCGGCCCTTCGAGCAGGATCAGATCCCCCGGGCGCAGGGGCGGCGTCAGGCGTGCGCCGAGCGCCTCCGTCGCTGCCGAATCGGGAAGATCGACTCGGAGAGGAATGCCGTCGCCGCTCACGCGAGCCGCCGCACTTCCGCCTCGGCCTTCGTCAGTTGCCTCACCAGCACGCTCGCAGGGACCGCACCCGTGTGACGCTCCCCCGCCAGCTCGGCGGCTCGCCCGTGCAACCACGCACCGGCGGCCGCCGCCTCCTTGGGAGGGACGCCCTGGGCCAGAAAGGCGCCGATCGCCCCGGTGAGCACATCGCCGGCACCGCCGGAGGCGAGACCGGCCGTGCCTGTCGGGTTGACCAGGCTCCAACCCTCGCCACCTACGATCACGGTGTGCGCCCCCTTGGCGAGCACGATGGCGCCGGCCTTCCTGGCAGCGGCGAGTGCGGCGCCGAGGCGATCCCGGGTAACGTCGGCGGTAGAGACGCCGAGCAGCCGCCCCAACTCGCCCGGGTGCGGCGTCAGCACCGCCGGGACGTCTCGGCCGCGCAGCGGTTTGAGCTTGCCCGCCAGGAGCGTGAGCGCGTCCGCATCCAGCAGCAGCGGGCCGCGCCACCTCTCAAGAATCGTCGAGAGCAACCTGCGCGGCCCGTCCCCGAGGCCCAGACCCGGGCCGACCGCGAGAGCCGTAGCCTTGTCGAGCGACGCCTCGATCCCTTCGCCGCTCACGGCACCGTCCTCGCCCGCGGGGAGCGGGTCCACCATAGCTTCCGGCACCAGCGACTGGATCGGCCTCACTGCGGCCCGAACCGTCGCGACGGTGACGAGACCCGATCCCATTGCCACCGCCGCGCGCGCCGCGAGCGCCGCCGCCCCCGCCCTCCCCTCGCGTCCGGCAACAACGAGCAGGTGCCCAAACCTCCCCTTGTGAGAGTCCGCCGGACGTCTCGGCAGCCATTCGCTCACGTCCTCGGCCTCGACGAGCGCCAGGTCAGCCCGTCGTTCGATGACCCAGGGGGGGATGCCGATATCGGCCACCGCCACGTCACCGCACCGCCAGCACGCGGGTGGCAAGACATGAGCGACCTTCGGCGCGCCAAAAGTGACGGTCACCAAGGCTAGGACGGCCTCATCCGGCACGTCGGCGGAAGAGCCCTGCAGGCCCGATGGGACGTCCACCGCGACCACCGGTACCCCCGCCCTGTTGATGAGGCGCACAGCCTGGGCCCAACGCCCCCTCAGGGGCCGATCGAGACCGGTTCCGAAGAGGGCGTCAACGACCACATCGGCGTCCGCCACCAGTTCTGCGAGGCGGACCTCGGTCGCCCGAGCGCAGTCGCGGATCTGCACGTCGAACCTGCGCGCGAGTTCGAACTGGACCGCTGCATCCCCCCGTAGCTCGCGCCTCGCAGCGACCATGCCGACTTTGACGTCGAAGCCCTGACACCGCAACTGCCGTGCAACCGCGAGCCCATCCCCGCCGTTGTTTCCCGGCCCGCACACCATCACAACGCGCCCCGCGTCAGGAAATCGCTCCGACACGATCTCGCTCACGGCCGATGCGGCCGACTCCATCAGCACGAGGCTTGGCAGCCCCAGCTTGCTGATGGTCACGCGGTCCACCTCGCGCATGCCTCTGCTGTCCAAAACTGGGATCATGGATCCTCCTGCCCCACTATCCTACCGCCACGGGCCACCAGGTTTGAACGGGTGTCTCCCGCCCGGCAGTGAAAATGGGTCTTCCCTTCTCTGCTCCTCTGCGCCTCTGCTCCTCAGCCCCTCGGCTGCCGTAGATCTGTTGATGATTGACACCCTCCATGCCTTCGACCCCGGATCTGCTGTGTTAGCCTCTGGGCTGCCGAGCTTGCGAGGATGAAGGCGACCCAGGCCATGCGGCCACCTGTGCGGAAACTGGGAGGGCTTGCGGTGGCGTTCCTCGCCTTCGTCGCAGCCAGTCCTGTCCGGGCGGCGGAGGCAGGTGATCCACGTCTCGGCATCGCGCTGCCCCTATGGAGCGCCCTGCCCTTCCTTGGTATGCTCCTCTCGATCGCACTCCTCCCGCTCCTGGCACAGCGCTTCTGGCTGCGCCACTTCCCAAAGGTCGCAGCGGGGTGGGCGTTGGTCCTCGCGATCCCGTTCCTCGCGGCCTACGGCTCTCCAGCAGTCCACGCCCTCGCGCAGACCGCGATCGCGGACTACCTGCCGTTCGTGCTACTCCTCGGGTCCCTCTACTCGATCGGTGGCGGCATCCTGATCAGGGGTACCCTTCGAGGTTCCCCGCCGGTGAACGCAATGATCATTGTCGTGGGCACCGCCCTCGCGTCCTGGATCGGTACGACCGGAGCCACCGTCCTCCTCATCAGGCCGCTCCTGCGCGCGAACCGGCGCCGCCGCAACAGGGCCCATACGGTGGTCTTTTTCATCTTCCTCGTGGCGAACATCGGCGGAGCACTCACGCCGCTTGGCGACCCTCCCCTGTTCCTCGGCTTCCTCCACGGAGTGCCGTTCTTCTGGACCCTGCGTCTTTGGCGGGAGATGGCCTTGGTCGTCGCGTGCCTGGTCGCGGCCTATCTCGCGGTGGACGCCTGGCACTGGCGCCGAGAGGAGGCAGACGTCCGCGACGATCCCGAGGGACCGCGCGAGCCCATCCGCATCGAAGGCTGGCACAACCTGGCGTTCCTCGTGGGCGTTCTCGCCGCCGTCATTCTCTCGGGAAACTGGAGCCCCGGCTCCGTATCGATCCTCGGGGTGCAGCGAGGCATCGAAGGGCTGGTCCGCGACGGGGTCATGCTCCTCATGGCAGCGGGGTCGTGGCTTACCACCTCGCCTCAGCTCAGGGAGCAGAACGACCATGCCTGGGAGCCGATCCGCGAGGTGGCGATCCTGTTCGCGGGTATCTTCGTGACCATGATCCCCGTCCTCGCGATGCTGAGAATGGGCGATCGCGGAGCGCTCGGCTTTGTCATCCGTACGGTCCGGACACCGGCAGTCTTCTTCTGGGCTACCGGCGGACTCTCTTCGCTGCTTGACAACGCCCCCACCTACCTGACGTCGCTCTCGACCGCGCTCGGCCGCCTGCAGTACGGCCTGCCCGAGCACGAAGGGGTTCTGAGGCTGATCGGCGAGAGGCCGGAGATCCTGCAGGCCATTGCCACCGGAGCGGTGTTCATGGGCGCAAACACCTATATCGGCAACGCGCCCAACTTCCTGGCCAAATCGATCGCAGAGAGTGCGGGCGTCAAGATGCCCTCTTTCTTCGGCTACATCGTCCGGTACACCCTGCCTTTTCTGGTACCGGTGTTTGCGCTCGCAACCTGGGTGTTCTTTGCCTGACCGTGACGACCGTCAGTCGCTCCTCGCGGGCAGGCTGGCCGAGTATCGCGCGGGGTGGTACTGGAGCGCCCATGAGTGCTGGGAACGGGTCTGACGCACGCTCGACGGCGACGAGCGGCTATGGCTGCAGGGCCTCATCATGCTCTCAGCGGCGGTGTGGCACGCCCAGCGGGGACGCTGGCGGCCGGCACGCCGCCTGTTGATGCGGGGAGCGTCCCGGCTGTTGGACGGGCGCGAGGCCGTGACAGGCCTCACGGTCCCGCCGGACCTTGCGGACAGAGCGTAGGCCGCTGCGGCGATGCTGCGGCCGGCGGCCCCCCCAGTGTCACTGCGGTGGTGTTTGCGAGCGGGCGGAGCGCTGCGCCTGGCGGCGCAGCCTCGGGTCCTTCTCCTCGAGCTCCCGAACCAGGCGGACGGTTTCTCTGATGCGCCGCTCCTGCTCGCGCTTCTCCTTCGCCTCGCGTTTGCGCTGCGTGGCCGACAGGATCGCTGTGACCATCCTTCCGATCCGCCAGTGAAGGGCGGAGAGCGGCATCGCCGCTCCGCCGATCATCGCGCCCCAGAAGTTCGCTGATCCGACGGCGGCCTTGGTGAAGTCGGCCTTGCGGCAGTCGGCAAACCGGAATTTCGTGTGCTTGCAGTTGGCGCCCACGAGGCGCGTGAAGCGCAGGTCGGCGCGCGAGAAATCCGCGTCACGCAGGTCGGCCAGGATGAGGTCGCACCCGGAGACATCGGCGTCGATGGCAACTGTGCCCACGAGCGAAGCCTGCCGGATCCGGCTCCCCCGCAGGGTTGCGCCCGTCAGGATCGCCCCGTCGAGCTTCGCCCCCTCCAGGTTGACCTCGCGCATGTCGACCCCCTCCATGCGGGCCTGGTCGAACCGGAACCCCTTGAGACTACACTGGAGGAAGGTAGCGCCGGTGAGGTTCGCCCGCACCAGCGAGAGCCGGCCCAGCTTCGGCGACCTGAAGTCGATGCCGGCGAGCTGTGAAGCCGCCATCTGGGCGCCGCTCAGCTCGGTGTTCAGCAGCATAGCATCCCGGAAGTCGGCGGCCTGGGCGTCGCAATTCACGATCCGGGCACCCTCCAAATTGGCGAACCGGAACGTTGTGTGACTAATGTCCGAGCCGTCGAAATCCGCGCCGGGGAGCTCGGCGCGAAGGAAGTTGGCCTCGCGGAGCTTCGCCTTGACGAACCGGGCGCCGGCGAGGTTGGCACCCGGAAACTGGGCCCGGGTGCCTTCGATGTCCCCGAGGTTCGCTCCGCGCAGGTCGTTTCCGGCCAGCGTCACACCCTCCAGGTTCGCGCCTACGAGCGTGGCGTTCGCCAGGACAGCCCGGTCAAGACGCGTGCCCCTCAATGTCGCACCCGTCAGATCGGCGTCGGTGAGGTTGACGTTGTCGAAGAGCGCTCCCTCGAGGTTCACCTGGGCGAGCTTGGCTCCGGACAAGTCGCTGCCGGCAAAGTCGGCACCGCGGAACGTGGCACCGGTCAGCACCGTTCCCTTCATCGAGCATGCGCGGGCCTCGAGAAGGTCGAAGCGGACGCCGGTGCAGTCGGCGCTGTCCAAGACGGCCCCTCCGAGCGATGCGCCGTCCACCTGGGCGTTGGCGAGTGATGCGCCCGTGAGATCCGCTCCTTGCAGGTCGGCGCGCGTCATGATCGCTCGCGAGAGGTCCGCGCCGCGGAGGTTCCGGCCGCCTAGCTCCGCGTCCACGAGGTCGGGGATGATGCGGGAGTTCTCGGCACGCCATCGCGACCAGTCCGGTGTCAGCAGCAGCCGCACGTGCTCGGCGTTTGCCATGATCGAGATTCTAGCCTGTTTCCGCCGCCCGGGAGCCGGACCAGGTCCGGCGGGGGCGGGCGGACGGCCTACCCGACGGGGACACCGGGCCCCACACCGCCAGGGCAGCTCAAGGCCGCCGCCACGGCTTCGAGCTGGCCGCTGGCCGCAGCTGTCGCCGCGAGCGCACGGGCGGCCTCGAGTTCCCTCCGGTGCAGCCACAGGCTCGCGACGTGGAACTCCGGCCTCCCCCACTGCCGCAGCCCTGTGAACTCCCCCGGACCGCGGAGACGGAAGTCTTCCTCGGCGATGCGGAACCCGTCAGCCGTTGCGGCAAGCAACTCGAGCCGCTCTTTCGCCTCATGAGAGCACTCGGGGCCTGCCAGCAGCGCGCAGAACGACCGTCGTCTCCCGCGCCCGACCCGCCCGCGCAGCTGGTGGAGCTGCGCCAGGCCGAAGCGCTCCGCATTTTCGATCACCATCACCGAGGCGTTCGGAACGTCGACTCCGACCTCGATCACGGTCGTGGCGCAGAGAACGCCGATCTCTCCCGCGGCAAACGCTGCCATCGTCGCCTCCCGCTCGGCGGCCGGCGTGCGCCCATGAACCACCCCCACCCGGACACCAGGCAGGGACTGCCGCACAGCCCGCACATGAGTTTCAACTGCGCGCGCGGAGATCTTGTCCGACTCCTCGATCAGCGGGAACACCCAGTACGCCTGGCCGCCGCCGGCCACCTCCCCGCGCAGGAATTCGGCGAGCTTCGGCCGTGCCGAGTCGTCGCGGATCGCGGTACGCACGGGCGTCCGCCCGGGCGGCATCTCGTCGAGGACCGAAAAGTCGAGGTCCCCGTACAGCGACAGCGCCAGCGAGCGCGGGATCGGCGTCGCGGTCATCACGAGCAGATGGGGCGCCTCTCCTTTCTCGATCAGAGCCTGGCGCTGCGCGACCCCGAAACGGTGCTGCTCGTCGATGATCGCGAGGCCGAGCCGGCCGAATACGACCGCGTCTTCGAGCAGGGCGTGTGTGCCGACGACGAAGTGCGCACTGCCGTCCGCGAGACAGTCGCGCACCCGTCGCTTCTCGGCAGCCGCCAGCGACCCGATCAGAAGCTCCGGGCGGAACAACGTCGGCCCAAGAAGACCGGTGAGGGTCGAGTAGTGTTGCTGGGCGAGAAGCTCGGTGGGCGCGAGCAGGGCCACCTGATGCCCCGACGCAAGGACCACGAGCGCCGACAGTGCGGCGACGATCGTCTTGCCGGACCCGACGTCGCCCTGCAGGAGACGTGCCATCGGGTACGTGCGCTGCAGGTCCGACACGATCTCGGCGATTGCCCGCTTCTGCGCTTCGGTGAGGCGAAACGGGAGCACGCGGCGCGCGCTGTCGCGGACCTCCTCGGTGATGTTGCATATCGGCGCGCGCTGGCTGTGGCGCCGCCCTCGCTCCCGTTCGAGCACCAGGGCCAGCGCGAGCAGCTCCTCGAAAGCCAGCCGCCGGTGCGCCGGCGTCCGACGTTGAGCCAGCTGATCGAAGAAGGCATCCGTGGCGGGGACGCCGGCGCCGGGCGGCTGCGGGAAATGCACGCCGCTGAGGGCCTCGCCGAGAGGCACGAGGCGCAGATCGTCGGGCAGCATCCCTGCCAGCGGGTCTACTACCTGGCCCAAGCCCTCGAGCGCTCGGGAAACCAGGGTCCGCACCCGGCGCCCGCTCCAGCTCCCGAGGCGACGGTACATCGGCACGATGCGACCGAGGTGGATGGGCTCGCTCTCCTCGTCTTCGATCTCCCACTCGGGGGCGACCAGCTGCAGGCCCCACCCGCTGCGGGCAGGCTTCAGTGCCCCATAGAGCCAGACGCGCATGCCCTCGTGTAGCGTCGATGCGAGGTACGGCTGGTTGAACCAGACGATCGGCAGTGAGCCGCTTCCATCGTCGACCATCGCCTCGACGATCCGCAGCCGCCTGTTCCGCGCGCGGCGCTCGATCACCTGGACCAAGCGCCCACCCACCGTTGCCATCGTGTCGGGCTGGGTCAACGACGCGATCCGCTGCGGTTCGGACCGGTCCTCGTAACGGTGCGGCAGATTCCACAGCACGTCGCGGACCGTAGCCAGGCCGGCGGAGTTCAGTACCCGCTCACCCGCGGCGCCGACTCCCCTTATCGCCGACAGCGGGCTCGCGAAGGTGAGCTTCATCCGCCGCCGAAGATCACGTGGAACCTAAGGGTGACGAGCGCGAGTTGCACCGTGTCGCTGTCAGCGAGAGGGCTCGCCTTCAGGGGCTCCAGCCGGATGCCGTTCACGAAAGTCCCGTTGGTCGAAGAGCCAACCTCGGTGATCGTGAGTTTCCCCTCCGCCACGCGGATGGCGGCGTGGCGTCGGGAAACTGTGCGTTCCGGATCGAGGCGGCTGAGATCGATGTCGGGGGTCACACCAGTGACAGGGTCGTGGCGGCCCAGCGTGGTGTCCCCCTTCGGGCGGACCGGGAAAATCCTCCCGGAAGACTCGTGGACGAGGACTGCCCGCGCCTCTATCCCCTGGCTCGCAGGCGCGGGGGTGAGAGCGGCGAGCTCGGTTCGGGAGCCGAGCTCTTCGAAGCGGCGGTTGGTCTCGCGGAGGCGCTCCGAGAGCTTCATCATCATGCGGATCGCGATGTCGGGCTTACGCCGAAGCAGCAGGTCGAGGTCCGTCGTCCGGAGCTTCAGCACCTCGACCTCGTCGACGGCGGTCGCCGTGGCGGAGCGTGCCGGAGATTGGTTGAGCAGCGCGATCTCCCCGAAGAAGTCGCCCTTCTCAAGCACCGCCATCTCGCGCTCCTTGTCGCCGATGTGCAGGGAGATCCGGACGTGCCCCTTCTGGATGATGTACATCTCGCTTCCGAGATCGCCCTCGCGGAAGATCACGGACCCCGCGGCGAACCTTGCCAGCAGCTCGCTGAGCTTGCTCGACTCACCACCGCCGACGACCCGGACCTTCGGCACCTAACCACCTCCCCAGGCGATCTCGCCTCGGATCGTGTCCACCTCGACCTCGACTCCGAGCGGGAACGGGACGTTCACGCCCCCATGACCAAATGCCAGCCCTTCCACGACGACCGCGTCGGGCGCCGCCTCCAGCAGGAGCTCTCGCCAGCGCTCTCGCCAATTCGCCTCGCCCCGTCCGCACCGGGCCAGCCTTCCCGCAACCACGGCTCTCGCGCGCCCGAGTCTAGAGGACAGCCGCAGTTGGGTCAACAAACGGTCGAGCCTGTAGAGGGGTTCTCCCACATCCTCCAGGAAGAGGACGCACCCCTCGTAGTCCGGCTCGAACGGCGTCCCTGCGAGGGCTGCCAGGACCGAGAGCGTCCCTCCCGCCGAGACTCCTCGGACGACCCCGGGCCGGAGCACATCCCCTTTACCCAGCTCGAACAGCCTGCGCGCACCATGCCCGGAGAGCCAGGCCAGCAGCAACCCGGCGCCGCGGGCGTCGCGGGCCAGCGAGGCCGCCATCGGCCCGTGGAGCGTGGCTCTTGGGAAACGAGTGGCGAGTGCGGCATGCAGGGCCGTGACGTCCGAGAACCCCACCACCCACCTCTGCCACGACGCGAAGCGGTCCCACGGTAGGTCGGGAAGGAGGCGCATCGCGCCGTAGCCGCCGCGAGCAGCAACGAGAGCGTGAACTCCCTGATCGACTAGCCACACGATACCGTCGAGCCGTTCCCGGTCCGACCCCGCGAAGTATCCTGCGCGGGAGAGAGCGTTCGGAGCTAGAAGTACCTCAAACCCCTGCCCGCGCAGGAAGTCGACGCCTGCCGCGAGAGCTTCCGGCGGGCACGGGCCGGCGGGAGCCATCACGCCGATCTTCCCGCCGGGCGGCACCGGCTCCGGCAGCGGACGCACTCGCGCGCTCACCAGATGATTCTAGCCTGGACTGGTCCTGGGCCTTCTGCCGCGACGGCCCCGTGCCTTCATCGGCCACTCAGTTGCGAGGTACGATGTCTCAAGAGGACACTGATGCACACATGCCGAGCCCCATTGCGCACGTGGC
>PMLC01000106.1 GCA_003158745.1 Acidobacteriota bacterium
TTCCCGCTTCACCGGGCGTCTTCCGAGAACGCGGTCCGAGGTTGGGGCTTCCGGCTTCACCGGACGTCTCCAGATGTCGCGGCGGTGAACGCGGCGCAACGCAAACGCATGAAAGGGGGCTCTCATGTCGCGAGGTTCAAGCACACTCGATGCGGTTCAAATGGATCTCTTCGAAGGGCGCGGGCCGGCCGGCGACGCCCGCTCCGGCAAGGATCGCCGGGCGGCGACGGTGCCCGAACCCCGGCCTGGGTCGTGGCCGGCGTTCACGCGGGCGCTGGCCGAGACCCTGGCGGTGCTGGAGGACACGCAGTACCTGATCCTCGACCGCAAGCCGGCCGGCATCTACGTCCAGGTGACGGCAGAGAACGCCGGCCTGCGCATCGAGGCGATCTCCAACCACTATCTCGAGGGGGACGAGNNCGAGGTCGACTACGCGTCGGTGGCGGCGATGCTCGTCGCGACGCTGCGCGAGGTCTACACGGTGAGCCGGCCCAGCCAGCTGTCGTACAAGGCGTTCGACGACGACGATCGCGTGATCCTGCTGCCGACGCTCGGCATCGACCTCGAGCCCCGCAGCGCCAAGCGCCCGGACCCGCCGGCCCAGTGCCGTCCGAAGAGCCCCGACGAGCTCCGGGCCGCCGTGCTCGCGGCGATCAGGGAGTTCACCGGGAAGTCAGACCTCCGGCTCGCTGACGACGGCACCCTGACACTGACCCGCGACGACAACGTGTCGGTGTTCATCCGGGTACCCAAGGAGAGCCCGGTGGTGGACCTCTTCTCCACCGTGCTGCGGGGCGCCGAACCGAGCCTCGAGCTGCTGGAGGCACTCAACGAGAGGAACAACCGGTCCCGCTTCGTGATGTTCAGCCTGAAGGACTCCGACGTCATGGCCTACGTCGGCGTGGACGCGAAGCTGTTCGTCCCGGAGATCCTCACCCGCGCCCTGAGCCACCTCGCGGACACCTCCGCGGCGACCGGCAAGGAGCTCAAGCAGCACTTCGCCGGGCTGATGGGGCTCGATGACGAGCCTGCGCCCCGGCCTGACACCACACCGGAAACGGTGAACTGATGCCGGCATTCTCTCGGGGGCGCGTGCACGTCTGGACACGGGTGAGCAGCGCTATTGACGCTCAACGCTGGAGGACTACAGTCAGGAGACGATGAGCACTCGGGGAGGCTGACGATGCGCATCCACTCCCATTCGAGCCTCGGTTCCTTCGAAAACTGTCCGAGGCAGTACTGGTACCAGTACATCGGGAAGCCCGCCGTCGAGGAGGTGGACACGATCGAGGCGTTCCTGGGGACATGTGTGCACGAGACGCTCGAGGAGTTGTACCGTATCGGCCGCCCGCCGAGCGGCCGGTTGTTTGATAGACCCGCGGCCGGTCGAGCCCGCGTGGCCAAACATGGGGCACGTACCGTGCCGCTCCTGGGCGCAGATTGACGACATGGAGGCGGGCATCGAACCAGGACACCGGGGCGACCCGAGGCCGCAGCCGGGCGACCCCAGGTCGGTCGAGTGGATCTTCGCCCATGCCAAGCCGAGAGCCGGCTGGGAGCGACACACCATCCCGCTTGGGCTGTTCGACCCCGTCCCGCCGCCGGCGCCACGCCCGGCCCTACTCCTGGCCAACCTGCTCGGCGGCGAGGTCCTCGAACTCCAGCGCGTGGTAGTCCCGGGCCGGGCGTGCCCCGACTTTCGCGTGACGACGACGCTCGGCCGCGACCTCGGCCACCTCACGGGCAACGCCGCAGGTATCATCGAGGCATCGCGCTGCGAGGGTGTGAATATCGAAGTGAGCGTGTTCGCGGCGGTCCCATCGTTCCCGCCCGAGGTTGCGCTTCAGCTCCAGCTCGCCGCCGTGGTCTGGTGCCCGGCCGCCGACTGGATCGAAACGCCGGTCGTCTTCAGCCGCCGTCCCAAGCGCTGATGCGCGGAGCCCGGAGGGCCGGAGACAAGGATACCCGGCCACGGTGTGCTGGGTCGAGGCGGCGCGCGGGAGGCGTTCGTCGAGGTCTGCCGGATGCGCCTCGGGCAGCGGCCGGTCTCGATCGGCAGCTCTTCCAGGTCGAGCGCCAGCGACGTACCCGCTCGCGACGTCGGTTGATAGGCAGCGATCGCGGGTATGCTTGGCAACGGAGCCGTCGGTCCGAAACTGCTCGCGCCGCTAGCGCCCCGTGCCAATCGAGGCCAGGGAAAAGGAGTCAACGAGACCATGGGCCCACGCTTCTCGACAGCATTGGCCTTCGCAAACCAGATCCACAACGGCCAGCTTCGCAAGGGAACGAAGATTCCCTACGTCGCGCACCCTCTGGCGGTTGCCTCTCTTGTCATCGAGAACGGCGGCGACGAGGAAGCCGCAATCGCCGCCCTTCTGCACGACGCCGTCGAGGATCAGGGAGGACGGCCGATGCTCAGCCGCATTCGGGAGCGGTTCGGCGACAGCGCTGCCAACGTCGTCGAGGAATGTACCGACGCCTTCGTCCAACCCAAACCGCCGTGGAGGGAGCGCAAGATTGCGTACCTTGCCGCGATCCCCCACAAGAGCTCTACCGCGCTTCTCGTATCGCTCGCCGACAAGGTGCACAACGCGAGGGCGATCGTGTCCGACTACAAGCGCCACGGCGACCAAGTGTGGTCCCGCTTCAACGCCGGCAAGGACGATCAACTCTGGTACTACAGTGCGCTGGTCAGAGCTTTTCGCTCGGTCGGAACGCATAACCAGCTGCTCGAAGAGCTGGAATGCCTCGTCGACGAACTGCAGCGTTTGACCGCCGAGGGGCCAGACTGATCTGGCGGAAACCCGGAACCCTCTCACCGCCGTGATACGGTGAGCGAATGCTGGGCGCGATCGCGGGAGACGTCATCGGCTCACCCTACGAGTTCGACTCGATCAAGACGACGTCGTTTCCGCTCTTCGGCCCGCGCAGCGAGTTTACGGACGACACGGTGCTGACCTGCGCCGTTGCGGAGACGCTGCTCGACGGCGGCGACTACGCGACTGCGTTCCGCCGGTGGGGGCGCCGCTATCCGAACGTGGGCTGGGGTGGACGCTTCCGCCGCTGGCTCTTCGACGACACGGCCGGCCCGTACCGCAGCTACGGCAACGGCTCCGCGATGCGGGTGGGCCCCGTCGGGTGGGCGTGCGCTACGGTCGAGGACGTACTGGCAGAGGCCGAGCGCACCGCGCTTCCGACGCACGACCACCCGGAGGGGATCAAGGGCGCGCAGGCAACCGCGCTCGCGGTCTTCCTCGCCCGCACGGGCGCCGGGAAAGAGGCGATCCGCGAGGAGATCGCCGGGCGGTTCGGCTACGACCTCGGGCGGACGGTCGACTCGATCCGCCCGACCTACGGGTTCGACGAGACGTGCCAGCGCACGGTGCCCGAGGCGCTCGTGGCGTTCCTCGACTCGACCGGGTTCGAACACGCCCTGCGCCTCGCGGTCTCCCTCGGCGGCGACTCGGACACGCTCGCGTGCATCACAGGCAGCGTGGCCGAGGCGTTCTACGGAGGCGTGCCCGCCGGGATCGCGGAGGAGACTCGGAGGCGGCTGAGCCCAGACCTGCTGGGGATCGTCGACCGATTTGCGGCGAGGTTCGGCAAGCACGACCGGTGAGGCGTCATGGCCTGCGCCTCCTATAGGGAAAGCCACCTTCGCGGTGGCCTCTACTCTATACACCCAGCAAATTCAGGAAACGTGACAACCACAGAGGCCTGCTCACCGGCAGAGTGCCTGCGAGGCTAGAGGGGAAGACCCAGCGGGGAGATCCGGAGGGGCCTCGGGTCATCGGGAGAACAGTGCTGTCGCTTGCGTCGGATCTCGAACTGCCCGTCTGACGCGCGCCCGTTACCACCACGGCGGCCATGACCCGGAGGCGGTCGGCGAGGCTCATGGCGACAAGCCGAGGAAGGGTGGATGTATCCATGGCGCTAATGACAATCATTCACGCCGTGAGTGATCAAGCCTGCAACAGCCGCTCAGGGCCCGGAACGGTTGGAATGTGTACCGGCTCTTTCGTGCCAGGGAGTCACGAGGGAGTCAAATTGGTGTTTTTCGAAGGAAAAGGCCGCGAGGATCGCGGCCTAAGTCCTTTGTTTTGTTTGGTCGGGACGG
>PMLC01000143.1 GCA_003158745.1 Acidobacteriota bacterium
GTGGAGTCAAGTGCATACCCCTACTTTGGATTGGGTTGTCTGTGTTAGGATCTCATCAGAGGCCTCCCCTACTTTGGATTGGGTTGTCTGTGTTAGGATCTCATCAGAGGCCTATGAATTGAAGGCTTGTCCTCAATACCGATGGCCAAAGAGATGGCTCGGTCTTGCCGCCTCAGGTCTTCTTGTCTTTTCTGCCGCAACACCAGGCGCTGTCGCCGCCTCGCGGAAAGCCCCGCTCAGGGTCGAGAGTGTTCCCTCGGGCGCCCTGGTGTCGGTCCGGCTTTCGGCCCAGGCTGAACCCGGCGAAGTCCGGCAGGTGAGCGGGACGACGCCGTTGGAGAAGGTCCTCGATTTCGGCAAGGCCGGGCGGTTGTGGCTCGAAGTGGAGAAGCGCGGCTATGCGCCGAGCAGCGTCGAGGTCACGCCGGACACCAAGACGATCACCTTGCCGCTCGAGCGGATCGGTACCAAGGACGGACGTGAGGCCGGCAAGGCCGCCGCCCCGCCGCTCCGAAAAGTGCTGTTAGTCGGGCCAGAGGTGCGTGTGACGCTCCGCCGTTTCGCCAAGGAGGAGGTGTCGGCCGACCAAGGGTCTCGGCTGGGGAGCACTCTCGCAGATGCCGTCCGCGCGTGCTACTCGGGCCGCGCGGATGTGGAGCTTCTCCCAGTCGCGCAGGACGGCGAGGAGGAGTCGACCCAGAAGGCTCTGTGGCGGGATACGCGGACGTCCATGGAACTCATCGATCCCGTCCGGTTGCCGTACCTCTCCGAGGCGCCCCGCCTGGAGACGAGAAGCGGCCGGGACGCCGCTCGCAAGCTCGGAGAGCGCTTCGGCGCCGACGCAATTCTGGTGGTGTCAGGCAGACAGACCGTCGAAACGGGTGGGATGAAGGTGGGCAAAGTGGCCCTGTTCGCCGCCGGCTCGGCTGCGAGCTACGCGGCGGCGTACAGCGCGGCGATGGCGCGGGGCGACTCCCTCTTCGTCTACCCCGTGTACCTTCCTGCCTTTTCCCAGGGACTCCTGCTGCAGGCTGCGTTGGTGCGTTGCGGCGACGGCGAGGTCCTTTGGATCAACAGGGGTGTGTGGTCGCCCGTGAGCCCCGACGATTCAGCGGAGGCGGCGCGGGTGATGAAGGAGCTTTTCTCCAGTCTGCAGTAGCGGGCCGGGAAACCGTCGAACGACGAGAGGAGGAAACAGGATGAAGAAACGAATACTGGTCGGAACGTTGCTGGTCTTGACCGTCATGACCGCCGCGGCATTCACGCTGAAGATGCCTCCGCCGCCCCTGATCGAATTGAAGGGGGCCACGCCGTGGGCCTTCGCTGCGGGACTCTTCCTTCCCAAGGAGGCGCAGGAGTACACCTACGCCTTGAAGACCAGCCCCTTCGACAAAATGACCTACCCGCTTGGAGAGCAGACCGTTGGTCTGTTTGAGAAGAACCTCCCTGCCGTCTTCAAGTCCGTAGTCCGGGCGGAATCTCCCAAGCCGGCACAAGGGGTCGACCTGGTCGTCGAGCCCTCTATCGTGAAATTCGAGGCGGTCGTTCCCCATCCAGCATACAACCCGTACACGGCGACGATCGTCCTTCGAGTGAACGTATACGACCGCGAGGGGAACAAGATCTTCACTCAAACGGCAACCGGTAACGGTCAGTCGGGCAAGGGGATGGCCTCAGGGTTCAAGGCCCAGAGCCTCGCGGCGGAGGCTGCCCAGCTTGCCATGGCGGACGCCGCGAAGCAGATCCTGGAGGCCTTGCTCGCCGCACCGGAAATCAAAGACTACAAGTAGTTCGCGGGAGGCGAAGGCTGTCCGTACTCGGATTCTCGGGAGGGCGCTCTCGGCCCTCCCTTCGCGTTGACTCCTCCCGTGGCCGGCTTCTGCGAAGCGGCGCCACAGCAAAGGCCTGCCGGGCAGGGCTTCGGGGGTTCCGCGCTTGCCCACGGCCTCGCACACAGAAGAAGCACCAGCCTCCCGGCCCGTCAGACCCTATCCGGAACCATCCAGGGACCTTGACTCCGCCTCTCATGGAGCTACCCTAGGCTGAGGTCGGAAAGGAACATCCTGTCCATCCGGCGCACCGGGAGAATGGGCGCACTGCTAAACTCGGTATCAGATGGGACTCGTAGGAAGGAGAACTCGATGAGAACGAAAGTGGGCCTATGGATTGACCACAGGAAGGCCATCGTTGTGACTGTTACGGACAAAGGGGACGAGACAAGACTCCTCATATCGGCGGTTGAAAAACAGCTTCGCCGGTCCGGTGATTCACCCCTCAAGGGGCGCTATGAACGACAGCAAGTCGTGGCAGATGATAGCCAACAGAAAGGTTTCACGGGACATCTCAACTCCTATTACGATGCGGTCATTGCGTCCATCGGTGGTGCGGAGTCGATTCTGATCTTTGGTCCTGGTGAAGCAAAGGGGGAACTGAAGAAACGTCTCCAGCGAAAGGGCCTTGGCGGACGCATCGCAGTTCTTGAAACAGTCGACAAGATGACGGACCGCCAGATTTCGGCGAAGGTTCGCCAGCACTTTGCAGAATAGCGTTCACCAGCTGGATCGGGACCTGAACCACCCGGCCTCGCACCCTAGCCGACCGTTCTTGTTCCGCTTCGGTCTGCCGCTCCCACAGCTTCGGCGCCGACCCCACATGATTATTGCCGATTCGAACGGCGGGGGTTGTGGAAACAGATTTTCCGCCAGGACGTCGAGCAAGATGTGCGTCATGTTCCTCAGGCTGGCCGCCGCGAGCCGTGTGGTGTCGTTCTGGGCCTTCATGTACTGCCCGATGGTTCCAAGCTGATGCAGTGGGAGGTGATGTGGGTCAGGAGTCCCAGCCGAAGAACAGGATGACGACCCCGACGGTATCGATGAGGCCGTGCGCCAGGATGCAGGCCCACAGGTTGCGGCCCGACAGGAGGTACGCCGCTCCCAGGATCAACCCGGCAACTCCCGAGTCCACGATCCCGGACGGCCCCTTGTAGTAGTGCCCGAATCCGAAGAGCACCGAGGCGAGGACCATGGCGCCCCAGTAGGCCGCCGTCGACCGCCTGCCGAGGTCCGCGGCCCGCCCGAGGAGGTAGCCTCGATACGAGATCTCCTCGCCGAACGCCGCGAACGTCCAGACAAGAAGCAGTGCCAGGATGGCCGACTTGGGGTTCCCGGTGATCCCCGCAGCCATCGCGGGGAGCGCCGCCGGCGGCCAGAACCGGCTGGTAAGAGGGTCGATGACGAACTCGCCCAGGGCGAGTCGCAAAACCGCCGCCGCCAGCGCGATCAGGACGATGCGAACCCACGATGCAGGCCGTTTGAACCCCATCGCGGACCAACCCCCCTCCCGTAGTCGAAACGACAACAGGCCGAGCACGAACAGGATGGGGACTTCGTTGGGGACAACGCGGAAGACGTTGTGCCCGATCACGATGCCCGCGCCGATCAGCAGCTCGAGGGCGCTCACGAGACGGGACTCTCTCCAGCGTCCGTGCGAGTGTTGATCCGGCACCGTCTGCGAGGCAGCCATCGTCGCGGTCGTCTACGAATCGGCGCGATACTGAGTTTCTCACCCGTGGCGACCGAGCGGGCGCCGGGAGGAGATCGGTGATCCCGTAGTCGACTCAGGTCTTAAGTTTGCGACCCAGGGTGGCCTCGACCTTCTCGATCTTGGCGGTGAGGCGCCCGGAGGCGCCGCGCCGCCAGTCACCCTTGAATGAGATGCTGATCCGCTCGCAATCCCCGGCCATGTGTTCGAAGCAGGCCTTTGCCACAGCCATGACCTCGTCCCACTCGCCCTCGACGCAGGTGCCCATCGGACCTAGGCGGTATGGAACCCCCGACTGGTCAATGATGTCGAGTGAGCGGGAGACCCAGGGAGAGACGCTCGGTCCTTTGTCGAGAGGTGTCAGGGAAAACTCGGCCAGAAGCACGGTGGACCTCCAAACCCGCGATCGGCTTGCGTTCGGCGGTAGGCGCAGGCCGATTCGCACAGCGTTTTCAAGTATTTGCATCGCGACGGGACATTGCCTTGACATAGGCGAAACGGCTGTGGCACGATCATAAGCTGCTGAAAGGCCAGCCGCGACGGGTGTGCCGGCTCGATGTGATCGCGTTCTTGAAGGAGGGATGAAGCGTGGCTGAGAAACGACACAGCACCATCATCATCGTTCCTCACGCTCACGGCAAGGTCTTCAAGATCCAGCTTTCGCGCATGCTGCTCAGGACCTTGGCTTTCCTTGGAGTAGGGGTCGCGGTACTCTCCGTCGTCTCGATCGTGGCGTCGGGCAACTTCCTCCGGCAACGCGCCCTTTTCCGCACCCTCCAGAGCGAGAACAAGCAGCTCAAGAACAACAACCAGCACCTGTCGCAGACCCTGACCCAGGTCCAGGCGAGGCTGACGCAGTTCGAGCAGCGCACGAAGGCTCTCGCGATCGCGGCCGGTGTGGCCAACCTGTTCTCCGACGCCAGCGGCGACACCCGCGGTGGGGTCGGCAGCGGCGGCCCGTTGAGCAAAATGGCGGCCGAGCCCGAGGCGCTCGTGCAACGGCAGGAGCAGCTCGATCAGCAGTTGGCCAAGGTTGAGAAACGCCTCTCCGACCAGGCTCTCGTCATCTCGCACACGCCGGTGGTGGCCCCTGTTGTTGGCGTCATCACGGACGGGTTCGGGCCCCGCATCGATCCGGTGACCCATCAGCCCGCATTCCACGACGGACTTGACATCTCGGTGGCGTTTGGCACTGTGGTCTCGGCCCCCGCGGATGGCGTCGTCACGTATGCCGACCGGGACAGCGGGTACGGCAAGCTCCTCAAGATCAACCATGGTTACGGCTACACGACGATCTATGGGCACCTGGATCGGTTCCTCGTCAAGGAGGGCAGCCGTGTAACCCGCGGCCAGCCGATCGGCAAGGTGGGAATGTCCGGACGCACGACGGGTCCACATCTCCACTATGAGGTTTGGAAAGACGGTGAGAAGCAGAACCCGCTCTACTACATCCTCGACGCCTACTGACCGAAGCAGCTGACGAGCACGAGATGGCCTCCCAGCAGGAGCCGACGGTAGGTGTGCGCCTGTGGCCGCAGATCTACGCGATCGCACGGCTGCGCTCCGTCCCGGTCCCTTTTCCCTCGCTGCCGCCCGAGGGCGCTCCGGCCGCGCTGATCGTGGGCCACGATGAGGTGAGCCTTCTGGCGCCCGAAGAGCTGGTGCGGAGATACGAAGCGATCGCCGATGACGTGTCGAGGGGGTGGCGAGCGCTGACCCTCGAGGCCGTCTTTCCGCCCGGTACGGTGGGTCTGCTCGCGGTGGCGGGACGCGCGCTCGCCGACGTCGGCGTGCCGGTCATGGTGTTCTCCAGCCACGACACGGACCATCTCCTGGTACCGGCAGATACGCTCGGCCGAGCGCTGGCCGCGCTCAACCAGGCCCGTCTCGGGCGCTTCCTCGCGCCGGTCTAGCCGTCGTTCAAGAACCTTACGGGACGCCTGAACGTATTTCTGGGTGTCGGATCTGGAGGCTTGTCATGACGGCGAAACGAAAGCGCTGGTTGGCGGCGGTGGCAGTCGCCGTCGTGGTTGTCGGAACGACGGTGGCGTTGGCCTCACGGGCAAAGAGTGCGGCCCCGGGGAAGGACGACACACCCGTGACCAAGGCGGCGATCACCGACGTGCAGGTCGAGGTGCTCGAGGTGGGCACGGTGCAGCCTGAGGTGAAAGTGGACGTCAAGTCGGCGCTCTCCGGCAAGGTGGTCGAGCTTCCGATCCGCGAGGGCGATGTGGTCAGGAAGGGTCAGCTCCTCGCCGCCATCGAACCCGACGTCAACCAGGCGCAGACGCTCGCCGGTGTCCGCAGGAGCGTGAACCAGGCCGAGATCGACTTCGCGGACGCCGAGAAGGACTACCGGGCTAAGCAGGAGCTTCTCAGAGACGGCCTGATCTCGGTCGAGGTCCACCGCTCGTCGGAAACCAAGTACATGTCCGCCAAGGAAGTCCTTGACGCGGCGCGGGAGAAGGCCGCGATCATGACCTCCTCGGGCGTTCCCGTCACCACGAGTGCAAATCAGCAGATCAACATCACGGCGCCGATGGACGGCGTCGTGATCACCCGGCCGGTTGAACTCGGCGAAGCCGTGACCGGAGCCGGGTCCTTCAACGCGGGCACGGTGATCGCGACCGTGGCCGACCTTGGCACGATGCTCGTGAAGGCGGGCGTCAACGAGGTCGACATCGGCAAGGTCCGCCTCGGCGCCCCCGTCACCGTCACCCTCGACGCCTACCCCAAGGTCCGCTTCCCCGCCAAGGTCTCGCGCATCGCTCCGGCGGCGCGGCTGGACAACCAGGTGAAGGTGTTCGACGTGGAGGTCTCGCTTGACTCCCAGGGCAAGGAGCTGCGCACCGGCATGACCGCCAACGTCTCAATCAAGGGCGAGAAGGCGGCCAAGGTGCTCTCGGTGCCCGTGGAGTCGGTGTTCCACCGCGAGGACGGCGAAATCGTGTACCTCAAGAGGACAGCGCCGCTTTCCAGTGACGGCAAGGCGGCCGCCCCGAAGGCGACGCCGGACCCGCGGGAGGCGTGGAAGCAGAAGTTCGAGGAGCGCAAGGTCGAAAGCGGCATCGCGTCGCTCGCCCAGGTCCAGATCATCTCGGGTCTGGTCGTTGGCGACGAGGTCGCACTCGAGGATCCCACCAGGCCGAAGAAGAAGGAGGACCGGCCGTGAGCGATCCGCTCCTCAACCTGTCCGGCGTGTGGAAAACGTACGACGCCGGCGACCTCGCGGTGCACGCTCTGCGCGGCGTGGACCTCGTGGTCGGGCGCGGCGAGTACCTCGCGATAATGGGGCCGTCGGGGTCGGGCAAGTCCACGCTCATGCACATCCTCGGCTGCCTGGACACGCCGACAAAGGGCAGTTACCTCTTGGCCGGCGAGCAGGTCGCAAATCTCTCTCGCGGGCGCCTGGCCGAGCTCCGCAACAAGTTCATCGGGTTCGTCTTCCAGTCTTTCAACCTGCTCCCGCGGGCGAGCGTGCTGCGCAACGTCGAGCTGCCGCTGCTGTACGGCGGCCTCGGCCGCGATGAGCGACTCGTTCGGGCGAGAGAGATCCTCACCCGCGTCGGCCTCGGGGACCGCGGCCACAGCCGCCCGAACCAGCTCTCAGGCGGGCAGCGCCAGCGGGCGGCGATCGCGCGCGCCCTAGTGACCGAGCCTGCCCTCCTGCTGGCCGACGAGCCCACCGGAAACCTCGACCAGACCACGGGCGCCGAGGTGATGCAGCTGTTCGACGAGCTGAACCGGGCCGGCCAGACCGTGATCCTGGTGACGCATGACCCGGCTGTCGCGGCGCACGCGAGGCGGATCGTGCGCATCGTCGACGGCCTAGTCGAACAAGGCGAGGAGGCGGCTGCGTGAACCTGCTCTCGGCGGTGGCCGACGGTTTCGTCGAGGTGCGCGCCCACGCCGGGCGGACAGTCCTGCAGACGCTCGGCGTCGTGCTCGGCGTCGCCTCGGTCGTGAGCTCGATGGGGCTGTTCGCCGGCGGCCGTGCCCAGAGCTTGAAGTACTACTCGCAGTCGGGCGGCGTCCTCAAGGTCACGGTCTTCCCCAAAGACGTCCGGACGGTCACCACGACCGCCCGCGAGCGCGCCAGCCGCGGCCTGACAATCGACGACATGGACGCAATCAAAGCCAGCGTGAAGGGCTTCGACCTCATCGAGCCGGTGATGACCCGGGAGCTTCAGATTCGCACCGCGACCCTGACGCGCGCATACGAAGTGACCGGAGTGGGGCCGACGTACGGTGAGCTGCAGGAGCTCCTCTTGGACAGCGGTCGGTTCATCAACGAGAACGATGTGGCTACCCGCGAGGCCGTGTGCGTGCTGGGCGCCAACCGCGCAAGCGATTTCTTCGGCACCCTTGACCCGGTCGGTCAGAGGATCCGGCTCGGCGACCACCTCTATACCGTGGTCGGCAGGCTCACATATCGTGAGTTCTACTGGAACAAGCAGGAGAACTACAACTCCCTCGACTGGATGAACGACTTCATCATCGTCCCCGTCACGACCTTGCAGGGGCGCGAACTCGGCGCCGGGGAGAGGAAGATCGGCAACATTGCCCTCCGCCTCGTGGACCGCCCGACGGCGGACACGGCGCTGCCGGCCTTGCGCCGGATCCTCCTGCGGCGGCACGGCGTGGAGGACTTTCAGGTGTACGCCCGCTACGAGCGGATGAAGGAAATGGACCAGCAAGCCCAGGTCTACGACCTCACCTTCAAGGCGGTCGGCCTCATCTCGCTCATCGTGGGCGGGATCGTCGTGGCCAACATCCTCATGGCGTCGTTCCGCGAGCGCGTTTGCGAGATAGGCGTTCGCAAGGCCGTGGGCGCCAAGGGATGGCACATCGCCGTCCAGTTCCTGGTCGAGAGCGTCGTGGTGAGCGGCATCGGCGGAACGCTCGGGCTCGCCCTCGGCGTCGGTTTCGTGCACATCATCGCGTGGCTTCTCGATCAGTACGCCGTGCTCACGCCCGGGATGATCGCAGCGGCGGTCTCCTGTGCCTGCGGCGTCGGCGTTGTGTCCGGCTTCATCCCGGCGATCATCGCCGCCCGCCTCGACCCGGTCGTGGCGCTGCGGTATGAGTGAGGGAGCCCGAGGAATGCCGGAGCCTGCCCCCGCCGCCCCAGGTCGAAAAGGCTCCCCGCACAGCCGCCCGCGCCTCGCGTTCGGCGAGGCGCTGCGAACGAGCCGCTCGGAGATCGCGGGTCACTGGCTGCGCTCCCTGCTCACGCTCGTCGGTGTGTTCCTGGGCTCGCTCGCGGTGGTGATCATGGTGTCGTTCGCTGAAGCGCTCAAGGTCATGGTGTGGCAGGGGATCAAGAGCCTCGGCTACAACGGCGTCATGTTCATCTCCGAGCGCACGCCCCAGCTGCCGTTCGAGCGCAAGAAGATCACCGAGTCTCGCGGCCTTGGTGTGCGCGACATCCGGGCACTCGGCGAATGGAGCACGAGCTACGAAGGCGTTGCCGCAATGAACCTCACGCAGACCGTGGTGCGCGCCCTCGGTCAGGAGCAGCGGGTGTGGGTGTTCGGCGTCAACCCGGCGTACGCGACGGTCCGCAACCGCACCGTCTCCGCCGGCCGGTGGATCGACGCCGGCGACGAGCTCGAGCACCGCAAGGTGGCGATCGTCGGGCACGATCTCGCGACAACGCTGTTCGGCACCGACAACCCGGTCGGGAAGCAGATCCGGATCGGGGACCAGGTGATGCACGTTATCGGCGTTGGCGAGCAGCTCGGCAACACGTTCGCGAACGACGGAGGCGACTCCTGGACGCAGCGTGAAATGGAGGGTGTGGTCATCCCGCTCGAGACGTTCCGGGCGTACATTCGGGGCGGGGAGCGGATCGGGGTGATCATGATCAAGACGCCCGAGACGGAGAACCTGGGCGCCGTGCGCGACGAGACCGAGCGGCTGATGAGGCGCGCCCATCACGGGGTCGGCGACTTTGAGGTCGAAAACGTCGCCTCCGAGATCCTGCGCGCCGAGGCGCAGATCAAAGAGGTCTTGCGCAGCTGGACGGTGATCCTCACGTCGCTCGCGGCGATCTCGCTGCTCGTCGGCGGCGTCGGCATCTACTCCGTGATGAAGATCTCCCTCACCGAGCGGCTGTACGAGATCGGCCTTCGCAAGGCGATCGGCGCCGGCGACAACACGATCCTGCTCCAGTTCCTCATCGAGTCGAGCACTCTCTCCGCGCTCGGAGGGTTGTTGGGCTGCGGGGTCGGGGCGCTTCTTTGCCGCGCCCTCGCGGGTTTCTTCCCGACCGGGCTGCCGGTCTCGCCGCTGGGACTGGCACTCGGGGTCGGTTTCGCGATCGCGGTCGGGCTGTTCGCCGGGATCTTCCCGTCGTTGAGCGCCTCGCGCCTCACGCCGGTCGAAGCCCTGCGCGGCTAGACAGGCGCCGCCGGCGTGGGACCTCTGGCTGCGTTGCGCTCGCCGTCGCGCATCCTCATGTAGCCTCCGGCTACACTCCGGTGCGGCCGGCTCGCGCGCCTTGCGATAGGCCCAACGGCGGCGGTGCGGCTACCCGCATTCCACCGTGGCCCTGCCCTACCCGTCTCTTCGGACCACTGACCACTGACCACGGTCTTACGGGCGGCGCAGGACGAGCACGCGCTCGATGCCGGCATGGTCCAGGCCGCGATGGACCTCGGTCAAACCGCTCGCCGCGACGCCCGCCTGCAACCCCGCCCGCTGCCGCGGCCCCATCTCGAGCAACGCATGCCCGCCGGGCGCCAGCAGACGCGGCAGATCTGCGAGGAACGTGCGCAGGAGATCGGCGCCGTCCTCACCTCCGGCCAACGCCACGTGAGGCTCGTAGGCCCGGATCTCCACGGACAGCTCGGGGATCTCCCCCGCAGGGACGTAAGGGAGGTTCGCGACCACAAGGTCGAACGGGCCGCGAATGTGGGTTGCGAGATTCCCCGCGGCGAACCTCACGCGCGCGCCGAGCGCTCGGGCGTTCCGGCTGGCGACCGCGACCGCTTCCGGGGATACGTCCGTCGCAGTGACTGTCGCACCAGAGAGTTCGAGGGCGAGGGTCACCGCGAGGCAGCCGGAACCTGTACCGACGTCGAGAACCCGTGGGCGATCCGGCTCCGGCACGGTGAGAGCGCACTCCACGATCAACTCCGTTTCGGGCCGGGGGATCAGCACGGCCGGCGTGACCGTGAACACCCGGCCCCAGAACGGGCAGGACCCCACTATGTAGTGCGCAGGCTCTCCATCGGCGCGGCGGCGGAGCCATCCGCGGAAGATGGCCTCAACGTGCGCGGGGACCGCCTCGTCGTGGTGCGCGAGAATCCAGGTTTCCGAGCGCCCAAGGGCTTGGGCGAGCAGCCAGCGCAACTCGCGGGTGGGATTGGGGAGTCCCTCGCGGGGGGCCAGCGCCGCAGCGCCTTCCGCGTGAAGGTCGCCGACGGTCATTGCCGGACCTTGCGCGCGGCGCGGCTCACAATGAGGCGCGCGGCCAGGGTTCCCGCGACGACACCCGCGCCGATGCTGAGGAGCACCGAGGCGCCGACCGTGCGGGTGGCAAGCGCGACCGCGGCGATGGCCGTCCCGGCGAACACCGTTGCGGGCATGAGCGCAGCGACGGGCGGGACGGGGCGGAAGTTTCGGGCGTAGAACACCAGCGCGGTGCCCCAGAACAAGCCGCCCCACCAGCCGAGGCCGAAGCCGACTGCTGCCTGTACGAACCAGCGGACCGCCGGCTCCTCGCTCGGCATTAGCCGGATCGGAGGCATCCCGAACGCCACGGCCGTACCGGCCAGCGCCATCACGAGAGCAGCGCCGAAGGCGAACCTCGCCTCCGCGAGCATTCTCGGGCGGTGGAAGAAAAGACGCCACCCTGTGGGGAGAGGTGTGGGGGTTGAGCCTGGTTGCCGTGGCTGGGCGCCCGTCACGCTCCGACGATCCTCGCGGGCGCTCATCCGGCGGAGGCCAGTTCGCGTTCGAGCCGCTCGGCTTGAAGGTGGGCAATTAGCGGATCGAGCAGGAGGTCGAGCTCGCCGTCGAGGATCTCAGCGAGGCGGTGGCTGGTGAGCCCGGCGCGGTGGTCGGTCACCCGAGACTGTGGGAAGTTGTAGGTGCGGATCTTCTCCGAGCGGTCGCCGCTGCCGACCATCGAGCGGCGTTCGGCGGCGAGTTGGGCCTGCTGCTCCTGTTGGGCGATCTCATAGAGGCGGGCCTTCAGGATGCGCATGGCTTTGAGGCGGTTCTGTTGCTGGCTGCGTTCGTCCTGGCACTGGACGACGATCCCGGTCGGCAGGTGGGTGATGCGGATGGCGGAGTAGGTAGTGTTGACAGACTGTCCACCGGGACCTGAGGAGCAGAACGTGTCGATGCGGAGGTCCTTGAGGTCGACCTGGACCTCGACTTCCTCGGCCTCTGGCAGCACCGCCACGGTCGCTGCGGAGGTGTGGATGCGGCCCGACGCCTCGGTGGCGGGGACGCGCTGCACGCGGTGCACCCCCGACTCGTACTTGAGCCTGGAGTAAGCGCCGTCGCCCTCGACCAGCGCAACCGCCTCCCTGATACCACCCATCCCGGCCTCGGAAAGATCGGTGACCGTGACGCGCCATCGCCGTCCCTCGGCGTACCGGGTATACATACGCAGCAACTCGGCCGCGAACAGAGCAGCTTCCTCGCCGCCGGTGCCCGCCCGCACTTCGAGTACAACGTTTCGAGTGTCGTTGGGATCTGGGGGCAGCAGGAGGAGCTTGAGTGCGCGCTCCCGTTCGGCCAGCTCGCCGGCCAGGCGCTTCACCTCGTCCTCGGCCATCGCCCTGAGCTCGGGGTCGCTCTCGCCGGCGACCAGCTCGCGGGCGCCACGCTCCTCGTTAAGGAGCTTCTTGTACGCCTGGTACGCCGCGACCACGGGATCGATCTCGGCCAGCTTCTTGGAAACCTCGAGCAGGCGTTTGCGATCGGTGAGCACCTCGGGGCTCGCCTGCTCGTTTTTCAGGTCCTGCCAGCGGCGGATTACCTCGTCGAGACGCTGGAGCATGCCGTTCACGGCGCAAGCCTACCTTTCACAGGAAGTTCCGGCAAGCGGTACGACGCTTCCGAAAACACGACCAGCCGGGAGACGCTCTCCCGGCCGGCTCTTGTCGCACAATTCGGACGGCGTCTTACGCCTTTTCGAGCTTGTCGTAACGGCGGTGGAACCGTTCCACCATTCCGGCGGAGTCGATGAGCTTCTGCTTGCCGGTATAGAGCGGGTGGCAGGCGGAGCAGATCTCCATGCGGATCTCCTTCTTGGTCGAGCGGGTCTTGAAGGTGTTGCCGCACGCGCAATGCGCCTCGACTTCATAGTACGCAGGGTGAATCCCTTCCTTCATTTGAACCTCCACGACCCCGAATTGCGGGGCGAATGATTTTACACCCCTAGCGCCGGGAGCGCAAGGTTCACGTCGACCCAGGTTCACGTCGACCCGGTACCGGCTGCCGGAGGAGCACCAGCGTAGCGGATGGTCGGCGACACGGTATTCGCCGACGGGCTGCTGGGCCTCCGACGGAGTGGCCGCTTGCCGGGACCCAGCCCAGCGACCTCGGGACTGGGCGCCTCGGGAAACCGGAACCTTCGACCGCAACAGCGGCTTCGAGCGGGACACTACTGTGAGCGCGCTCGCAAACGGAGTCTCGGACCGTCAACGTACAATCACTGCGAATGGTCTCTGCGCTCATGCTGATGGCCGCTATCGCGGCACCGAGTCCGATCACCGTGCTGCCTGGCACGCCGATCGTGGCCATCCGCGTGATTCGCGACGACATTTTCGACACCTCCGACGCGGGGACGTCGGGATGGCCATATCGTTGGGCGGACGCCCTGCACGTGCTCACCAGGGAGCGCTACATCCGCAACCTGCTGCTGTTCAAGCTCGGCGATCCGCTCGACCCGGCTCGCCTCGCCGAGACGGAGCGGCTGCTCCGCGACACCGGCTTCCTGAGCCCGGTGCACATCACGGCCCAACCGGCGCCGGGTGGCGCCGAGGTAGTGGTGCGCACCCACGACCAGTGGACCACGCTGGCGGGTCTGAGCTTCGGCCTGGCTGGGAATCGCCATCACGTCGGGGGCAGCCTGGCGGAGGACAACTTCCTGGGCTGGGGCAAGCAGCTGCTCGCCGAGTACGACTCCTCCACCGAGCGAACCATCACGACGCTGCGGTACAAAGACTCGCTGTTCCTCGGCAGCCGCTGGCAGCTGGAGCTTCAACACAAGAACGCGTCGGATGGGAGGGCCGACGGATTCACCTTGGAGTACCCGTTTTTTGCGCTCGCGACGCCACGCGCTTGGGACATCCAGTGGCAACGAACGACGCAGACGGAGTACCTCTACGTCGGAAGCCACAAGGCGGTCGAAGGCCAGGCAGCTGGGAGCGGGTTCCAGCTCTGGGGTGGAATCCGGATGCCGTGGGACTCGGGCACCACCGATCGCCTGACCCTGGGTGTGTTCACAGACAAGATCGAGTTTTCCGACTGGAAGACCACCGACGGCGGCGCGTACCCGACCCCGGTGGGCCACGACATGCGGGGTGTGCTGATCGGATGGGACCACCAGGTCGATCGGTGGCGGGTCGTAAGCGGTTTCCGCGCCTGGCAGCGCCAGGAGGACATTCCTCTGGGGCCGAACTGGACCGTAACGGCCGGGGTCTCGTTGCCGGCGCTGGGAGGCGACCGCACGAGGGTCAATCTGAACGGCGTGCTGAACCTCGCGCTCCTTACCGGCCGGCAGTACTCGTGGCTGAACCTGGGCGGTTCGGGCCGGCTCGAGGGAGGCACCCTGGACAACCAGGTCAGCCACCTCGACGCCGGGACCGCGCGTACGGGCGACATCGGGTGGCGCGCACGGGTGTCCACGGACCTCGGCCACAACCTGGACGGCGACCAGCAGCTCGCGCTCGGGGCGGACACGGGGTTGCGGGGGTGGGACCCCGACACCTTCGACGGGACGTCGCGAGTAGTAGCGAACCTCGAGTGGCGTCACGTCCTGACGGGCGAGGTCCTCCACCTCGGGATCATCGGGGGCCTGGTGTTCGTGGACGCCGGCAAGACCTGGGCTCCGCGGGTCGGGCCCTCGACCGACGGGATCCGGAAAGACGCCGGCGTTGGCGTGCTGATCGAGTCCACGCGAGCGGCGCTCCTGCGCGTGATCCGCGTCGAGGTGGCGTTCCCTGACCGCGGCGGGAAGGCCGTCTTCCTGATCTCGGGCTCGTCGCTGTTCTGACCTTGGGCGTCCCCGATAGCGGACCGCCTGCGCCAGGAGAGGTGGCCGCTTGGGTTGCGAAGCGAGTTGAGAGTTGAGAGTGAAGAGTGAAGAGTTAGAGAAGACCGTTGCGGGTCGTCGACTCTGAATCAGGGGGTGGGGCGAGAGCGTCAAGGCAGGCGAAACATGTCTCGTCTTTCAACTCTTAGCTCTTCACTCCGAACTCTTCGCTACCCGCGTTTTCGGACCCCGGACCCTGGATCCCGGTCTCTATGCGCGGGAGATGTACTCGCCGGTGCGAGTGTCGACGATGATCTTGATGCCGGTGCCGATGAACTGAGGCACCGTGACCGTCACGCCGGTCTCGAGCTTGGCGGGCTTGGAGCCGCCGGCGGCTGTTGCACCCTTGAGGGGCGGGTCGGTCTCGACGACCTCGAGGATGACCGTGTTTGGCAGCTCCAGCCCCACCGGAAGGCCCTCGTAGAAGTCCACCGTGATCACCGTGTCGGGCAGCAGGAATCCCCGCGCGTCGCCGAGCACCTCGTCGGCGAGCGACATCTGCTCGAACGTCTCGGTATTCATGAAGTGGTTGCCCGAGGGGTCGGAGTAAAGGTACTGCATCTCGTGGGTGTCGAGGCTCGCCTTCTCGATCCGGTCCTCGGACCGGAACCGGTGTTCGATCTGGTTACCGGTCTTGATGTTCCGCAGCTTGCACTGCACCATCCCGCGCCAGTTCCCCGGGGTGACATGGATGACCTGCATCACCCGGTGGAGCTGACCGTTGTGGACGATGATGTTGCCGGCGCGCATCTCGGTGGCGACCAACTGCATAGAACGACCTCCGCACCCGGCAGTCGCCGGGGGCGCGAAGTATACCACCGGCGGCGGGTTGTGGCGGTGGGGTGGACCGCGCCTTGTCGTTGAGACCAAATCCGGGTATCGTTGTTCGCGGAGGCACAGGCAATGGATTTGAGACTGCGTGGCAAGCGAGCTCTGGTCACGGGGTCGTCGCGCGGGATCGGCCGAGCCATCGCACTGTCGCTGGCGGACTTCAAGGTCGACGTCGCGATCAACTTCTTCCGCCACCGAGCGCCGGCAGAGGCGGTGGCGAAGGAGATCGAAGCGCGCGGAGCGCGCGCCCTGCTGCTCCGCGGCAACGTCGCCGACGAGGCTCACGTGTCGCGCATGTTCGACGAGATCGAGTCCGCCTGGGGCGGACTCGACATCCTCGTTTCCAACGCGGCGTCCGGCGTGCTCAAGCCGGTGTCCGAGCTGACGCTGCACCACTTCAACTGGACGATGGACATCAACGCCGGGGCGCTGCTGCCCCTTGTCCAGCACTTCCTCCACATGCCTCCGAGGGGGCCGCGATCGGTGGTCGCCGTGTCCTCGCTCGGAGCCATCCGCGCGATCCCGAACTACACGGCGGTTGGCGCCTCCAAGGCGGCGCTCGAATCGATGGTGCGCCATCTGGCGGCAGAACTCGCGCCGCAGGGCGTGCGGGTCAACGCCGTGTCGGCGGGCACCGTGGACACGGACGCGCTCAAGCACTTTCCCAACCGCGAGCAGCTCTTGGAGGAGTCGGCGAGGCGAACGCCCGCGGGGCGCCTGATCACGCCGCAGGATGTAGCCAACGTCGTGGTATACCTGTGCACCGAGTACGCCTCGATGATCCTCGGCCAGACGGTCGTGGTGGATGGGGGGTACTCGATCCTTGCCTGAGGCGGCCTCGCGGGAGCGAAAATCGCCGTGAATCCCGGACCCCGGACCCCGGGCCTCGGGCCCCTGATCATCGGCCACCGCGGCTTCGCGGCCTCCTTCCCGGACAATTCCATGGACGGTGTCGAGGCAGCGATCGCGGCCGGGGCCGACGGCGTCGAGGTGGACGTCAGACCGTGCCGGGATGGGACGTGGGTATGTCACCACGACCGCTCGCGGGAAGGTAGGCCCATCGCCGGCTGGCCGCTCGAATCTCTGCGATGCGAGGGGGTGCCGACGCTCGCGGATGTCGTCAATGCCTTGCCCGCCGACCGGTGGCTGTTCGTCGAGATCAAGCCGCTGGCCGTAGCCGAACTCGGAACTCGAATCCCGGCGCTGGCGGGTCTGCTGGGCCGCAGGCTGGACTTCACGCGCATCATCTCGTCGGCCGAGCGGCTGCTGACCCTTATGGAGACCGCGCTGCCGGGCGTCCCGTGCTCGCTTGTCTTCGACACGGTGCCTGATCCTCTGCCGCCCGGCCTGGAGCTGTCGCCGTTTCACCGTCTGGTGGAGTCCCTTGCCGGCAGCGGACGGCCGCTGCACCCATGGACGGTGGACCTCCCGGCCCGTATGCGCGAGCTTGCCGCGCTGGGTGTTGCCTCGATCACGACGAACGAACCGGTGGTGGCGCTGGAGGTACTCCGTGACTGAGAGCGTGCGGGTCGGTCTGCTCATCCCCAACTTGTTCATGCGGGTACCGGTGGAGGCGGCGGTGCAAGGGCGGGTGGCGCAGGTCGTGGCGCTCGAAGGCGCGGCGTCCGCAGCGGGCTCCGGGTGTGCTGTTGTCATCGTGGACCTCGATGCCCTCGGTGCCGACCCCGTTGCGATGGTGCGGTCGATGGTGGGCCGCGGAACGACGGTGCTGGCGTTCGGTCCGCACGTCGAGGGCGAGAGGCTCGCCGCCGTGCGCGCGGCAGGCGCGGTGGTGTTTCCGCGCTCGGCGTTCCTCGAGCGGTTGCCGGAGCTGCTCGACACGATCTTCCCGCCAGGAAGCGCCGGTTGAGCCCGCCCGAGGCGCGAACCGGTGTCTCGGGAAGCGCCGGCCGGTGAAGGCAGGCGAACAGCCTGGAGGCGACGATGGCATCTGAGATCGGTCGCACCTGAGATCAGGCTCCTCCTCGCCCTGCTGGACGAGGGCTTCGACAGGGCCGCCTGGCACGGGCCGAACCTGCGCGGGGCGCTCCGCGGGCTCACTGCAGCGCATGCCGCGCAGCGGCCGGCGCCGGGCAGGCACTGCATCTGGGAGATCGCCCTGCACTGCGCCTACTGGAAGTACGCGGTATGCAGGCGCCTTACCGGCGAAGGCGCTCGTGGCTCGTTCCCGTGGTGACCGAGCAACTGGCCGCGGCTCCCGGAACGTCCCGACGCCGCCGCCTGGAAGGCGGACCTTGCTCTGCTCGACGAGACGCATCGGCTGCTGCGTGCCGCCGTCGTCGCGTTCCCGGCCCGGCGCCTCGGCGAGCGTTGGGGGAAGTCGACCGCCGGCCGGCTCATCTACGGGGTCGCGGCGCACGACCTCTACCACGCCGGGCAGGTGCGGCTCCTGATCAAGCTCGCCGGCGCGAAGCCCTGACTTCCGGAAAGGGCGGGGTCCGGGAAAGCAAGCAGAGGAGCGGAGGGGCTGAGGGGCAGAGGAG
>PMLC01000025.1 GCA_003158745.1 Acidobacteriota bacterium
GGGGGGACGTCCTGAGGAGGTTCGGTGCCGCTCAGAGGTGGGCTGCCGCCACCGTTCCTAGACCGGCACCTTCTTCAGGGTTGTCGGGTCAGCACCTGGCGCCAGCACGCTTAGGCGGCAACACTACGTCGCGAGCCTCGCTCTCGTCTAGGCCTCTGAACCAGGACCTCGTCGCAGCTGGGCCGATCAATTTGAAGGTGCCGTTGGTGCAATTGTCACCAGGGGGAGGACGGTGCGAGGCTCCTGCGAGCCACGATCCACGACCGTTCCGACCAGGGCAAGACTCCCGGTGGTCGTAAAGAACAGATCGGCTACCTCCAACGACGTGGTACACGCCGCCAATGTGCCGCTCATCTGCACCAGGAACTGCTGCCAGCCGCCGGCGGGCACGCTAAAGGTATAAGGCGTGACTACCGATTGGCCGGACAGCACCAGCGACCCCGCCGACTTGCCGTCCTGGGTCTGCTGCAACGTGACGTCCACCTTCTCCGGGCCGGGATTGGCGACGTAGAGGTAGCTCTCAAAGCGCGGTGCGGCGCACGGGTTCGGGTCCAGGATGAGGCCGGGGACCTGGTAGACGGCGCCCGGCCCGGCAAGCTGCGAGGAGGGGATGGCGGGAATCTGCTGCCCGACCCCTGAGATGGCGGCGGCCGTGTTGCTGGTGTTGAACATCCCGGCGGTGTTGGCCACTCGGGCGACAAGAGAGACTTCGGCATCGGCGGAAAAAACCAGGCCACCAATCGCCGAATCGGGGCACCCGATTGCCAGATCGAGTTCATTCGACGACAGCAGTTGCGTACTGTACGGCGGAAGCTGGTGCAGGAACGGGCTGACCATTTGAATACAGGGCCTCGAGCCCTTGGTCTTGCCGGGAAGGAAGGGACCAATCTCGAGGGCCACCGGCAACGGGCCGGGGTTGGTCGCGAAAACCTCAGTGTTCCACAAGTTCCCACCTTTACCGGGCCAACTCACGGCAACCACCGGCAGCACCATTTCTTCACCCGTTGCTGCTGCCGCCCCGAGAACCACCAACCCGAGCATGAGAAGGAGTCGTGTTCGCATCGGAAGCCCTCCATTTCATGGTACCCATTCAATCTAGTTCGCATCGGCACGTTTCGCAAGTGACTGAGGTCACCACCAACGCGGCGCGGCCTCGGTGTTCCAAAGGCTGCGCCCCCGGAAACAGTCCCCCCGTTGGGCCGACCCGGAAGGCCGACCGTTCGGCCGCGAGCACTAGCCGAGTGACGAGCAGCCGCCCCGGGCCGCTGAGCGGTTGGCGAAGATCCCCGCGCCAATCCGTACGTCCCTACGAGTTCGGTGGTCCTGCCTCCAGCCGGGCCAGCGCCTGTTCCGCCATCTGTCGTTGTTTGGCGAGGTTCGGGTCTGCCGCGGCGCGGGCGAGAAAAGTCTTGTAGTCGGCGATGGCGGCGAGGCGGTTGCCGGACAGCTCCTCGGCGAGGGCGCGATCAAGCACCCCTCGGCGGAAGTTGGGAGCGAGTTCGAGGGCGTGTTCGAAGTCCGGGAGCGCCAGGGATGGGCGGTTGCGCATGATCTCGAGAGTTCCCAGGCCTTCCCAGGGGGCAGGGAAGCGCGGGTCGAGCTGGATCGCCTTGCGATAGGCCGGTTCGGCTTCATCATATCGCTTCAGCTCCCTGAGGATGTCGCCCAGGTTGTTCATGATTCGAGGGTCGTGCGGGTCGAGTTCCGCCGCCTTGACGAGTTGCTCCCGCCCGCCTTCGAAGTCGCCCTTGAGCGAGAGGGCGATGCCGAGGGCGCTGTGCGACTCGGCGCGGAGGGGGTCGAGGGCGATCGCGGTGTTGAGGGCGACGATGGCCTCGTCGACCTGATGCGCCAGGAGCAGTGTGGCTGCGAGGTTGTAGCGGAAGTTGCGGTCGCCCGGGGAAAGCGCGATGGCTTGGCGGTTCAGAGCGACGGCTCGCGGGTAGTCCCCCGTCTGACGGCACGCCTCCGCGAGCTGGGCGATGAAAGCCGGGTTGGCCGGTTCCTTCGCCACGAGGCGTTCCAGCTCGTTTCTGGCAACGTCGAGCTTGCCCTCGATAATGGCCCGGTGGGCCGTTTCGAAATCGCGGAAGAGGGGCATCATCGACTTCGGATCCTTGCGCGAGGAAGCCGCGCCGGCGGTAGCCCCCCCGCCGATATAGCCGAGGCTCTCGAGCCGAGCCAGGGTCTCGCCCCCGACGGCAGCCGCGGGCGCGGTCGTGGTCGACTTGGAGACAACCTCGAGGCGCGCCGCAAGCGCACCGGCATCCGCGCTCCGTGCAGGAAGCAGGTTGTTGGTCTCCGACGGGTCGCGTGCAAGGTCGTACAGCTCGGGTTCGGGCGCCGCGATGTACTTGAGCGGACCGCGGCGAAGGGCGGCGAGAGGGCTCCAGCCAAAAACCTCGGCGTAGTGCGATTCCGCGTAGACGTCCTCGGCCTCCGGCTCGTTCCCGGCCAGCAGCGAGGGGGAAAGGTCGCGTCCATCGAGATGGAGCCTGGTTGCGTCCTCGAAAGGTACGGCAAGGACTCCGCCGAGGGTTGGGGCGAGGTCCACGAGACTCACGGGTCGGGTCACGACCGAGCCCGAAGGCAGCAAGCCGGGCGCCGAGAGGATCACCGGCACGTGCAGGCAGCCCTGATAGAGGAGCAGCCCGTGGGTCAGCTCGCCGTGCTCGCCGAGCGCCTCGCCATGATCGCCTGCTACCGCCACAACGGTTGTGGCCGCATGCCCTGAACGTTCCAGCCACTCGAGAAGCCTGCCCACCTGGTGATCCACCTCGGCAATCTCGCCGTCGTACAGGGCCCCGCGGAAACGGGTGCGGTAGGGCTCGGGCGGCTTGTAGGGAGCGTGGGCGTCGTAGAGGTGGACCCAGGCGAAGAATGGCTTCTCGCTCGGCTCGTCGAGCCAGGCGAGGGCGCGGTCGACCACCACGCGCCCGGGGCGCTCGGCCTCGAGGCCGGCGTTAGGGTCGAACGGGATTTCGTCGTCGAAGCGCGCGAACCCGTTGGCGAAGCCGAAGCGGTGGTCGAGCACGAAGGCGCCGACGAAGGAACCGGTGCGGTACCCGGCCGCGGCCAGTCGCGTCGCCAGCGTCCGCGTCGTCGGGGCAAGGCCCTCCGCCCCGTTGTTGCGTACGCCGTGGCGAGGCGGCAGCAGACCCGTGAGGATCGAGGCGTGGGCCGGCGCCGTGAGGGGCACCGGCGAGGAGACGTCGGCCAGCCGCACGCCCGAGGCGGCGAGTCGGTCCAGCGTCGGTGTCTCGGCGCTGTGGTACCCGTAGACTCCGATGTGGTCGGCGCGCACCGTGTCGATGGTGACGAGGAGGAGGTTGAAGCCTTTGCCGGATCGCGCCGGGTGAATCCGCGAGCAGCCGGACAGGAACGCGAACATGCACGAAAGAAACACGAGACCGACCCGCAGCGCCCTCGAACACTCAACTTCCTGCCGTCCGGCCAAGAGCATCGACCCTCACCGTCTGCCCGTTCCGTGACCACGGACGGGGCGAGATTCTCCGTCGAAGACTATCAATTTCGGTGCGTGGCGCAAAGTATCGCTCCCGAGAGTTTTCGCCGGAGTCGTGGCGTCGCTTCCCTTTCCAGGCGTGTGGGGAGATGAACCGTGGACCGGCCATCTTGGTCAGCGGTGATAGGATTCCGGGTCATAGCTTGGAGAGGTCCGCCGGTCTTGAGGAAGAAGATGACGGGTGGTCTGGACGGACTGCGATGGGGCGCAAGAACGGGAGTGCAAACGCAGGGAAGGGCGCGGCCCGGGAGGAGCCGATCGCGCCGCCAGCCGGGTGGGCCTCCTGGCCTCGCTGGGTGCTGATCGGGGCGGGCGTGCTGGTTGCCGCGCACGTTGCCCTCGCATTCGTGTGGGCCGTTCCGAGTTACCTCTGCATCGACGAGGTGATCTACCACCAAATGGCTCGAGACTTCGCTGCCACGGGCTCGCTCGCGCTCCGGACCGGGTACTCCGTGATTCCGAGCGGCGAACTCGTCCACCGGCTTTTCATGCGTGTGAACGGCGGCACGGCCTACTCGCAGTACCCGCCTCTCTTCGCCATCCTGGCTTGGCCGCTCTACGGCTTATTGGGCCTGCGTTCCCTGATCCTGCTGAACGCCGTGGCCTTCATCGGGGTTGTGGCCCTGACGGCGGGGATCGCCGTCCGCGCCTTCCCCGACAGGCGAATTGCGATGCTCTCCGCGGCAATTCTCGTTTTCTGCGGGTTCTCATGGGATTACTCCCAGGCGGCGTGGTCTCACTCGACGGCGGTCCTCTTCACAACATGCGCGGCGTGGCTGGGATTGGCGGCTCTGGACGCCAGGCGCCCGAAAGCCCTCGCGCTCGCAGGCCTCGCCGGGCTGGTAGGGGGGCTCGGTCTCGCGGTGAGACTTGACGCAGTGCCGGTCCTCGCGGCGGTGGCTGTCGCTTTCCTTCTCGTCGCTCGTCCAGCCCGGTTTCTCGAAGCGGGCACCGTTCTTCTCGGGGCGGCGCCCGCACTCCTGGCCCTGTTTGCCGTCAACCGCGTGAAGTTCGGCACGTTTTCTCCCTTCTCGTACGGCGCAACCGTTGACGGCTACCAGAAGCCTCTGCCGTTCGCTGCCTTGTGTGTCGCCGCTCTCGGCCTCGGGACCGCACTCGTCGTCTCCCGTTCTCGCAAGGTGACGGGCGGCGCGCGACCGCGGTGGATCGTCGCGGCGGCCGTCGTCGCCATCGCCGCAACCTGCCTGGTCCCGGCTCGCGTCCGTACCGCCCTGCCGGCCTTTGGCCGCAACTTCGTGGCCACCTTTTTCGAGTTTCGGGCGTTTGACGCAGGCGTCGTCACTCCCGCGATGAGCCGAACTTCTGACGGCGGAGTGGTCTACATCAGTGCACTCAAGAAGTCCGTTCTACAGAGTCTTCCCCACCTCGCGATCCTCGCGGTTCCGGCCATGGCACTGCTCGCGCGAGATAAGGTGCGCTCCATGCTGGCGTGGCTCTCGCTGTTTCCCGCCGGCTGGGCGTTGCTCGACGCCGGCTTTGAATTCTACGGTGGGCTATGCCTGAACATGAGGTACTTTCTTCCCGCCCTCCTGTTCACCTCGGTCCTCACCGCGTGGGCGGTGATCGAACTGGTCGGTCGCGCCCGGCCGCACCTCGCCGCCCGGTGGCTCGCGGGTGGCGGGCTCGTCTCCGCCGCCGTCTATTTCGCCACCCTCCGCGGCGGCCTCGCGATCGAGTCCCTGGAGAGGCCGCTCCTGACTTTCCCCCTTGTTCTCGCGGGTCTCCTCCTCGCGTGCGTCCTCGCGTCAATCGCAGCTGGCGGCGCATTGCGGTCGCACCTGGCTGCCGCAGCGGTCGCCTGCACTGCCGCAGGCCTCGTCTGGTCCATTCTCGTCGCCGTTCTGTACGACGTGCCGCACCATCGCCGTCAGCGCGAGAACAACCTCGCAACCGGCATCGCCGTCGCCGGGAGCGTCCCTCCAGGGTCGACTCTCTTCACGGCCCCGTACATCGACCCTGTGATGAAGGTCATCGACACTCCGGACGTGTGGGTCGCGTTCCCGGCGCAGGACGGCTTCGAGAGTTTTCCGGTTGTCCTCGAGGGGAGCCTGGCGCGAGGCCGGCGCGCCGATGCAGCCAGGCGAGGTTGTTCAGCACCTCCGTCCGCCCGCGTGTAAGCTGGCGGGCAAGCCCCTCCTGTAGGGGAATCGCTTCCTCCGGTCTCCCGGAGGCAGCCAGCCAAGAGACCCGGGAGCCGATGGTGTGGTAGTCGGAGGCGTCGATCCGCTCGGCGGCAGCAACGGCCTCCCGAGCCTCGTCGAGCCGGTTCTCGCGAGTCAGCAGGAGCGCGAGACGGTTCCAGAGGAGCGTTGCTCGCGGGTTCCGTTCGACGGTTGCGCGGAGGAAGGTCGCCTCGTCGATCCAGTCCGCGTTCCGCTTCCAGGTGGTCACGGCCCCCGCCGCTGCCATCGCTATGAGCAGGATGGCCACGGCTGCCCTTCGCCACACAACGCCGTCCCCGGCGGCGCAGGCTGCTGAGGCAGCGAGCCCCACGAGCGCGGCGAACGGGAGCGACGGCCAGTAGCAGAACCGCTCGGCCATAACGGCCCCATGTCGACGGGGCCCGCGATGCGCACAACGTTCAGGAGAGGAAGGAATGACGCGGCGAGCATCGCCCCGAAGAGCGCTGCAACCGGCCAGTGCCTCCTCATGCGCCATGCGCCGAAACCGATGAGGGCAAGGGCCGCGACCGGAAGAAGGAAACGCGCGGCCGTGAAGATCGTGACGTAGGGGTTCTGCACGTAAGCGCTCGGTGAGATTGGAAACGCCAGCCATCCGAGGTACCGGGCGACCGTGATCGGGGCGGACAGGGCGGCGGCGGCTGGGGTTTGCACGTCTTGATTGGCCGGCACCGAGACACTGACCGCCATGAATCGCCACGCGAGGTAGGCCGCCGTCACCGCGGCATGTGGTGCGAGGGCCCGGAGCGGGGTGACCAGTCGCCTGGACGGGGCGCGCCGGTCCGCCAGGAAGAGCCAGAGTGGAAGAACGAGGCTCATCTCCTTTGCGAGAAGCGCCCCGGCATACGCAGCGGCCGATGCCGCGAGGAGGAGGGCGGCACGGCGCCTGTGGAGGCGCCCGCCGCCGTCCCGTGCACTGAGAAACACGAGGAACGAGGCGAGGGCAAGGAGGAGCGACAAAAGGTCGGTCCGACCTGAAATCCAGGCAACGGTCTCGACATGGATCGGATGGACCGCGAAGAGTACTCCGGCGCAAAAGGCTGCGCCTGGAACGAGGCCGAGACGAAGGAGAAGCAGCGTCCCGAGGCACACGCACGCGGTGTTCAGGAGGATGTTCGTGGCATGGTATCCCGCCGGTCGGAGGCGCCATGCGGCATAGTCTGCTGCGTAGGACAGGGTGGTCAGGGGCCGGTAGTAGCCGTAGGCAAAGTCGTCGGGCCGGTGCGCGAAGAAGTCCCGCGTCAAGCCCTTCGCAAGGGTGCCCGCGGACTTCACAGCGTCGTTGCCGACGATCAGTTCCTGGTCGTCCCAGACGAACCCGTTTCGGAGCGTGTTGAGAGAAGCGACCGCCGCGAGGAGCGCCACGCCGGCCACGAGGAGGAGCCTGGATTGGCAGTTCCTTTTCACGATGTTCGATGGTAGCGAAGGTCCGAGGACCGTCAAGCGCCGCCTATGCGGACTCAGGGCGCGACGCGCGGAAGGCGACGGGGAGCGGGGCGTAAGCCGCGTCGGACGATCCGCCAAGTCTCAACTTACAGAACACGACGGGCAACCGGAGCGGCTGATGCCGGTTCCGCTTCAACGGCAAAGTCGGAATCCGGTTCACGCAGGAGATAGAGCAGATAAAGGTGGGGTGGACAGTCTGGAGGCTGAGGGAGATGGTTTCAATGACTTCGTCAATTGTGGAAGAGGTCTTGTTGCGGAGACTACTGGTCGGGGTGTTCCCCCCTTCTGCTCGACAAGGCTGCACTCGGTGCTGGAGAAGGACGCAATGCCGATGCCCCCCGCTCGGCACAAAAAAGAAGGGCGGGTCACGAGCCCGCCCTGAAGAGAGGAGGATGTTGCTTAGAAACGGACCTGAACTCCGCCGAACATCTCCCGATGGGGAGCGGGATGATACGAATTTCCGTCGGGGTCAGGCTCCGTGAAGGCGACGCACGGCTTGTTGCCAAGGTCGCGGCCGGAGAGCAGAAAGTCGGTCGCGACCCCGGCGTTCCGTATCTTGTAACCAAATTGCGCGCCGACGATGCTGTAGCCGCCAACCGAGACGGTGTTGGTTTGGGCGACGTACTGGCGCGTCCGCGTTTCTGCATTCATGCCGGCCATCAAGTTCGGCGTGATCCTGTATTCGACGTCAAGCGTAGGCTGGTGCTCCAGCGAGCCGGGCGGCCAGGTGTTGCAGCACATGACGCTGTTGTGGAGTGCGTGGTCGTAGTGGAAGCGGAAGTGGGTATACGCTGGCTCCATCGAAAACTCAGGGGTCGGGTAGAAGCCGAGGAACGTCTCAAGGCTGTAGGGACGGCTGGATCCGGCGCTGTTGTAGAAGGTCTCCAGCGGCCTGGAATCCACACGGTAGCGACCAAAGTCGTTGTCGGTGAGGAGACGGAAGATCGCCACGTCGCAGGTGAACGTGTCGGACACAGGGGCACATAGGTCGACCTTTTCACCACGGGAGGTGGTGGGCACGAGGTGGTTGTTGAGGCCGCCGAAGCTGTCAGGGTTTCGGGCCAGCTCCTCCGTCACCACGGTCGGAATGCCCGTGGCGCGCCTTGAGTCGTTCAAAGCGCTCCAAGAGAACCGTCGAATCGGTGTCTCGGTTTGTCCACGGTCTTTGCGTCTTCTCACTTCTGTGTCCTCCTCCGGCGCGGCCGGCAGGCAATCGCCGTTCCGCCCGCGCGGTTCCTCGTTTGACACATCGCATGGGAGTCACGACCGCCGTGCCATACCTCACGCAAGGTCTCGGGGCCAGACAACGGTCCCCAACCCTTGCGGGGGTTCGGTGCACAGATGGTGGCGACTAAGACCGCCGTGCCATACCTCGCACAAGGTCTCGGAACCAGACAGCGGTCCCCAACCTCTGCGGGGGTTCGGTGCACGGATGGTGGCGACTTAGCGGGCGCTCGTGGCACCGCCCAAAGGAAGGTCTACTCTCGCTTGGGGAAGGAGGTTGCGGCGCGACCTTCGCGGAGGAAAACCGCGGGACGGGGGCGCCTCGAGAGAGCATTGCTGTCGCCGACCGATGTCGCGGTTTGCAGGGCGCCCACATCCGGACGCTGCGGGGGGAACGCGGCCGTGGCCACTGATCCATCCCCGCGTGGCTCCTGGTCCGACCACCACGGCTCGACTTCCACGTCGTGCGGCTCTACGGCGATGCCCTCGGTCGGCCACCACTCGCCGTACTGGAAAGTGATCCGCCCGATTGGTGCCTTGGAGTCACTGGCGAGTTCAAACACCGGACCCGGCCGCAGCATGACTTCGTCGTCGTCCTCGCCTACGCGCAGGCGCAGGCATGCCGCGTCGGTCGGCAGGTTCGGTACGCGCCAGGAATACGAGGTAAGCTCGGGATCGAGCATCTCGGTAAGACGGAGAGGAAAGGTCCTCCCGCCGTCGACCGAGAGTAGAAGCTCAAACTCGTCAACATCGGTCGGAACGTGCGTCCAGCTTATCTTCACGACATCGCCGGCTCGCACGATCGCGCCCGCGGCAGGCGCGAAAATGTCGCCCCCGTCGTCGGGTGCGGCAACGACCTGGGGCGCGAGCGCGAAAACGGCGACCGACGCAAGCAGGAGCCGGCAGCCGAGCGCTGCACCACCCATCTCCATCCGCCGCCCCTTGGCCGTCCTCATTTCCGCCACTAACACGTCGAACATCATACCACTTCAAGAGCGTTTGTCACCTACCTGGCGTTGCCGTCCTCGCGTCGACGTTCCTCGTCATTCAGGACCCCGGCAGAGGCCCGGCGAGCCGCCGCCGGGGTGCGGGCTGCTGCATGGACGCCGAGCACGACCCAATGTCGATGCCCGCGCCTTGCGGACAAAAGAAGAGGGCGGGCACGAAGCCCGCCCTGACAGAAAGAGGAGGAGGTTTCCTAGAAATGGAGCTGAACGCCCCCGAAAATTTCCTGTAGGGGTCCGGGATGATACGAGTTGCCGTCGGGGTCGGGCTCCATGAAGGCAATGTAGTGTTTGCCGCCGAGGTTGCGGCCGGAGACCAGGAAGTCGGTCGGGACCCCGGCGATCCGCGTCTTGTAGCCGATTTGCGCGCCGTACAACTCGTAGCCGCCAACCGAAGCCGTGTTGCTTTGGTCGACGTATTGGCGCGTCCACATCTCTGCACTCACGCCGACCATGAAGTTCGGCGTGATCCTGTATTCGACGTCAAGCGCAGCCTGGTGCTCCGGTGAGCTGGGCAGCCAGGTGTTGTAGTACGTGATGCCGTCGTAGAGCGCATGGTTGTAGAGGAAGTGGGAGTACGTGTAGGCAAGCTCCACCGAGAGCTTCGGAGTCGGGAAGTAGCCGAGAAGTGTCTCGAGGCCGTAGCGGTCGCTCGTCCCGGAGTTGTTGTAGAAGGTCTCCAGCGGCCTGGAATCCACACGGTAGCGACCGAAGTCGTTGTCGGTGATGAGGTGGAAGATCGCCACGTCGTAGGTGAACGTGTCGGACACGGCGCCGCGCACGCCCACCTCCGGGCCTTGCGAGGTGGCGGGAACGATGTGGTTGTTGAAACCGCCGAAGCGATCAGGGTTGGCGGACAGTTCGTCCGTACCCGGCGGCACGAAGCCCTGCGCCCACGAGGCGTAGGCCCCGAAAGAAGGCGTCGGGTTCCACGCGAGGCCGATTCGAGCGGTGGTCTTGGCGAACGACTTGTTGCCCGAAAGGTCGAGATCGGCGGTGGCGAGTCTGTCTTTGAGATCGTTGTAGATCGAGTCGTGCCGCAGGCCGGCCATGACGCTCCACTCCGGCGAGATCTCGAGCCGATCGAGAAGGTAGATGGCGACGCCCCGCTGGGTGATGTCCTGGTCCGAAAGTACTGTCGTGTCCTGGTGCCCGTACCCGATGTTGGGTCGCTGGTACTCGTTGAAAGTCTGATAGTTGAGGTCGGTGCCGATGCTGAGGTTGTTGTTCATGGAGCCGAGGGGAGTCTTCAGGCCGTACTGGAGGTTGCCTCCCGGCGACTGATACATGCGGTGATCCACCGAAGACGGCACCGACTCCGTCCATTGTGTGAATCGGGTGTAGGCCGCAAAGGACAGGTAGGAGTTCGTGGTCAGGCCAAACTGGCCTGTGAGGCCGACCGTGGTCCGGTGCGTGAGCTGATACTCGTTGTAGGTGAGCGCGTCAGGGTTGGGTTGCCTGTTGTCCTGGTAGACCTGTTCGGCGTTGAGTCCCTCGGCGTTTTGGTTGAAGAACTCGGTACCCGCGATGATGGCCGTGAGACGATCGCCGCCCTTGAGGTCGAAGTTGAATTTCCCGTAGATGTTGGTGGCGTCGGCTGCGGTATGGACCCGGTAGCCGTCAAGCTCCATGCGGGAGCCGGACACGTGGTAGTTCATGTTGCCGTCGGTGCCACCCACTTCTGCAAGCGTCTTCCAGAACCCGTTCGAACCGGCGCTCGCCGAGACCTCGCCGCCCACCGGGCCGGGGCCGCCGTCGCGCGTCTCGATGTTGACGATGCCACCCGACCCCCCGCCGCCATACAGCGCCGACGCCGGTCCGCGGAGGACCTCGACACGCTTGATCGTAGCCCAGTCGACGTCGAACAGGTCGGGTGCTACGCCGGTTGGGTCGTTGAGCGGCAGGCCATCAAGCAGCACCGTGATGCCGCGAATGCCCGTCTCGGTGAGGATGCCCTGACCACGGATCGACATGTGCACGCGCTCGCCGTCGGCCTGGTTGTCGACCTTGACGCCCGGTACGAGCCTGAGCGCCTCCTCGGCGCCGATGGTCTTCGGCAGGGTGGCAAGCTCCTCGCCCTGGACGACCGTGGTCGCCGCGGGGTTCTCTTTCAGCGGAATGTCCATGCGCGGAGCGCTGACGACGACGTCAGTGGTAACCCTGCCCGGCAACTGCTGCACGTAGGGATTCGGAGTCGGGGTGGGAGTGGGCTGTTGAGCGAGGGCGAGAAGCGGGGCGAATGCAGCCAGGACTGCCACCATCACGGTTGGAATGCCCGCGGCGCGCCGTGAGGCGTCAGAAGCGGTGCTAGAAGACTGTTGCAGCGATGTTTCCTTCTGTCCTTTGTCTTTACGCGTTTTCACTTTTATCTCCTCCTCGGGCGCGGCCGGCCAGCAACGGCGGTTCCGCCCGCGCGACTCTTCGTTTGGTACATTGCATGGGAGCCACCATCGCGGTGCCGGACCTCACGCAAAATATCGGGAACAAATAACAGTTCCCAACCCTTACGGGCCTTCGGTGCGCAGATGGTGGCGACTCGGCGGCGCTCGTGACACCGCCCGAAGGAGGGTCTACTCTCGCTTGGGGAAGGAGGTCGCGGCGCGATCCTCGCGGAGGAAAACCGCGGGACGGGGGCGCCTCGAGAAAGCATTGCTGTCGCCGACCGATGTTGCAGTTTGCAGTGCGCCCACATCCGGACGCTGCGGGGGGAACGCGGCCGTGGCCACTGATCCATCCCCGCGTGGCTCCTGGTCCGACCACCACGGCTCGATTTCCACGTCGTGCGGCTCTGCGGC
>PMLC01000006.1 GCA_003158745.1 Acidobacteriota bacterium
CCCGCCGTGCGGGCTTACGCGCGCACGGTAGTTGATCCACGACACGATGGGAAGAGGGTGGAGCATGCCACGGGGGTCAAGTCCCAGCACGTGGTGTAACAGCAGACGCAACGCATCCTCGCGCCTGATCGCTCAGCTCGCCATCAGCAGCGCGGGCACCACCTCCTCGACTTCGGGTTCGGCATCGATGAGGGCGAGCGTCTCGGGCCGGAAGTAGCGCCGGCCGTCCTGCCACTCGTCGTCCTGCTCGGCGAGGATCATGCCGACCAGGCGCAGGACCGCGGCCCGGGTCGGGAAGATCCCCACGACCGCGGTGCGGCGCTTGATCTCCTTGTTGAGCCGCTCGAGCGGGTTGGTGCTCCGGATCTGGCGCCGATGGGGCTCGGGGAAGGCGAAGTGGGCGAGCAGCCCGGCCTCGGCGGAGGTCAGCAGCTCGGCGACGGCGGGGAACCTCGGGCGCAGGCTGTCGATCACCCGGTCGAGCTGCTCGCGGGCGCTCGTCCCGTCGGGCTGCTCGATGACCATGCGGACCGCGGAGGCGACCATGCTCCGGGCCGAGCGGGGCACGAGGTCCTGGGCGTTGCGGGTGAGGTGGACCCGGCAGCGCTGCCAGGCGGCGCCCAGCAGCTGCTCGTCGACCGCCTTCACCAGCCCCGGGTGGTTGTCGCTGATCACCAGGCGCACGCCATGCAGGCCCCGCTCGACGAGCGAGCGCACGAAGCGCGGCCAGGCGCTGCCCTCGTCGTTGCCCGGGCTGAGCTCGAGGCCGAGCACCCGGCGCTCGCCGGACAGGGCGACCCCGGTCGCGATCAGGGCCGCCATCGAGACGACCCTCCCGCCCTCGCGGACCTTGAGGTAGTAGGGTCGGACCGAGGCGCGGTGGCGACCTTTCGGCCGCTCCGTCTCCCCGGCCCGCCCTCCGAACCGGACGTGCGCGTTGCCACGCATCCGGCTCTCCGCGACCTCATGCCGTCGAGTCCACCGCCGTCGGTTGCGCCTGCCCGGCCCACGGTGAGGGGATGCGCGTGCCCCGGAAGCGGTATCGGGTCACCGCCACCGCACCCGGGTTGAAAAGCGTCACCTCGCCCTCCGTCGGCCACCACCTCGGAAGGGAGCGCCGGCGAAGCTGCTTCCAGTTTGCCCGGCGGCTCTTGTGGCGGAGCCAGGAGACCACCCTGCGCCAAACGAAGGCGCGCAGGTAGCTGAAGGTCGCCTTCGAGACGCCGTGCCGGAAGTAGGCGGTCCAGCCTCGGAGCACCGGGTTGAGCCGGTGCAGGAGGATGCCGAGCGACTGGTCCGTTGCTCCTCGCGTCATCGTCCGCACCTTGGCCTTGATCTCGGCGAGCGAGCGCTTGGCCGGGTACGTGTAGACGCACGACCTGCCCGAGCCCCGCTTGCGCTGACGCACGACACGGAAGCCCAGGAAGTCGAAACCCTCGTCGATGTGGGCGATCTTCGTCTTCGCATCCGAGAGGCGCAGGCCCATCGGAGCGAGCACCGCCGCCACCTCCGAGCGGAGCGCCTCGGCGTGCTCCCGGGTACCAGCGACAAGGACGATGAAGTCGTCCGCGTACCGGACGAGCCGGTACGTTGCTGCGCCGTGAAGCCGCCGTTGTTGGCGCGCGCCCGAGTGTGGCCCCATCGCCGCCCAGGCCGCGACGAAGTGCTCGTCGAGGACCGAGAGGGCGATGTTGGCGAGCAGCGGGCTGAGGATCCCGCCCTGCGGGGTGCCCGTCGCGGTGTCCCGCTCGATGCCATCCTCACCGAGGATGCCGGCTCGCAGGAACGCCGCCACGAGTGTCAGGACGCGCCTGTCTCCGATCCGGGCGCGCACCCGGCCCAGAAGGGCCCGGTGATCGATCTCATCGAAGCAGGCCGAGATGTCCGCGTCCACCAGCCACTCGTACGAGCGGCTGGTGAGGTAGTGGATCTCGGCGATCGCGTCCTGCGCTCGTCGCCCGGGCCGGAATCCATACGAGCACGGCGCGAAGTCCGCCTCGAAGATCGGCTCGAGCACGAGCTTGAGCGCGGCCTGCACCACCCGATCCCGGACGGTCGGGATGCCCAGCCGGCGGCGCTTGCCACCGGGCTTGGGGATCATCCGCTCGCGCACCGCGACTGGGCGGAACGTGCGGGCCCGAAGGTCCACACGAAGGTCGGCGAGGAACGCTGCCTCGCCCCGTCCGGCCTCGATCGAGCTGGCCGTCTGGCCGTCGATGCCCGCCGAACGTGCGCCCCGGTTGCCCCGCACCCGGCGCCATGCGACAAGCAGGAACGCCGGATCAGCGACGAGGTTGAAGAGGTCGACGAACCGGCGTTCCCGGTCGTCGGTTGCCCACCGGTGCAGCTTGGTCTGCATCCGCAGTACCCGGGCTTCCGCCTCACTCGGCGTCGGCCACGGCGCGCCGGTGTTCACCGGCGACCTCCTGCCCTACAGTCACCATCGCTGCGAGATCGCTGTCCGCCTTCGCCCTGTGGCTGGCTTTCCCAACCTCCGACTACTGCGCGGACTCCGCCCCAGCCCGAGGCGCTCGGCCGACGACGAGCCTGCCCGCCGGCGACCAACGATGTCACCGGAGAGGGCCGCTTCGGGCTGGTTCCCACGTTCACCTCACGACCGATCGACGGGGGTGGTGCCCAGCTTTTCCCCTGCAGCCATGACCGCGGATACGCCGCAGGCTTTCTCCGTGGCCTCCGGCGGGTTGGCCCGACCGGATCCGCTCGCCGGCTACTTCGGCGAGCGCACTGCTGCTGCCCGGCCCAGATCCGCCAGGTTCGAGCCGGTGTCCTTCGCTTGAGGGGGTTCCACCACTGGTTCAGACCGACTTGCACCGTTCCGTCTTGCTTGCCGGACCCGGATCGTCTGGCAGTGCCGACCCGTCCCGTCGTTGTCGGGGCCGCTCCCACCCTCGCCCGCGTCTCCGGGCTCAGGCTGCCCCCAGCTTCTCCGGACTGCTGCGACAACCCGGTGGTGGGCCTTTCCATCCCACTCGGTCGCATGGCGCCTCGTGGCGCACCGTGGCGTCGAGCCAGAGATAGGGGCAGGCGAGGTCGGCGAGGGAGCGAGACCGGAAGGCGGCGACCTCGGTGTCGAGGGCGGCACAGATGCGGGACACCTCGCTTCGACTGATCCCCTCGATCCCCAGGGTCCGCACCAGGTCGTCCACCCTGCGCGTGGACACGCCCGACACGTACGCTTCCTGGAC
>PMLC01000059.1:0-152 GCA_003158745.1 Acidobacteriota bacterium
ACGCACGGTGGTGGGTGGGGCCGAGGGCTGAAGCGGTCGCCACTGCTCGAGGATCTGGCAACGGCAGAGGAGCCGAGGGGCGGAGGAGCAGAGGAGCAAGAAGCGAACCAGGCCCAAGAAATCGGGTCTCTCCCCTCTGCTCCCACGCTCCT
>PMLC01000059.1:165-10593 GCA_003158745.1 Acidobacteriota bacterium
GTGTTCAGGGTGCGAGAGTGAGCTCGCCGGGCACGACGCGCCCGCCCGCCACGGTCGTGATCTCCATCAGGTGCGGGCCTCGCGAAACTGGCACCCTCACGCTCAGACCTTCGCGGTCGAGGGCGGGTTCGACGGCCACCGGTGTACCGTCGAGGCTCACCTGGACAACCGTCCCCCGCGACGGGAAGTCGTCGAGCGTGAGGGCGAACCCCGAGGCGTCGCGGACGGCGCACATGTCAAGGCGAGCGGCTGGGCCGCGCCACGTCCAGGCCGTGGCCGGCCAGGAAAAGGCGGCGGCTCCGTCCAGCGCGGACTGAGCCTCAGCGAGGCCGTTCGCGTTCCCTGCAACTTCGGCGAGGGCAACTCGGGCCTCAATGACCGGGAGCGATACGGCCCAGTTCCGGTTGACGCGCCCGAGAGCTGCCCGGCCCTCCGCGACACGGTGAGCCCTGGCGAACACGCGCGCCTTGGCGACCCAGTACGGCGCCCACGCCTCGGCGCTGCCCGCTTCGGCGCGCCGCTCGATCACCTCCGCCGCAGAGAGGTCGCCGCCGGCGAGCGCGGCGAGCGCCGCCACGGGTGCAGGAAGGTCGTCGGCGCTCGCCGCCAGGCGCGCCACGGCGTCGGGTGGCAGCCACGTCTGCCCACGCACGAAACCGTCGAGCGCCAGGTCGAGCCACCGCCGGATCGCCGCGGCGGGGGCGGTCACGGGACCGGGGGGACAGCGTGTGAGCGCGGACTCGAGCGTGACCGAGAAGCGGCGGTCAGCCGGCACGTCGCCCACGACGCCGAGGGCCAGCGAGCGAGCGCCGGAGGGGTCCCCGCCCCGGAGGTGCTCGGCCGCCTCGCCGACGCGCCGGCCGGCCGAGGCACGGATGGCTAGATCGCGGAGCTGGCGCGCCGCGCAGAACCCATCCCAGTCCTCCCGCGCGGTGAGGTCCCCCTCCACGACTGACCATCCCCACGGAACGTCCGGCACGAGCGAGAAGGCCTCCTCACGGTCCGTCGCCGCGGCGAGCCACAGCGCAGCGCACTGCCTGAACGTGTCGGGATCGGCGAACGCTCGCCGCAGCGTTTCCCGCGCCTCAACGCGCCGGCTCGAGGACAGAAGAGGCCACGTCTCGAGCCACGCCACGGCGAGCGGACGAAGCGGCTCGTCCTGTCCGGGAGCGAGCTTCGCGGCAGCCCTCAGGGGGGTCTCCCAGACCGACTGCTCGCTGAACAGACGCGGATCCCCTTGGAGCGACCAGATCCGGTTGGTCGCGCCGCCAACGATCATCGCAGCCTGCCAGGCGGCCGGCAGTTCGACCAGCGCGTCGGCGGCGATCCCCCGCGCCAGATCGAGGCGCTCTTCGAGCCGCGACGCAGCATCGGCCGCATCGCGCACGGGCAGCTTCGAGAACGCATCGGGGTCGTAGGCTTCTGCGAGGAGGCCACGGGCGACGGCAAGCCGCGAGCGCAGGGGGTCGGGATCCCAAAGTGCGTCCGCGGCAACCGTCGGCTGGCGTGCGGAGATCCCCGTGGACATCACGAGAGAAAGCGCATCGCGGTGGGCCTCCAGCCATGCGGCCCGGTTCGCCAGCGCCGTGACCGCCAGCGCCACAGCCAGAAAGGCGATCAACCCGCGCACGGCCCGGGAACCCAGGGGTTGAGGATCGTCGGTCAACGCCCGCTCACGATCGGATCAGGCCAGAGTCTTGTGGGTGCCATCGCAGCGCGGTTGGGTTCCCGTGTGCTTGCAGCCGCAGAAGGCGATCTTCTGCTTCTCGGTGATCTCCACCTTCATCGGCGAGTACTCGCTCCCTTTGTGCGAACCGTCGCAGAAAGGCTGCGTGCCCGACCGGCCGCAGGTGCACCAGTAGTAGGTGCCTGGCTCGACGTCGAGAACGAAGGGGTGTTTGGCAGCGATCGTCGGCGGGTTTCTCATCTGTACCTCCAACACATTATGCTCTCATGTTCGAAGGTTCTCTCCCACCCTACCAGCAGAGGGGCAGAGGAGCATGGGAGCAGAGGAGAAAGAGCCGGTTGGGGCCTGCTTTGCCTCTTGCTCCTCGGCCCCTCCGCTCCTCTGCCCCTCTGCTGCTTTTGGACCTTCGAACGGTTACACGTGCAGTTCCACCACATCGCGGTCACGCAGCTCGAAGTCGCGGGCCACCCGCTGGCCCTCGAGCTTGCCGCCCCACACGCGTGCGAATTGGAGCTTCTCGGCGATCTCTCGGTGGACGCGCTCGGCGAAGTCGGACACGGTGTGGCCGTGCGGCAGTACGAACGGGGCGGACTTGTCCGCCGGCTTGCCGGGCGGCTTGGAGTAGACGCGGACGAGCTGCAGCCGCCGCCAGATCGCGACCTTGAGCGCCTCGAGGCCCGCGTGCGTCGCCACGCTGATCCGCAGGATCGGGTACTCGGAGGCGTACAGCTTCTCGAGCACCTTGAGGTCGTCATCGCGGGCGCGGTCGGTTTTCGTCACGACCATGAGCGTCACGATCGGGTTGTCGCGGGGGTCGGCGTCCTCCGGCAGCTCGCCGACAAGGGGTGCGCGTGCCGCCGCGAGCCGCTCGCGGACGACCTCGACGTCCTCGGGGACCTCCGGCGACGTCGGATCCACCAACAGGAGCGCGGCATCGGCGCCGCGCACCAAGCCCGGCAGCCACTGGTCCATGTGCTGGGAGGCGATCGGGGGGAGGTCCACGAGCTGGATATGGACGTCCTCGAATGCCAACATCCCCGGCTGCGGCCGCGTGGTCGTGAACGGATAGTCGGCGATTGCAGGCTCGGCGTGGGTCAGGACGGCGAGCAGCGACGACTTTCCGCAATTCGGCGGTCCGACCAGGACGATCTGCGCCGCGCCCTCCGCCTCGACCTTCACGGCGTGCCCGTGCTTGGCGGTCCGGACCTCCTCCTCCTGGCGCAGGCGCGCCATGCGGCGCTTGAGGTCCGCCTGCATCTTCTCGGTGCCCTTGTGCTTGGGGATGGTGGCCAGCATCTCCTCGAGGGCCACCCGGCGCTCCTCGGGGGAGTGCGCCGCCTTGAACTTCGCTTCCGCCGCGCGGTACTGCGGGGTCAGGTTCGCAGGCATGCCACACTATTCTAGACGGCATGGGCGCTGGAAGAGCAGAGGAGCAGGGGGGCGGAGGAGCAGAGGGGCAAAGACTGGTCGAAGGTTCCAGAAAGGCAGTTGAGAGTGAAGAGCTAAGAGTTGACGACAGGAGACTCCGAGCGAAACGCTGTGGCACGGGCTCCCTGCGGTCGTCTTTTGTCGCTCAACTCTTCACTCTTCACTCTGAACTTCTCACTCGCAGGAGGTAGCTCCGGGGGCGGAACCCCGGGGCGCCGGGCGTCTCGGGGTAGACTGCGCAAAATGCCGGACGAACTTCGAGGCCGCTCGCCGGCCCCGCTCGTTGCCGTCGCGCTCGCCGTCGCCTACCCGGCGGCATTGGCGATCGGGCCGTGGGCCCTGGCTTGCGTGGTCGTCCTCGCGGCGATCGCGGGCTGCGCCACGGTGTTCGCGCGCCGCGCCTCGGCGGGCCTGCGCCTCGGCCTCGCCGCGGCCGCGCTCTGGCTCGCCCTCGGCCTGGCCGGGGCGTTCGCCCTGCAGGCGCGCGCCGTCGGCGGGTTCGTCTGGGTGCTGCTGGTCCTCTACCTCCTGCCGCTCCCGCTGATCCCGTGGCTCTACGCGGCAACGTTCGAACGTTCTTCGGTTGCAGGCGAGCGGAGGAGCAGGGGAGCAGAGGAGCAGAGGGGAACAAAGGCGTGATCTTCCGCCTGGTCTTCTGCGCTCTTGCTCCTCTGCCCCTCTGCTCCTCTGCCCCTCTGCGGTTGTCCAACTTTCGGACCTTCGAATCGGTCCAGTTCGCTGGGAGCGAGTCGTGACGGGGCTTGCCCTGCTCATCGTGCTGGCGGGCGGCATCGCGTGGTGGGGCGCGCGTCACACCCACGGCGCGAGCGACTACTTTGCGGGCGGCCGCCGGGCCGGCGCCTGGCTGGTCGGGGTCGCGGGGACGGCGGCTGCGGTTTCGGCGTTCACGTTCGTGGGCGGACCGGGACTCTTCGCGGTGGTCGGGATCGGCTCGCTATGGATCACGTTCTCCGCCCCGCTCACCGGCGCGCTCCAGTGCTGGGCCGTGGGTGAGCCTGTGGTGGAGCTCGCCCGCCGGCACGGGATCCTCACGCCACAGGAGCTGATCGGCGTGCGGTTCGGGCAGCGGGCTCGAGGGATCGGGGCGGCGCTCATCGTGGTGGGGTGCGTCGCGAACCTGGCCGTACAGGCGCGTGCCGCGGCGGTGCTCGGCGAGGATTTCCTCAAGGTGCCCGGCGTCCTCGCCGCGGGCGCGGCGCTGCTGGCCACCACCGCGTATACCGCGGTTGGGGGGATGCGCGCAGGGTTGGTCGCGGACGCCGTCCAGGGCGCGACGATGGCCTTCCTGGCGCTGTTGCTGGCCGGAGCCGCGCTGGTCGCGGCGGGAGGGCCGGCAGCGGCCGTCGCCACGCTGCGGGCGGCCCGACCCGAGCTGCTTGGCACCTTCGGCAGCGCCCCGCCCGCCCGCGCCCTGGCGTGGTACCTGCTCTTCTGCCTGGGAACGTGCGCGCAGCCGCAGTACGTCCAGAAGTTCTTCTTCCTGCGCTCCCGCGAGCAGCTCCGGTCGTTGCCGGCGGTGCTGACCCTGGCGCTCGCGACGACGCTCTCCGTATGGCTCGCGGTCGGGCTGGCCGGGTCGTCGCTGGTCGCGCGACGCACCATCTCGCTCGGGCGCCCCGACGACCTCGCCCCACGCACGATCGCGTTCCTCGGGCCGTGGGCCGAGCTCGTCGCAGGCGTCGCCGTTCTGGCGGCGCTGATGTCCACCGCGGCGTCGTTCCTCAACCTCGCGGCCGCGGCCGTGACCCGCGATCTCCCGGCCTCCCTGGGCAGGCGGCAGCGAGGGATCGCCGCCGCCCGCGTGAGCACGGTGGTCATCGCCCTCGCGGCGGCCGGTCTGGGCGCGGCCAGCCAGCGGACCGTGGCGATGCTGGGGATCGCAGGCTGGAGCTTCTTCACCGCTTCGTTCCTGCCCGTTTTCACCCTCGGCCTGGCCTGGCGCGGCGCCACGGGCGCGGGCGCCGTCTGGGCGCTGCTGGCCGGCGGGGGGCTGGACATCCTCCTGGAGCTGAACCGGGCGCGCCTTCCCGCCGGTCTCGAGCCCGGGCTCGCGGGCGCCGCTTTGGGGGTGATCGCGCTCGTGGTGGTGTCCTTGTGCGGAAGTCCCAGGCACTCTGAAGCCGTGTCAGCAGAGGAGCAGAGGGGCGGAGGGGCAGAGGAGCAAGAACCACACGCGGCTCAACCGGTTTTTCGCTCCTCTGCTCCCACGCTCCTCTGCTCCTCTGCTGCGCGAGAACCGCTATGACTACCCGTGCTCCAGTTCCCCGGATCACGCCCGGATGGCTCGTCGCTCGGCTGGAGCGCGTGCGCGACGGCGTGCGGCCGACGACGCTCGCCCAGGTCGAGAGAAAGCGGGACCCGTTCCGGCTGCTCGTCGCCTGCGTGATCTCGCTGCGAACCAAGGACGCGGTGACGGCGCAGGCCAGCGCCCGCCTGTTCGCGGTGGCGCGGACGCCCGCCGGCATCGCGGCGCTGCCCGAGGCCCGCATCGCGAAGCTGATCTTCCCGGCCGGCTTCTACAACACGAAGGCGCGCCAGATCCGCGAGATCGCGCGTCGCATCGCGGACGAGCACAGCGTCACCGTCCCCGCCAACCGCGAAGCGCTGCTGGCGTTCCCCGGGGTCGGGCGCAAGACCGCGAACCTCGTGCTCGGTCTGGGGTTTGGGATCCCGGCGATCTGCGTGGACACGCACGTGCACCGGATCTCGAACCGCCTCGGCCTGGTGGCGACGCGCACGCCGGAGCAGACCGAGTACGCCCTTGAGAAGGTGTTGCCGCAGCATTACTGGATCGACATCAACGACTTGCTGGTGACGTTCGGGCAGCAGATCTGTCACCCCACGTCCCCGCGCTGCTCGTCCTGCCCCCTCGCCGACCGCTGCCCCCGCGTCGGCGTATTGCGAAGCCGCTGATGCCGCCCTTCATTCAAAGGTACCGTCTTCACTGTCATTCCGAGCGGCGCTGAAGGCGTCGCAAGCAATCTCCTGGATGCTGGAGAGGCGCTACAAGCTCGGGGAGATCCTTCGTCGCGACCCTGTGGGCCGCTCCTCAGGATGACAAGCAAGAAGCGGAACAGCCGCCCCACGGGCGACCGTGCGGTCTTCTCTGTCCACGGACCACGGACCACGAATCTACACCGTGTGCGGCGGGGCCTCCGGGATGTTGTCGCGGCGCTTGCCGTCGGTCGGTTTGCCGGCGACGTTCGCGGGGCACTTCGTCTTGTGAAGGCCGAGGTAGTCGAACACCAGCTCGCGCTTCATGAGCTGGATCGCCTTGGCAGGGTCGACGCCCTTCGGGCAGACCCGTGAGCACTCGCCCGCGTAGTGGCAGCGCCAGGGCCCCGGCTCGCCGACGAGCATCTGCTTGCGGGCCGCGAAGCCGCCGTCGCGGGTGTCGGAGTTGTACCTGTGCGCCTGGCCGAGCGGCATCGGGCCCGAGTACAGCGCGTCGGTCGCGAACGTCGGACACGCCGCCATGCAGCACCCGCACTTGATGCAGTACGTGAACTGCAGGTAGTGCTCGAGCTCGTGGGCCGACTGGAAGAACTCGTTCGTCGGGTGTTCGCGCTCCTCGACGTCCTCGCGGATCACGTACGGCATGAGCGCCTGGTGGCTCGCGAACATCGGGGCGAGCTCGGGGACAAGGTCCCGGACGATGTCGAAGTTGGGGAGGGGCGCCACGACCACGGTGTCGGAGGAGAGCTCCGCGATCTGGGTGTTGCATGCGAGGCGCGGCTTGCCGTTGATCAGCATGCCGCACGAGCCGCACACCCCCATCCGGCAGGAGGAACGCCACGCCAGCGTCGGCGAATGCAGTTCCTTGACCTTCCACAACCCCTCGAGGACGGTCATTCCCGGGGTGTACGGGACCCTGTACTCCTCCCAGTGCGGCGCTGTGTCGCGCTCGGGGTCGAAGCGACGGATGCGGTAGCTGATGTTCTCGAACTTTGTGCTCATGTCCGGCTCCTCACGCCTTCCAGGCGCGGGCAATCGCCCGCGCCATCACCGCAGCCCATGCGCCGTACACGAAGAGGCCAAGACCGAGCAACAGCAGCAGGGCGCTCAACGTCTTTCTGAGCCACACCGCCGGGTTCAGCTCGAAGAGGATGTTGCGCAGGCCGTACAGGCCGTGAAACAGGGCGGCGCCCAGCAGGAAAATGTAGCTGGCCATGTAGAGCGTCCGCACGCCGCGGGCCCGCACGTTGGCCCAGTCGATCGGGTGGATGTCTTCCTCGTCCGACTTCTGGTCCCTGGTTTGAGGGACCCTGTCCTTGTCAACGTGCTCGACGCTGGCTGGGTTGAGACTCTGGATCCTGATCACGCCCTCCATGTGCATGGTCAGCATGTGCACGCCCAGCAAGACGAGAATCACGGCGCCCGCGATGAGGTGCCACGCCCACAGCTTCTGATCTCGCATCATGTCTCGCCTCCTAGTCGGACCACATGCTGATCGTGCCGATGACCGCCAGCACGAAAGCCACTGCGAGAGCCGCGAGCGCCAGCGGCCGCTGGACGTCCACCGAGGTCCGGTACGGATACACCGGCTCGATCGGTTTGCCGACCGCGAACCCCAGCTCCACCAGGCCCAGCCGAATACCGTTGATGGCGTGGAAGCAGAATGCCAGGAACACCAGATACTCGCCGACCTTGAAGAACGGCCCGCTCACCTGGCTCATGGCCCGAGTCCAGGCCGCGGCCGAGAACGCCCGGCCCGAAGTGACTACGATGTGGAGCAAGAAGTAGGCGAGGAGACCGAGGCCCGTCAGCCGGTGCAGGGTGTAGAGATAGCGCTCCACCCCCCAGCGCCCCCCGCCCAGCCAGCCCCAGATCCCGAGTCGGTTCGGATGGCTTTTACTGTCCAGCATACAAACTCCTTTCGGAGAGAGTTGACAGTTGACAGTTAACAGTCGACAGCAACGACTGCACGGGCCAGTGCTTCCTCATCGCTTCTCCTCGGCCTTGCGCCTGAGCACCGCCACCATACGCATGATCTCGGCGAGCTCTGCCAACAACGGATCGGCTTCGGCCGCGGGCAGGTACCTCAAATCGCGACTCAGCGGAACCAGATATTCGGTTTCCGCCAGTGAGCCCTCCGCGATGTTCAGAAAATGGGCGTAGTCCTTTCGGCTCAATCGCTTTGCACCCTCGGCGATGTTCGTCGAGGCCGACACAGCTGCGCGCCTCACCTGAGCCGTGATCCCGTAGTGCTCCGACGCCGGAAACTGCAACGTCAAACGGTAGATCTCCAGCACCGCTGCGTGGCTGCGCTGCCAGACCTTCAGTTCCGTGAACCTCTGCATCACCCATTTCCTTGTGCCACCGGTTCAAAGTCTTGCCATCTCCTGACTGTTAACTGTCAACTGTCAACTCTCAACTTTCAACTAATACTTTCTTTCCACTGGTTTCCACGTGTTGATGGTCACCTGCTTGTAGTCGAAACGCGGCTTCTCACCCGTGTACCAGGCCAGCGTGTGCTTCAGCCACTTCTCGTCGTCCCGGGTCGCGAAATCGCGCCGCGCATGCGCGCCGCGCGACTCCTGCCGCGTCACCGCGCCCGCCACCGTGACCTCCGCGAGGTCGAGCAGGTTCTCGAGCTCGATCGCGTGGAAGAGGTTCGAGTTGTACGTCCGGCCCTTGTCGTCGACCGCCGCGTGCTTCGACCGCTCCCGCAGCTCGCGAACCGTCGCGAGCGCCTTGGTGAGACCTTCGCCGGTGCGGAAAACGGCGACGTTGGTGTCCATCGTCGCGCGCAGTTCGCGACGCAACGCGTAGAGGTTCTCCTTCCCCTCGCGCTTGAGCAGGGCGTCGATGTGCCCCTCGGCCGCATTGAACTTCGCCTCCGGCACCGGGCCGAGGCCGAGCCCCGGGAGCGCCTTGACGATCTCCTCGCCGCAGATCCCGCCCCACACGAGGCACTCGGCTGTCGAGTTCGAGCCGAGCCGGTTGGCGCCGTGCAGCGAGACGCACGCAGCCTCCCCCGCCGCCCAGACGTTGGGGATGCGGGTAAGGCCATTGATGTCCGTCTCGATGCCGCCCATCGAGTAGTGGGCCACCGGGCGGATGGGGATCGGGGTGGTTATCGGGTCGATCCCCAGGAACTTGATCGTGACCTCGCGGATCAGCGGGAGGCGCGTGTTGATGCGCTCGGCACCGAGGTGCGTGAGGTCGAGGTGCAGGTAGTCGCCCCACGCGTCCGAGCGGAAGCCGCGCCCCTCGAGGATCTCGGTCTGCTCAGCGCGGGACACCATGTCGCGGGGGGCGAGCTCGAGGAGCTTCGGCGCGTACTTCTCCATGAACCGCTCGCCCTTGTTGTTCCTGAGGTACCCGCCCTCGCCGCGGCACGCCTCGGTCATGAGGATTCCGGAGGGGACGAGGCCGGTCGGGTGGAACTGCAGGAACTCCATGTCCTCCAAGGGCAAGCCCGCGCGAAAAGCCATCGCCATCCCGTCGCCGGTAACGGTTTGCGAATACGTTGTGAACCCGTACAGCGTCCCGCCGCCCCCCGTCGCGATCAGCAGCGCCTTGCCGCGCAGCACGACGGTCTCCCCGCTCGCGGCGTGGATCCCGACGAGGCCCGCGAACCGGCCGCCCTCGACAAGGATGTCGGTGACGAAGAACTCGTCGTACCGGGTGAAACACTTGTAGCGGAGGAGCGTGTCGTAGAGAGTCTGCATCTCGAAGAACCCGGTCTTGTCCGCGGCCAGCGTGGCGCGCGGGAACGAGTGCCCGCCGAACGGCCGCTGGTCGATGCGGCCCTTCGCGTCCCTCGTCCAGGGGATGCCCCAGTGGTCGAGGAGCATGATTTCCTCGGGCATCGCCCGCACGAATCGGTGCACGACGTCCTGGTCCGCGAGGAAATCCGAGCCCTTCACGGAATCCCAGGCGTGGAGCTCGAAGGAATCGCCCTCCTCCGGCCGCAGCACGGCTGCGGTGCCGCCCTCCGCGCACACGGAGTGGGCCCGCATGAGCTGCACCTTGGAGACGATGCCGATGTCCACCTTGCCATCGAGCCGGCGCGAGATCTCCACCGCGGCACGCAGCCCGGCGAGGCCCGCTCCCAGGATCAGGACATCGTGTGTCAGGGGTTGCGCCATTTTCGCCCTCCTGGAAACTGAGACGCCATCAAACTAAAAGGGCCGGAGGAAACCCCCCCGGCCCTCGATCAGCACACCTTTGAGTTGCTCTCGCACCTCTGCTCCTCTGCCCTCTTCGAACCCACGAAGTTCCGTCGTGTCTCTAACTCTTCACTCTTGACTGCCTTTTGCTCCTCTGCCCCTCTGCTCCCCTGCTCC
>PMLC01000004.1 GCA_003158745.1 Acidobacteriota bacterium
AACGCCGAGTCGGACCTGGCGCGGCTGTTCGATCGTGTACGGCGTGCCGTAGTCGGACCTCGGCCCGGAGAAGGTGTTGGTGTTGGCGTTGTAGTTGCCCCAACGCTGGTAGGTGTCGAGCATCGTGTTGTTGTTGAGCACGTTGAACACCTCGCCGGAAACCGTCAGCTTGAGCGCGCCGGCGAGCTTGGGGTTCCACGAGAGGCGCATGTTCAGGAGGTGCCGCGCAGGGAACTGCTCCGTACCGCGCGGCTCCAGGAGGATGTTCCTGCCGGAGGTGGAGTTGTAATCGAGCCCGTGGTTCACGCGCACGTACGGGGTCCAGTACATCCCAGAGAGGTAGTTGAACTGGCCGCCGAGCTGGAAGTTGAGCGGAAGATCCACGCTGGCGTTGAGCTTGTAGTCCCACTTGTTGTACGTCCAGTCGAGGTGGCCGTCGGCGTTCGTGTAGCCGTTCTTGTCCTGGAACTCGGCGTCGTACCCGTCGTTCACCGTCTGGTTCCCCTTGAGGTCCGTCCAGACGAGCGAGCTCGAGAGATACCAGCCGTGGGCGTAGCGCTTCTCGAACCGGAGCACGACGGACTGGTACTCGCGGTACGCCCCGGCGTCGGTCGTGAGAACGTACTGCGGGGGCGAGTTAAGGATCCAGACCGGCAGCGTTCCGCCCGTGAGGGGGTTGTTGGTGGCGGTCTTGAGCGTGTAGTCATCGTTCACGTTGACCATCAGCATGATGTCGCGGTATTTCCGGTCGATCAGGTCGACCCCGAGCACCATGTCCTTGCCGACCTGCTGCTCGAAGGTGATCAGCGACTCGTCCTCGTACTGGTGGCCGTACTTGCCCATCGTCGCGAGGTCCGGAGTCGAGTACGTCTCGCACCCCGGATCTCCGTTGGAATCTTCGTCGTACTTGCCGGTGGCCGAATCCCAGTAGCAGTCGATGACGGGCGGCGCGATGTTCCCCGAGATCTGGCGGTCGAAGATGTAGCCCAGCATCTTCTGGTGATAGCGCCCCCAGTGCGCCTTCAAGGCGGACTGGTTGTCACCGAACACATCCCACACGAACCCGATGCGCGGGTCCACGAAGCTCACGTTGTAGACATCGGTGTTTCCGGTGCCCTGCTGGAAGCCGCCCTTGTAGTTGCCGTACCGGGCGCCGTAGTTGAGGGTAATCCGGTCGAGCCGCATCGAGTCCTGGGCGTAGAGATCGATCGCCGTGGTCTGGAGCCACTCGTTATACACGCCGTAGCCGGTTTCCTTGTAGGAGTCGCCGTCCACCAGCCCGCACTCGGGGTGGGCCATGTAGTACTGGAACTGCGCGTCCCCCTCGCCCGGGCAGTTCGACGAGTCGTCGTACAGGGTGTAGCCGCCGTTGGCCGGCGAGTTGTAGCTGACGGTGGCTTTCTCGTAGGTCGCGCCGAACTTGAACGTGTGCGAGTCCTTGGGGGCGAAGAGCCCGTCCGCGAACAGGCTCCAGGAGCCGTCGAACGTCACCTGGTGGCGGTGGGAGAGGAGCTCGTTAGTCAGGTTCTGCCAGTAGATCCCGGTGTTCTGGTCCTGGCGCCCCGGGGTGTTGGTGCCGTTGTACGGCAGTTCGTCGAGACGGCCGTCGAACCCTGTGAGCTTGAGGCTGAGGAAGTTGTTCGCGTTGATGAGCGACTCCCAGCTCGTTGCAAGGGTGAGGTTGGGCGACTCCTCCTTGTACGTGGCCTCGGGCAATTCGGTCCCGCTGACCCCGCGGTAGTCCTGGACCAGCCCGTCGTGCTCGGCCATGAACTGGAAGCGGTTGTTCGTGCCGGCCTGCCAGGTGAGCTTGCCCAGGTAGCGTGGCACCTTGCGGGGGCTCGAGACCGCCGCACCCACCGGGGCCGTGTCCTGCTCCCAGTCCTCGCCGGAGATGAAGTACCACAGCTTGTCCTGCTTGATGGCCCCGCCGAGGCTGACCGCGTAATCGTGGAACTTGGTCGGCGCCTGCGTCCCGAGCTCGCTCGGAGTGTTGTTGGCCACCCAGGAGTTGGGCTGGTAGTAGGCTTCGATTCCGCCGTGGACCTCGTTGCCGCCGGATTTGGTGACGCCGTTGATGATGCCGCCGGTGAAACCGCCGTACTCGGCGTTGGCGCCGAGGCCGCCGATCTGGATCTCCTGCATCCACTGGATGGAGGGGAGCAACCAGTAGTCCCCGTTGGCCGGGTCGGCGATGTTGACGCCGTCGAGTGTGTAGGCGTTCTGCGTCGAGCTCGTGCCGCCGTACGCCATCATCGCGCTGCCGCCTGACGAGGTGACGTCGACCGTCACCCCCGGCGCCGCCGAGAGCAGCGAGTAGTAGTTGCGCGGCAGCGGCTGGCGGTCGATGAAGTCCTTGTCGTAGCTCGTGGCCACCGTGTTGCTGGCCACGCTGACCATCGGCGCCTCGCCGGTGACCGAGACCTCCTCGGCCACCTTCGCCTGCTGCAGCGTGATGTCGATCACGAGCGCCTTGGCGAGGTTGATGACCACCCTCTCCTCGTGGACCTTCCCGAAGCCGGGAAGATCGGCCTCGATCGTGTACGTCCCAGGCGGCAGCGACGGGAAACGGTACAGGCCGCGCTCGTCGGTGACCGCCGTCGCCTTGCGGGCGACAAGGACGTCCGAGAACACGGTCACCGCGACGCCGGGAAGAACGCCCCCCTGCTTGTCCTTGACCGTCCCCTGAATGCTGCCCGAGATGTTCGACTGGGCGACGACGGGCGCCGCCAGCGCGAGCAGCAACAGGGTGAACACGGCTCCTTTCAGAAGACCTCGCATCATCCTTCCTCCTTCGGTGCGGCGCGCGCTCCCGCGCGGCACCTCGATCCTGGATCGGCGACCCCTTCGGGGCGGCCGATCCGGTCTGCCAAAGGTCAGGCGCGTACCCCACCACAACGGTGACGTGTCGCGCCAACGCGAACTCATGACTGCGCCCTCATCGCGGCGAGCAGCGAGCTCCCCGCGGCCTCGATATGACAACGGACCGCACGCTCCGCACCGTCAGGATCGTGGGCCCGCAGCGCCGCGACGATCGCGCTGTGCTCTTCGATGTCGGGCTCATCGCGCTCGGGCGCCGACTCCGTCGCGACACGCGGCACGTTGCTCCATAGCATCGTCGGGAACGCCGACCAGAGCTGGGCGAGCGTCCTGACGAGGAACGAGCGCCGGCTGGCGGTGAAGATCGCGGAGTGAAAGCGGCGGTTCAGCTCGCGGTACTCGACGAGGTCCTCGGGCGTCCTGCACCGGCACATCCGCTCGAACAGTTCCGCCATTTCCTCCAACTCGCCGGTCGTGATGTGCGCCGCAGCGAAGCGCGCCGCCATCCCCTCGATCAGGGCGCGGCAGGCGTACAGGTCCTCCACGTCCTCGATGGAGAACTCGACGACGCGGATGCCGCGGTACGGGACGTGCTCGACGAGCCCCTCGGCAGCGAGCTGCCGGAGCGCCTCGCGCACCGGCGTCTGACTGACGCCCTGCTCGACCGACAAGCGCTCCTGCCGCAGCCACTCGCCCGGCTTGAGCCGCCCCTGCAGGATCTCGCCACGCAGGCGATCCGCAACCCTTGAGCGGAGTTGCTTGTGAGATCGGGGGGCGGGCTGGGTGGCCATTGCGGCTCCTATGTATTAGATATAATGTATCCTGT
>PMLC01000126.1 GCA_003158745.1 Acidobacteriota bacterium
GGCGCTCTCGTCGGCGAGGACCCTATCCGCTTCTGCGGCGATGTTCCCGGCGGAGGTGAATGTCGCAATTTCCGTTCCGGGCGCGAAGAAACTGGCGAGGCCCTCGAAGGACTCGACCAGCGTCGGCACGCCGCACGAGGCGGCGAAGAAGGCGCGCGGTGTGATGCGGAAGGTGCCCTTGTAGTTGCCCTGCGCGTCGTCCAGGAGCGCGGTCTCGAGAGCGAGTCGGGAGCGATTCAACGCAGTGCGAAGCGCATCGGGCGTGTCGAGCGGCGGGAACACCGGCACGCTCCAGCGCGTCTCACCCGCGTAGGCGTGGACGCGGAGGCGAAGGCGCGCGGCGAGCGCGGCGGCGAGCGCGTCCCGGTACGGTGTCCACTTGCCGTAGTAGACGACGTCGCACTCGGGCTCGGCGCGCTCGGGGAAGTACAGCCCGGGGTCCGTCGCCGGATCGCAGCGCCGCGCCCGGATCCGGCGCAGCGCGTAGTCGGGCAGCGTCTGCGGGTCCTGGGTGTAGAAGAGATCGAATTGTGGGGCGATGGCAAACGAGGCCTCGAGGCCGTACGGATCCGAGAGCGCAAAGCCGGCGAGCACCGTCTCCTTCGGGAAGCTGCGGAGCGTTCGTTCCGAGAAGTGCAGGCCGCCGCCGAGGCACACGACGATGTCAGGCGGCGGGTTCGTGCTCTCGATGACGGCCTCGTCGGGGACGAGCGTGGGCTTTGCGCCTCCGGTTGGGGCGAATCCGGCGAAACGTGCGGGCTCGACGACCGTTGTGCGAAAGGCCTTCTGGAAAGCGCGCAATGGCGGAAGAAAGTTGTTGCAGTAAGGCGGTTGACTGACGTTGCCGAAAACGAGGAGGCGGTCCGCCGTCACCGCGGTCTCCTGCGTTCGCGAATCGAAGCCTTCGCCGTCAGAGCGAATTCTGCACGCGAGCGTACTGTGTTTGGAGCCATCATCACGTCACATTACTCCCGAAAACCCCCTTCATGGAACCTGAAAGCCAGGCGTGCCGTTGAGGACCTGGCCGCGACGCCGGGGTGAACGCGGAGTCCGTGACGATGCCCGAGCTGTTCAGCCGCGGCTTGGTGCTGCAGGATCGAGTCGGGAGGGGCGCCGCTGAGGGCACTCTGCCGCGGGGTGGGAGAGGGGTGTGCAAGTCTTCTTGTGCGATGAGGTGCTCGCCGATGTCGTTGATACTCAGTGAATCCACTCGATCCCTAGGTTGCCGCCTCCGTACGTCCTGTACCACCCGGTGTCGCTTGGTTGGCTGCGCCGGGCAGTCTGCGAGACCGTCCGAGCGCTGATCGCCGGGTCACCCTGGACACAGTAGTCCGGCCACGATCGATCCACACGTCCGGGTCTGGCCCCTCGGTGGGAATAGCCTGCGCGCGCCCATTGTATTGACTCCCAGAATCCTAGCCAGGTGCGCGGAAGTGCACGAGGGGGTACAGGCAGATCGTCCGGCACGCCGTCAAGTCCAGGCAGCGTAAGGAGGATGTCATGTTCATGGTCAAGACAGTCGGTGTCATCACGATCTTTTCCGTTGTTCTCGGGGCGTCGGCGGCGGTCGCGCAACCGGCGGTCCCGCCGGTGAAGCGTCTCATGCCGCCAGCGCCCTCCGTCGCCGCCCGCGCTAGTGCCGCCTCGGAGAGCGCGACCTCCTCAGGCATCGGTGTGGCCTCCGGCGAGGAACTGCTGGCTTCGACTCTCTCCGTCTACACGCCACCGGCCTGCGTCCCCGGGGTACCGTTCGCCGATATCACCTGCACGACTGGGTTCGACCCCTGGATCGAGCAGTTCGGTCTCGACGGGATCACCTCAGGCTGCGGCGGCGGCAACTACTGCCCTGGCACCCCCGTTACCCGCAATCAGATGGCGGTGTTCATCGAGAAGGCAATGCGCGGCACCGGCAACTGGCCGCCCCACACCGTGCTGGTCTACCACCACCCAGAAGGAGAGTCCAACTCCGACGTCAACTCCGGGACCGAGCTGGCCAGCCTGGTGGCTGCCATCCCGGGCAGCGGTTATGAGGCACCCTCGAACGCCAACCGGTGGCTCATCAAGCTGGGGCCAGGGACCTACGACCTTGGATCGGGCGGCCTGTCCGTCCCAGCCTGGGTCAGCCTCGAGGGGTCGGGGATGGAAGAGACCTTTCTCGTGAACACAGGTGACCTCATCGCCACCGTCTCGACCAGCGGCGGGGTCAACACCTTCACACGTCTAACAATGCGGAACAGCGGAACGGGAAGCTACGCATACGCCGTCTACGCGAACGGCTCACGCATCGTCCTCGACCGCGCGGAGGCCTTTGCCAACGGCGGTTCGACGGTCACGGTCGGCGTCTACGCGGACAGCACGGCGGTTGAGATGTACAACCAATCCGTGGCGGACGCTACAGGTTTAGGTGGAACTTCCCTCGGCATTTACACCCACGGAGGCCAGTACAGCGCCCTCACGATCCAGAACTCCGTCGTGGCGGCGTCGAACTACGCCATCTATAACGCCGCCGGCTACGAGGTCGACATGGGTTACAGCGGGGTCTGGGTCTCTGGGCTCGCAAACTTCGGCGCCGGGGTCTTCAAGTGCATCGGCAACTACGACTTTAATATGAACCCCGTGGCCTGTCCGTAGCGCTGGGGCGGCAGGAGCAACTGCGGCGCCTCGCGGTCCAGCACACGGNNTCTTGCACCCGGTTGCCCACTGCCGAAGAAACAGCGCGGCCTACTCAGGAGCGTGATGGCCCTGGAGGCCGGGCTCGCGGTCGGCCCGAGCGTCGTCTCCCGCCCGCCGGAGGCGAGCGCTCCACTCGGCGCGTGCACGCTCGGCCGCTCGCTGACCCCGGAGGTCCTCTCCAGGCCGGAGGGGAGAACACGAGACGACCCGGTCGATGAACGCGAACCGTACCCCCAACCGTTGCATCCGGCACCAGAGGTGGGCGTCACCCCCGATCCCGGCCTGCCATGCCTCAGGGTCGTATCGCAGAAACCGGAGGTACCCGCGGTAGAGGACGGCCGAGTGGAGGATCTTCCCTGTGGCCGGCGGAGAGCCGCCGATGCGAAGCCACTCGCCCGGCGACCGCTCGAGCAGCCCTGCGCCGTAGACGAACTCGGCGCCGGTTTCCCACGCGACGGAAACAAGGGACTCGAGATGGTCGGGCTCCCAGACGTCGTCGTCGTCCAGGAAGGCGATCCAGTCTCCGCGAGCCAGATCGAGACCGCGATTAGCGGGCTTCGTTCCTGCAACCATCCAACGGAGGAGAGGATCCTCGGGGTACCTTCCCCGTTCTGCCAAGTTCTCGAACCGGAGGCGGGGGTCGCCGAGGGCGAGAATGCGGTCCTCGGTGTCATCGGTGCAGGCGTCCCCGACGATGATGATCTCGGTCCGACGATAGGTCTGGGCGAGAGCCGCCGGCAAAGTTCTGCCGGCGAGAAGCGGGCCGCGGTTGAACGTCGGAACGACGACCGAGACAAGCGGCTCCGCTTCTTGGGGGCCGAGGCGAGCCCTCAAGCGGCCAATGTGGAGCCTGAAGGCGTCCAGTCGCCTACCTGACGCCATAGAAATTCCGGATCACCTCGCAGACGCGATCCACGTCACCATCCCCAAGCTCGTTGAAGATCGGGAGGCATAGGATCCGGCTGTAGACGGCCTCCGTGTCGACAAGGTCGTCGTCTGCCGACCTGAACCGCGCATACGCGGGCATGCCGTGGAGCGGACGGAAGTACTTCTTCGTCTGAATTCCGAGCTGCCCGAGGTGGGCGGACAGCTCATCGCGCCGCGCAGGGCAGAGGATGCCGAAATCCTTGAAGGTCGACCGGGTCTCAGGCAGCTCGGCCTGAAACGCCATGTCCCCGATATCCGAGAGTCCCGCTCGGTAGCGGGCCGCGATGGCGTTCCGTCGGGAGACGACGTCCTCGACGTCGCCAACGAGGAGCGTCCCGAGAGCGGCGTGGAGCTCGGAGAGCTTGGCGTTGAGCCCGACCACCTCCGAGACGTAGTTCCAACGGAAGCCGTAGGCCCGGAGTTTCTCGATTCTCTCGACGTCCTCCAACCCGCCCGCGGCCACGAGCCCCCCCTCAGCCGACGTAACCTGCTTGGTGCCGCTGAAGCTGAATACCTGAAAGTCACCGAGGCCCGCGGCCCCGATGCGTCGCCCGCGGTAAACCGAGCCGAAAGCGTGGGCCGCGTCGACGACGACACGTGCGCCCGCTTCACGAGCCGCCTTCAGGAGGGCGTCGAGATCGAGCGGACTGCCAAAGACGTGCGTGGCGATGATGGCGGCCGGAGCCACGGCACCGAGCCGGCGACGGACGTCACGGACATCGATATTGAATGTCACCGGATCGCAGTCGACAAAGACGGGCCGAAGTCGGTTCCAGAGGACTGCGTTGATTGTGGAGTTGAAGGTGAAAGACGGGACGAGGCAGGCAGCGCCGTCGGGCAGCCCCAGCGCAGCAACAGAGACGACAAGACCAAGGTCGCAGCTGGCCGTGCATCGGACGAACGGGTTCCCGAGATACGCCTGGGCCCGCGCCTCGAAGAGCTGCGCAAAGGTGCCGAAGTTGGAGAGCAGGCGTGTGTCCCAAATCTGTTCAAGAAGAGCAACGTAACGTTCTAGCGGTGGGAGCGACGGGCGCGCGACTGGGAGCACGGCGTTTCGGCTGCCTTTCAGCCCGGTGAGGAGACCGGAGGCCGGGCGCTTTGCGGGATGTAGTGTCCAGAAGCGTCGTAGAGGGTCCGCCGCAGCTCGGTCTCGAGCTCGAGGATTCGATCCCGCCGCCGAGACCGGACCGGACGTGCCGGCGATCCGACGTAGATTGTCCACGGTTCGCAGTCGGACTTCACGAAGGAGTTTGCGCCGATTGCGCATCCCTCGCCGATCGTCACTTTGGGGAGAATGACTGTGTTTGCGCCGACGACGGCGTGTCGGCCTACGTGAACGAAGGAACGCTCAGCGACGCGAAAGGGAGGAGGTACCGTAGGACCCGTTAGGCTCTCGCCAAGGTAGTTGTCGTTCCCCGTGTAGACTCGGCAGCCGCTCGAGATGCCGGCGAAGTCCTCGAGAACGAGGCGTCCTCCACCAACAAAGCAGGAGAAGGATGCGAGGTGCACGAAACTCCCGATTCGCGTGTCCTCGCCTCCCATCAGGAAGACAAAGTCGTCAATGATGACGGAATCCCCGATGCTGATGGTCTCGGGCGAGACGACCCGCACCCAAGGGAAGATCCTGACGTCGGCGCCGCAGCGCCGGAATGCGAATCGCGACCCGGCCGTCTCCGACATTCTCTCCTCGCGAGGGATTAGGAATTTCCTCTCTCTCAGCCATCGATGATACCCCCGGCCAGGGAGCGGTCAAGGACTCCAGGCGGTCCTGGCCAGACCGGGCGGCGAAGAGCCGTCTGCCGAAGGGGACTGGTGTCCCGTCAGGTGCGGAAGGCGGAGCCCTGCCGGCAATTGACTCGAGGACGCTTCAGGGGGTCATCATGGGTGGGAAGCTTGATCAGCAGGCGACAAGCCGGAGACCGTGATGTGGAAACCGGATCTGAGAGCGTTCCCTCCCGGTCCTGCGTGGAAGCTCATTGCACGAAGTGGCCCTTACTGATCGTGGGTCAGAAGTCACTCTGAGAAAAATCCGCTATTATCCGCGAGGGTGTCAGGCTTCGTGACCTGAAGGAGGAGTCGATGCGCGGTTTCCAACGGATCTTGGTCGCGGCTATCCTGGTATTTCTCGGTTTCGGTGTGACGGTGGCGAGCGCGACTGAGCCGCCAGGCGTCGCCTCGGGTTGGGCGGCCAAGGTCGACCCCTGGGTGTTGCGCACCGCCCAGCAAGGCACGACCGAGTTTCTCGTGTTCTTGCGTCAGCAGGCCGAGGTGAGCGTCGCGGCCGAGCTTCCAACCAAGGAGAAGGGCCAGTTTGTCGTTGATGCCCTGACTTCTATGGCCCGTGTCAGCCAGGGCCCGATCCTCGCGAGGCTCGCCGAGCTGGGCGTCGAGCACCGCCCGTACTGGATCGCCAACATGGTCTGGGTGCGCGGCGGCATCGACGTTGTCCGGGCGATGGCCGAGCGCGAGGATGTCCTCAAGGTCTTCGCCAACCCCAAGGTCAAGCAGTTGCTGCGGCCGCGCCGCGACGAGGTGACACCCCCCGGCTCACCGGACACCGTCGAGTGGAACATCACCAAGGTCCGCGCTCCGGACGTCTGGGCGCTGGGCTACAACGGCCAAGGCGCCGTGACCTCCGGCGGCGACACCGGCGTCCAGTGGGATCACCCCGCATTGAAGAGCCACTACCGCGGCTGGAACGGCAGCACCGCGGACCACAACTACAACTGGCATGACTCGATCCACGATTCGACCGGCAACCCGTGCGGCAACGACTCGCAAGTCCCCTGCGACGACTATGGCCACGGCACCCACACGATGGGGACGATGGTGGGCGACGACGGCGCCGGCAACCAGGTTGGCATGGCGCCCGGCGCAAAGTGGATCGCATGTCGCAACATGGACCAAGGCGCCGGTACGCCGGCCCGTTACACGGAGTGTTTCCAGTTCTTCATTGCGCCCACAGACCTTAGCGGCAACAACCCCGACCCGACCAAGGCGCCCCACGTCATCAACAATTCCTGGGGCTGCACGACGGGCGAGGGCTGCACGGATCCCACGATTTTGCAGACCATCGTCGAGAACACGACCGCGGCCGGCATCGTGGTCGTGGTGTCTGCCGGCAACAGTGGCTCCGACTGCAGCACGGTGACCGATCCGCCGGCCATTTACGAAGCGTCCCTGACCGTGGGTGCCACCGACAGCAGCGACGATATCGCCGGGTTTTCGAGCCGGGGGCCGGTCACCGTGGACGGAAGCGGCAGGCTCAAACCCGATGTCTCCGCTCCGGGCGTGAGCGTCCGATCCTGCGTTCCTCCCAATAGCTGGGCGACCTGGGACGGCACCAGCATGGCCGGACCCCACGTGGCCGGAGAGGTCGCTCTCCTCTTGTCGGCGGCGCCTTCGTTGAAAGGACAGGTGGAGGCGGTCAAGACGGTCGTCACCCAATCCGCCGTTCCAGAAACCTCGAGTCAGACCTGCGGCGGGGTGCCGGGAAGCCAAATACCCAACAACACGTTCGGATGGGGGCGCATCGACGCGTACCAGGCAGTCAACTCGAACATCGTGGACTTGGCCCTTACCAAAACCGCCGGCCCGAATCCAGTCCTCGTAGGCCAGAATCTCACCTACACGCTGGTCGTCCGGAACGTAGGACCGGCGACGGCAGCCAACGTCCTCGTGACCGACCCACTCCCTGCCAGCCTCAGTTTCGTGTCCGCATCCAACGGTTGCTCCAATTCCAGCGGAACCGTCACCTGCTTCGTCCCCACGCTTGCAGGCGGCGGCAGCGCCACCTTCACGATCGTTACCACGCCGACGGCCGAGGGTACGATCGTCAACACCGCTCATGCCCCCTGGCCAAATGACCCGACTCCCGCCGACAACGACGCGACTGCCACCGTCATTGCAACGACGCAGTCTGCGGACCTCTCGATTGGGATCTCCGCCGCGCCGAACCCCGTCTTTCTCTCCGCAAGCCTCGTATACACGCTGACGGTTACAAACGGCGGCCCGGAAGACGCAACCGGGGTCCTGGCGACGGACACGCTGCCATCGACGTTGACCTTCGTTTCAGCTTCTGCGAACTGCTCCAACGCGAGCGGCACCGTCACTTGCTCCCTCGGCACCGTTGCCAACGGGGCAACCGCGAACGCGACTATCACGGTGACTCCCACGGCCCTGGGCAGCGTTAGCAACTCCGCGAGCGTTATGAGCGACGCGGGGGACCCCAACCCGGCCAACAACAGCGCGTCGATAGCCGTCCCGGTAGTCCTCATGACGGCCGACGCGATGTCCGTCGACGCTCATTCGGCGCCTCTCACATCGTCCAATCTCAATGGCGTCCTCGAACCGGGCGAGCAGGTCATGATCGCGCCGTCCTGGACCAACCCGACTGGTGCGTCTGTTTCCTTCACCGGCACGGCGGCAGGGTTTAGCGGGCCTGGCGGTTCCTACTACTCCATCCTGGACAACTCGGCGGCATACGGCACAGTAGCCCCCGGCGCCACCAGCAACTGCTTCTCCGCCACCGGCAATTGTTTCATCTTCGGCGTGTCCAACCCTCCGACACGTCCCGCGCAGCACTGGGATGCCACCTTCACCGAGACGCTGACGGCCGGCGGCTGGCGCGTTCGTTTGGTGCACATCGGCAACTCGTTTGCGGACGTGCCGCCGACGCGCTGGGCTTACAGCTACATCGAGACCATGCTGCACAAGAACATCACCGCGGGTTGCGGTAACGGCAACTACTGCCCCGGCATTGGCACGAGCCGGTGGCAGATGGCGGTCTTCCTGTCCATCGCGCTGGCGGGCAACAACGTTCCGACGAGCGGCACGGTCCCCGGCATGGGTGACTACAACTGCGTCTCTGGAGGCNNTGCGGCGACGGCGACTACTGCCCGGGCCTGACGGTGGACCGCTGGCAGATGGCGGTGTTCGTGGCGAAGGCGACTGCCACTGGTCCGATTCCGGTTTCAGGCACGATCCCCGGCCTGGGCGCCTACGACTGCGAGGCTGGGGGAGAGTCGGTGTTCGGTGATGTGGCGCCGACCGACGGAGGTTGTAAGTACATCCACTACATCGCGGCCAACGGGATCACCGCCGGTTGTGGTGGCGGCAACTACTGTCCCTCCACCACCCTCAACCGGGACCAGATGGCCGTGTTCATCACCAAGGCGTTCAATTTCAACCTATACGGACCGTGAGCCTCCACCGGGACGGATTCGAACCCTGAACCCCGTCCTCCGAATCGGGCCCCGCATCGGAAACGACGCGGGGCCTTGGTGGTTATGGCCGGAAGCCAGCCACGTCCGCGTTCTCGCGGCGAACCCCCACAAATAGTCCAGGCTAGGTCCGCCAGTGAAAGGCCGCCACACACTCGCGCTCGTCGAAGCGGTTCACGACTTCGACCCGCGAGGACGCGCCCTTGCTGCCCCAGCGGATGGTCAATGGCAAGAACGGCAGCATCCGGAGCGTCTCGCGTTGCGCCCTCTGCAGCAACTCCAGTCGCTTCCTTGAGTTCGACTCGCACCCTGCGTCGCGGAGCGACCTCTCACTCTCGCGGTAGCTGAAGCCCACGTTCGCTATCGTTGTGGGGTCGATTCCGTCGTGGAGAAGGAAGTCGAAAAACTCCGAGGCATCGCCCGTGCTGCAGGCCCATGCAAAGTAGCGGAGCGCGGGGTACCTCTCGCCCGGGGCGACCCGCACGCGGACGCCGACGGCGGCCAGGTCTCGGGCGATCGCCAGTGCCACCGCTTCACCGGCTGGATCACAGCCCAGCACAACGTCGAAGCCGTTCCGAACGCCGGATTCCTGCAGCAACCGCCGGGCTTCGGTGGGGTCGTAGGGCGCGGGCGATAGTGTGGGATCGTAGCCGAATACCGCCGGGTGAACGTACTGCGACGCGACCATCCCGTTGTTGCGGAAAAGGTGCGTCACCCAAGAGTCTCTGTCGAGGGCCAGGAGCAGCGCCCGCCGGACTCGCACATCGGCGAGCCTCGCCGCCGGCCACCCCCGGTTGGATCGCGAGGAGCTGCACCGCCAGCCTCGGTTGCTGCTCGATGCGAAGGCCGGACGTCCGGCCAACCTCCGGGATCATCTCGTCCGGGACAAGGTGACAGACGTCGGCCTTACCCGCGAGAAGCCGCCGAGCAGC
>PMLC01000108.1 GCA_003158745.1 Acidobacteriota bacterium
CGGCCCGGACCTGTGCCTCGTTGTACGCCCCGGATTCGTACGATACGAGGGTGCGATCGAACCGTTCGACAAGGGCTACAAGTTCTTTGGGAGCCGCCATCGCGCTTCTCCTCGAGACTTGACGGCCCCCATTATGCGCTCGCCGTGGGCAAGAAACGCTCAAAGCCGATCTCCCACGGGGCGAACGCATGGCGCGGGTTGCCGACGAACCGGCGTGGGCGAAGTTCCTTCGCCGGGCCTGCGGCCGGGGTGACTGCCCCCTCCGTGTCGGATTTGACAGACACACGGAATAGGCGTAACAGTTCTCTCACAAGAGCAAACGGTAAGGAGATTGGCTGGCGACCTCAAGAAGAATGCGAATTCACGACGCCGCCGAAGAGAAGGACCGCAGGTTGATTGAAAGAGGCAACACGCGCCAAACTCGCGATGGTCGACAAGATCGACATTCAACGATCGGGATCAACGGTTGTGAGTTTCCCTCGAAAGGGCCAGTGCCCGACGCGCAATAGGGAGCGACAATGAGAGTTCATCGCATCATCACAGGTGTCCTNNTATGTCCTCCCCGCCGTCGTCAGCGGCGTGAAGGGCCTCAACGGCAGCTATTGGGACAGCGAGGTCAGGATCCTGCTTCTGTCGCTGCAGCAGGACATCGTGGTGAAGCGCGTCTGGGTCGCCGTGGCCGGAGGTGGTTTCGTCGACGATCTTGCAACGGCGCCGACGTGGAGTTTTCCACGCCTCACGTCCCGAGATCAGGCGCGCATGATCGTGCTCAAGGGCGGCGACCTGCTGCAAGGGGTCGCCGACACGCACGCGGCGGTGGGCTTGGAGATCCCGGGCGCGGTGGCGGTGTATTTGCACAACGTCAACAGCCAGGGCAGTCAGGGCGGGGCACTGCTCGGCAGCGGCCAGCTCGGGCAAAGTACTTCGGTCCCCTTTGTTGGCCCGGTGACGATCCCCTGGGCGACGGCGGGGAAGGCGAACTTCCGCATGAGCGTCGGCTTCGTCAACCCGAGCCCGACTCAGCTCACGCTTCGCGTCTACACCTCGAGGCTATTCATGGCGTTCTCGAATCCAGACACTCAGGACCCGCGCTATTGGCTCGACGCCATTGCTCTGCAGCCGTTCGTTGTCACGCTGCCGCCGTGGGGTTGGCGACAGATCGATGACTTCTTCTCGAAGCTGATGTGGTGCACAAATGCGACTGGCTGTGCGGGAACCGATGATGACGGCCTGCAATTTCTTGAGGTCGAGCCCGACGATTCGCAGGCTCCGTACTTCGCTTACGCCTCGATGATCTACTCGCCGCTCAACGATCCCGAGTTCGTGTCGGTGATTCCGGGATCGGTCGGAGGAGCGTTGCGCAGTCCTTTCTCATGTCCGCCGGAGTGCTCCGGGCCGTAGCTGGCACGGGAGGATCACCAGAAGCGCTTGAATCGACGGCCCTGGTCGCTATGCGGGCTGCCGGTAGAACCCGGCAGCCCGGTCTATTCTAACTTTCGACTGGAAGGTGGATGATGCTCGCACCGACACGTGGGGTCGGGCAAGCGTTGCGCCATGCGGCGTGTAGCCGCGCCGCCGAGATTGGGCCGGATGCTAGGCGCGCGAACCCGCCGCACCGGAGCATAGCCGGAGGCTATGTGAGGATGCGAGCGGGCGAGCGCAACAACGCAGACGGTCCGATATCGGCGGTGCCTACTCCGTAATCCCCTGCATGTTGGCTAGGCGGGCGTACGCGCCGGCAGCCGCCATCAGCTCCGCGTGGCTGCCGAGCTCCACCGCCCGCCCATCCTCCATCACGACGATCGTGTCGGCGTTGCGGACGGTCGCGAGACGGTGGGCGATGACCAGCGTTGTGCGGCCCTGCATGAGGTTCTCGAGCGCGCGCTGGACGATCGCCTCGGACTCGGCGTCGAGCGCCGAGGTCGCCTCGTCCAGGATCAGGATCGGCGGGTCCTTGTAGAGCGCCCGCGCAACGGCGATGCGCTGGCGCTGGCCGCCCGAGAGCCGGGCGCCGGCCTCACCGATCACCGTGTCGTAGCCGTCGGGGAACTCGAGGATGAACTCGTCCGCGAACGCGGCGCGCGCGCACGCCAGCAGCCGCTCGCGGTCGATCGCGCTCTGCCCGTATGCGATGTTGGCCGCCACGGTCGTGTTGAAGAGGACGGTCTCCTGGGTGACGAGACCGAGCTGCCCGCGCAGCGACGAAAGCGTCACGTCGCGGATGTCGGTCCCGTCGATCGTGATTCGCCCCTCCTGCACGTCCCAGAACCGCGGCAGGAGCTGGGCCACCGTGGACTTGCCGGCGCCCGAGGGGCCGACGAGGGCGACGGCCTTGCCCGCGGGGATCGCGAGGTCGAGGCCGCGCAGCACGGGCTTCTCGGGCTCGTAGGCGAACGAGACGCCCTCGAAGGAGATCCCCTTGCGGATTCGAGGCAGCTCGCGGGCGCCCGAGCTGTCGTGGACCGCCACCGGCTCGTCGATCGCGGAAAACACGCGCTCCCCGGCGGCGACCGCGCCCTGAAGCGCGAGGTTGACACGGGTGAGGCGCTTGATCGGCGTGTACAGCGAGTACAGGCCGACGAGGAACGACGCGAACGACGCCGCGGTCATCGTCCCGGCGCCGATCAGCTTGTGGGCGTACAGCAGCAGGCCGAGCACGCCCGCGGCGCCTATCACCTCGACGACCGGGGCGTTGAGGGCGAGCACCTTGCGCGCCTTGAGGTTGGCCTTGAAGTGGCGGCGCGTGGTCTCGCGGAAGCGGCCCGCCTCGAACGGCTCCATGCCGAACGACTGCACGACGCGGTAGCCCTTGAGCACCTCGTCCACGACGGCGTTCATCTCGCCGAGGCGCTCCTGGCTCTGGTGCGACCGCTTACGCAGTTTCTCGGTGAAATGCAGGATCGGCCAGAGGAACAGCGGCGCGCCGACCAGCACGGTGAGAGCGAGGCGGAGGTTGAGCGACAGCACGTAGATAAGCACCCCGACGACCGTGAACGAGTCCTGCACCACGTCGGACAGGCGGTCGGAGATCACGACGGTGATCTGCTCGATGTCGTTGGTGACCCGCGACATCAGGACTGCCGTGGGCTGCTTCTGGTAGAACCTGGCGGACTGGCCGAGGAGCCGGTCCATCAGGTTGTCGCGCAGGTCCTTCACCGCCGCCAAGCCGGCGCGGTAGATCGCGTAGTGACCGAAGTACGTGAACGCGTTCTTCGCGACCACGGCCAAGAATCCGAGTAGCAGGATGATGCCTGCGTCGGTCGGAAGGACGCGACGCAGCGAGGTGCGGGTTTCGTCGAACCACACCTGGAGCAGACGGACCGGCGCGAGCTGGCCCGCGGCGGATGCGCCGTGCGCGCTTCCGGCTGCGTGTCCGCCGGACAAGGCCGGGATCGGCAGCGACGACCCCAGGGCGGTCTCGAGGATCGGGCCAATCAGGAAGAGCATCACGACGGTTGCGAGCGCCACACCGACCATGAACACGGCGGCCGTGACCACCCAGCCCAGGTGCGGGCGCAGCAGCTTCAGGATCCTGCGCAGCGCCTTCACGTCGCCTCCCGCACCGCCGCCAGGACAGCCCGCGCCGCGCGGGCACTGGCGCCCGGCTTCCCCAGCGCCTTCCTGACCAAGGCGAGTTCCTGCCGCTGCGCCGGGCCAGCCGCGCCGAACAGGCGCTTCACCTCGGCCAGCAGCCGTGACTGGTTGAACTCGTTCTGCACGGCCTCCGCCACGATACGCTTGCCGGCCACGAGATTCACGAGGGCGACGTGCGGGACGCGCACCATCAGCTTCGCCAGCGCGTACGAGACCGGGTGCAGGCGGTAACCCACCACCATCGGAACGTCGAGCAGCGCACACTCCAGGGTCGCGGTGCCGGAGGCTACCAGGGCCGCTGCGGACGCTGCCAGGGCGCGATGCCGGTCCTCGGTGACGATCTCGACAGGAAGCGGGGCTCCCGCGACCATCGCCGAGAGCCTCTCCCGCTCCAGCCCCGGCGCGGCGATCAGGCGCACGCGCAAGCCCTCCAATTCGCCGCGGAGCGAGGCTGCCGTCCGGAGCATCGTCGGCAGCAGGGCCACGACCTCGTGCCAACGCGACCCCGGAAGGAGCGCCAGAGTGAGACCCTCGACCGGGGGCATCGCGGCCATCACCGGCGCGAGCTCGTCCACCAGCGGGTGGCCGACGTACTCGGCGGCGACTCCGTGGGCGGCGTAGAACTCCACCTCGAACGGGAGAACGCACAGCACGCGCCGCACGTCACGGCGGATCCGGCGCACCCGCCCGGCGCGCCACGCCCAGAACTGCGGGGAGACGTAGACCACGACCGGGATCCCGGCGCGCCGCAGGTGCCGGGCGAGCGGGAGGTTGAAGTCCGGCGAATCCACGAGAACCGCCACGTCGGGGCGACCCGCCAAGGCGGCCGCGCGAACACGGCGGGAGAGCCGCAGGATGCGGGGCAGGTCCTTCACGACCTCCGCGAGCCCCATCACCGACAGCTCCTCGCTACGGGCCACGCACTCGAGCCCGGCCTCGCGGAGCCTCTCGCCACCGACCCCGAACACCCGGATCGCCGGCTCTTGGAGACGCAGGGCGCGGACCAGGTTCGCGGCGTGGAGGTCCCCGCTGGCCTCGCCGGCCACCAGGAAGATGTTCACCTGCGCCTTCTCCACGCCGCCAGGACCGCGACGCCGAACGCCGCGCCCACGGCATCGGCCACCGCGTCGCCGACCTCGGCGCTGCGTGGGGGCGTGAAATACTGAATCACCTCGAGCAAGACGCCGTGGGCCACCGCGTACCCCCAACCGACCAGGGGGGCGCCTGGAACGCCCAGCGCAGACGCGGCCGACCCGGCCGACAGACCGAGCAGGGCATACGCGCCACCATGGAGCAGCTTGTCTGGGACGGCCCGAACCATCTCCGGGTTGTGCGGACGAGTGCCCAGGTAGATGTAGCCTACCGAGAGCACCACGACGAGCGCCACGGAAAGGGATCGCGGGGCGTGCATCGCGCACCCGTCCGGCTCGTCCTCAGCTGAGCGGGAACGGATACATCACCCACCCGAGCACGATCGCTCCCACGACCAGCGCTCCAAAAACCTTCCAGAAGTAGTGCCAGCGCTCCTTCTTGTCGCGCTTCCAGAGAAAGGAGAAGAACACGGCAATCAGAAGGCCGTGGAGCACCATCAGCGAGAGATGGTCCAGCATCACCAGTCCTTCTTGCCGGTCGCGATGTCGTGGGCGTCCAGAACGAGCAGCAGGTTCATCATCCCGGCCGTGAGCAGGAACGTGTTCCCGAACTCGTAGGAGGCGGAAGTAACCACGCCCTGTCCGAGGCCGACGCCGCGAGCGATGAAGAAGAGCAGGCCGTTGCCCACGCTGGCGATCGTGGCCAGGTACGAGAGCGGGTCGCCGGGGTGCGGCACCATCAGCTCACCGTCGAGGAAAAGACCAGCAAGGAAACCGACCACGATCACGATAAAGAAGACTACGGCCCGCAGCCTGCGGCCGAGCAAGACGTGCCCGAGCCCCGGCACGAACCACGCGAGCCCGAGCAGGACTGGGAGAGGGAGCGACATCCCGACCGGCTTGCCCGGCTCAACCACCCGTGACCTCCAGGGCGCGCCTCAGCTTGGCACGCGTCACGGAGAGGTCCTCGGGCAGGACGCGCACGTCCGCAGTGACGGCCATGAAGTTGGTGTCGCCGCGCCACCTCGGAACGACGTGGAGGTGGAGGTGATCGGCGATGCCGGCTCCGGCCGCCTCTCCGAGGTTGAAACCGACGTTGAAACCGTGAGGCTGGTACACCTGCCGGACCGCCCGGACCACCCGCTGGACCAACCCCATCAAATCCGCCAGGGTTGCCGCATCGAGCTCGCAGAGATCTGCGACGTGGGCAACCGGCGCCACCATCGTGTGGCCGGACGTGTACGGGAAGCGGTTGAGGAGGGCAAACGTCCGTTCCCCCCGCGCCAGGGTGAGGGTCTCATCCCCCATGCCCGCGGCGGCGCAGAGAACACAGTCTGAAGAGGCGCCAGCGTTTGACACGTACGCGAACCGCCAAGGGGCGAAGAGCTCCTGCAACAGCCCCTCACTTGCCGCCGAGCGTCTCGCGGAGCTGCTTGCCGGGCTTGAAGTAGGGAACTACCTTCGGGGGCACGTTGACCTGGGCGCCCGTGCGCGGGTTGCGCCCCGAGCGGGCCTGGCGCTTGCGGGTGCGGAAGGAGCCGAAGCCGCGGAGCTCGACCTTCTCACCCTCACGGATCGCCTCGACGACGCCATCCAGGACAACGCTGAGCACCGCCGCGGCCTCCCGCCGCGTCAAGCCAACCTGATCCGCGAGCACTTTGATGATATCGGCCTTCGTCATTCTGAAATCCTCCTCCGCTCCTCACCTGAACGGGTCAATTCTCCTGCTCTCCTTCGCCGCCGGCCTCGGTGCTTTCCTTCGCACGATCCTCGGTAGTCGCTTCCGCGGCTTCCGTTTCCCCTGCCGCCTGCTCCGGCAGCGGACTTTCCTTGGCAGCTTCCTCGGCCATCGCCTCCGACGCTTCCGTCTCGCCTACCGCCTGCTCCGGCAGCTGGCTTTCCTTGGCACCTTCTTCGGCCGTCGCCTCCGGGGTTTCCGTCTCGTCTGCCGCCTGCTCCGGCACCTGCTCGAGAGCGATCTCCTCGGCTTCCAGTTCGGGCACCGCAGGTTTCTCGCTCGCCTCCGGCTGCGGGATACCGCGCAGCGAGAGGCCGATCCGTTTCTCGTTCCAGTCGATCCGAATCAAGCGGGTCCGCACGCGCTGCCCGCGATCGAACGAGGCGGAGAGCGCCTGGTTCCCGCGCCGTTCCACCTCCGAGATGTGGCAGAGCCCCTCGACGCCGGGGGCGAGCTCGACGAACAACCCGAAGTCGGTGACGTTCGTGACAAACCCCTCGACTTCGTCCCCGACCTGGTGGGAGGTCGCGAACTCGTCCCACTCGTTGGGCATCAGTTCCTTGATCGAGAGCGAGATGCGCTGGCTCGGGATGTCCATCGCAATGATCATCGCCTCGATCTCCTGGCCCTTCTGCACGACCTCCGACGGGTGGGTCAGGCGGCGGGTCCACGCCATGTCCGAAACGTGCACGAGGCCGTCGACGCCGGGCTCGAGCTCCACGAACGCCCCGAACTCCGTCAGGTTGCGAACCACGCCCTTCACCTTGCTGCCGACGCGGAAGCGGGTGGCGAACTCCTCCCACGGATTGGGCTCGGCCTGGCGCAGCGAGAGAGACAGGCGGCGCTTGTCGATGTCCACCTCGGTGATGACGACCTCGACCTCCTGGGTTGCGTGCAGAAGACTCTTCGGGTTCTTGACCTTCTTCGTCCACGACATCTCCGAGACGTGGATGAGGCCCTCGACGCCTTCCTCCAGCTCGACGAAGGCGCCGTAGTCCACGACGTTGGTGACCTTGCCGCCGACCTTCTTGCCGACCGGGTAGCGCGCCTCGACGTGTGTCCACGGGTCCTCGAACCGCTGCCGGTATCCGAGCGACACCCGCTCCTTCTCCTTGTCGACGCGCAGTACCACGACCTTTACCTCGTCGCCGACCTTGAAGTACTCGTTGGGGTGCCCGACCCGACCCCACGAAATGTCGGTCACGTGGAGGAGGCCGTCGATGCCGCCGAGGTCAATGAAGACCCCGTAGTCGGTGATGTTCTTCACCGTGCCGGTCACGATCGCGCCTTCCTCCAGGTGCGCCAGGGTCTCGTCCTTGAGGGTCGAGATCTGCGCCTCGAGCATCACCTTGCGGGAGAGCACGACGTTGGCCCGGCGCCGGTCGAAGTTGATGATCTTGGCCTCGACCTCTTCGCCGACGTAGTCCTCCAGGCGGCGCGTGGGCCGGAGGTCCACGAGGGAACCGGGCAGGAACGCGCGCACGCCGATGTCCACCGCGAGCCCGCCCTTGACCCGCTCGACGACCTTGCCCCGCACGGGCGCCCCATCACGGTAGGCGGTCTCGAGCACCTCCCAGACGCGGATCTTGGCCGCGCGCTCACGGGAGAGCCTGATATCCCCCACCATCTCGTCGAACCGTTCCACCAGGACGTCCACCTCGTCACCCGGCTTGACCGTCAGCTTGCCGTCGCGGTCGGTGAACTCGGAGCGGGCGATGATCCCTTCCGACTTGAAACCGATGTCCACCACGACGTCGTTGTCGTTGAACGCGACGATGGTGCCGCGAACGACGTCGCCCTCGCGCAGATGCTGGAAGGACTCCTCGACGAGCTCCCGCATTTGGTTGCGGCTGACGGTGCTCTTGCTCTCCTCCTTTCCGGCAGGGATGTTGTGCTGCTTGTTGTCCTGGCTGTCAACCACTTGGCCTCCTCGAGACGCCCCGGGCGGGGCGTCTAACTGCTTGTTTTACAAACGCCAAACTATACGAGTCGCACGCTTAGGGTGTCAAGGGGTTCGCGACAGAAGGGCGACGACGGCGTCGACGACTTGGGCCAGAGAAAGGCGGCTGCTGTCGATGATGACGGCCCCCTGGGCGGGCCGCAGCGGAGAGGCGCTGCGGGTCGAATCGCGGCGGTCGCGCTCACCCTGCTCGGAGAGCACGTCATCCCACCGGACCCTGGCGCCCCGTTTCGTCAGCTCTTCGAATCGCCGCCTCGCGCGGACCTCGGGCTCGGCGGTGAGGAAGACCTTGAGGACGGCGTCCGGAAACACCACGGTCCCGATGTCCCGCCCCTCCACGACGCCTCCCGTGCGGGTCGCGATCTCGCGCTGGCGGCGGACCATCTCGCGCCGGACCTCGGGTATCGCGGAGACCATCGAGGCCATCTGGGACACCTCGGGGGCGCGCAACGCCTCTGTGACGTCGCTCCCCCTCACAACCACGCGCTGCGCACGGGGGTCGCCGGAGAAGGACAGCTCCAGGAAGGCCGCGATCTCGACGACGGCCGCCCGGCCGCGCTCGTCGAGATCCGGACCGAGCCCCTCCCGGCAGGCGAGCAGCGCGACCGCGCGGTACATGGCGCCGGTGTCCAAGTAAGGGAGGCCCAGCCGCACCGCCACCTCGCGCGCCGTGGCCGACTTCCCCGCGCCCGCGGGGCCGTCGATCGCGATGAGAATGGGACACTCAAGCATACCTGGAGTCTACCGTATGCCGGCTGCGGAACCTCTTCGGAGGTTCGAAAGGTGGGCAGAAAGAGGCAGAAGGTGAATGGTCAAGGGTCAAGGGACAGACCGGAAACAACTGTAGTGGCCGGCCGCTGGCCGGCCGCTATTGCCTATTCGCTGTGCACGCAAGACCGGCCGCCCGGCGGGCGGCCGCTACATTTGTCGGTGTCTCGTCGTCCGTCCCCCCCCACTTTTCGTCTCAGTGACGCGGCACACCGTCGCTCCTCAGGACGCGGGGGGGACGGTTCCGATCCCGGCTACGGCCCACGGATCGCGGGCGCTCGAGCCTGTCTGGATGATCCGCCAGGACTTCGCCCGCACCGGCGCGAACCGCTTTACGACCCAGTCGTCGAGCGGATGCAGGACAAGGCGTTCAAGGTCGATCGCGTCCTCCTCAATCAAGATAGGCTCCCATTCCCCCTCGTCGCGTCTGCGCTCGATCTTGAGGCCTCTTGGGTAGGCCGCGAAGCGCCCTCCCAGGCCGAACCGGAACCCGGCGGCATCGATGGGTTGCTGGCATTCAATGGTAATCGTCTCCCCGCCAAGCTGAGGGGCGCCGCTGACCCAACCTCCGCCTTGTCCCAAGTCGCCTGGCACGGACACCGTACCTCCCGGGGCCAAGGCCTGCGCCGTGCAGCCCGCTGGCAGCGCTGCGATGGCCACCGACTCGGCGCCTTTGGTCTGCTCAAGCGGAGAACGCAGGTTGCCCACACGCTCGAGCACCACGTCGTCTCCGCGCTGCAAGGCAACCCGGAAGCGCTCGGGGTGGGCGGTCGCGAAAGCCGTGACCAACCGGAACCTTGCGGGGTCGAGCAGCTCGCCCCGGATGTAGATCCACCGCACCCCCAAAGCGTCAAGTAAGCGCAGCGACTCCGCATCCGGGAACGCCGCCAGCACCGGAAGCACGACCTCCGTGTAGAACGGTGGGGCGAAGCCGCTCATCCCGTTCACAGTCGGGTGTCGGTGAAAGCACGCCGCAGCATAGGTGAGGACGGCGTCCTGCATGACTCCGTCCGTGGGGCGGCCTGCACCCCGCACGGGCAGCGCCGCTACCGCGCCCCCTGGGTGGTCCCGTAGAAACCGGTTGCCGGGGCGGTCATCGACGAGCGGCGCCACACGGATGAGTTGCTGGGGCCGCGGATGCAGCTCGACCAGCGCCATGACGGTGAGCAGAGCCGGTACTCCGACACGCAGCCAGCGCCGACTCTCGGGTATCCAGACACCCGCGCTCGCGACGGCACAGGCCGTGGATGCGGTCGCGATCGCCCCCCACCTGCTGACGAGCCGGATCGCGTGGAACCCGGGGACTACGTCGAAGAGCCAGCGCAGCGGAAGCGTGACCGTTGCGCCTCCGATCTCCACTGAGCGTCCAAGCGATAGCAGGAAGGCCGCAACCGAGATGATTCCCAGCGCCCGCACCGCCGCAGTCCGTGCGTCTGCGGCGCCGGCAGCTCGCGGCCGCAGCGAGGTGATCAGAGCCGCCGCGAGCACCGGGCTCAGGTCGCTCATCCACACCGATGCAACCACTCCGGCGGCCCAAACCGGCACGAGCCATAGCGTCGCCAGCAGTCGTCTACCGCGCCCCACAGCCAGCTCGCGACCCCAGGCAGTCGTTCGACGGGCCAGAGCCACAGCGAAAACGACGACGGCTGCGACCGCGAGCCCGAGCAGAACTCCTCCTGGGAAGAGCACCTGCTCGGCCGCCTTCGTCGGGATCGCGAGGGCGCCGGCCCAGAACGGCCACTTGCGCGGCACGAGGTGAAGGTAGGTCGAGAGGTCGGCCGGGTCGATGATGTCGAGGCTGCGTCCGAAGCCGTACGTGTTTGACACGCGTCGATATACCAGAAGCCCAGGGAAAGCTGAGGCGACACCTATCGCCATCGCGCCTGTGGTGCGGAGCAGGAAGACGCCGCGCCGACCGACCATACCGCTCGACGCGTAAACCAGGGTCGCAACGATGATGAGAGGGATTGCCAGCACGGCGCAGTAGACGCAGCTCCAATACGTGAGCACTACCGCCACGGCGAGGCCCGCGATCGCGCGTTTCACCCCCTCTCCGATTGCGAGCCGGTGCAGGAACCAGATCGCTGCGAACAAGGGCCAACACCAGAGAAGCTGTACCCTTCCAAGCTCGTAGACGAAGTACGGCATCGCCTCGACCATGGTTGCCGCGAGGAACGCGACCGCCATCTCGCCGGTGATCGTCCGGACAAGCAGGAACGCCACCCATCCGTCCAGGACCAACCCGAGCAGCAGGACCAGGTTGTAAGCTCCGATCGGCGTTGCGCCCGCAAGGCGAAAGAGCCTCGCCACGACCGCGAGCGCCGGTACCTGCTCGGTGAAACTCAGCACATCCGGGTGCGGGTAGAACTGGTACCCCTCGAGCAAGGCGGACGGTCGGTGCAGGAGGTTCCAGGAGAACGTCTCGAGCTGTGCCGAGTTGAGCAACCCGTCATACCACCACGGGGCGTTCACAAGGCTGCCGCTCAAATGTAAAGCCAGCGGCCACGTCCAGACGATCGCGAGACCGACGAAGTACGAGAGCGCAAGCGCCTCGATGGCGACCCGTATGGCCCGACGCCTCCCCCGCATGGCCGCATGGTACGGTGCGGCGCCGACGAGTGTCCACAGGCCGGCGTGACGCCTCTGCACGTTCCGAGCGCCCTCAAACCCCGGCTCTTCTCGGCGCCGACTGATGAATCCTCAAGATGCGAGTTACACTCCCGCCGATGCGCGTGTATCTCGCGGCCGCGATGACAAACACGACCCGGGACGTCGGGGCGATCGGGGCTTTGCTCGAGGCGATCGAGTCGCGCGGCCATGAGGTGCCGACCCGCCACGTCGCCGACCCGCGCGGACGCGAGGTCGAGGGCACGGTCGCGGACGTTGACATCGCGCGCCGGGACCTCGACTGGGTCGCCGGGTGCGATGCGCTGGTGGCGGAGGTCTCGACCCCTTCGCACGGTGTCGGCGTCGAAGTCGCTGCCGCGCTCCGGCACGGCCTGCCGGTCCTCCTCGTCCACCGTCGGGGCGCGCAGGTCTCGCGCCTGCTGCTCGGTCTGGCCGGTGTCGAGGTTGCCGCGTACGCGCAGACGGGAGAGGCCGTCCAGGCCGTCCGGGGGTTCCTCGCGAGGATCGCGAGCCGCCCTGTCCGCCCAGAGACAACCGCCTGAAGGGGTCCAGCCGGTGAGGTCCGCAACGGCCCGCAAATTCGGCTTTTCCACCGTTGACCTGGGCCTGCTCGTGACGATCCTGATCTGGGGCGTCAACTACGCGGCGATCAAGGCCGCGTTGCGAGAGTTGAACCCCTCCGTGTTCAACGCGATCCGGTTCGTGCTCGCGACCGCGACGCTCGCCGCGCTGGCGCGCAGCCGGGGAGGGATGCCGCGCATCCCCCGCCGGGACATCGCCATGCTCGCGATGCTCGGGATCCTCGGCAACACGCTCTACCAGATGATCTTCATCCAGGGGATAGCACGGACGACGGCCGCCAACGCCTCGCTGATCATGTCCTCCTGTCCGATGCTGGTCGCCCTCCTGGGCGCCGCCCTCAGGTGGGACCGGCTGCCGAGGGTCGCCTGGGCCGGAGTGGCTCTCGCCGTCGGCGGACTCGCGCTGCTGCTCCTCTCAGGCTCGCGGCACAACCTGGTGACCGGCAACCTGACCGGCGATCTCCTCATCCTCGCCTCCGCCGCGACGTGGGCCGCCTACACCGTTCTCGCGAGCGGGGTGATGGCGCGAACGCCCCCGATCGCGGCAACGCTCGTCACGTTCATCGCGGGTACACCGCCGCTGGTTCTGCTCGCGCTGCCGTCGCTGGCACGACAGGACTGGGGCGCGGTGGGCGTGCGCGGCTGGTTCGGCGTCGCGTTCTCCGGGATATTCGCGATCGGGCTCGCCTACATGCTGTGGAATGCGGGCATCGCGGCGCTCGGCGGCGCCCGCACCGCCGTGTACCAGAACTTCACGCCGGTCGTGGCGGCGGCGTTCGCCTGGCTCACCCTCGGCGAGCGCTGGACGGCCGGCCAGTTCGTCGGGGCCGCCGCCGTTCTCTCCGGCATCGCCCTCACCCGCCGGCGTGCACGAACACCGGCCGATGCGGTCGAGCCTGCGGCGTAAGCGTCGCCTCTCGCTCAGTGCTGCCTGAATTCGGGGTGCCTCCTTCGCCGTATCTTCACGGCCTTCACAGGGCCTTCACGCGGCCTTCCTTCAAACGTCACCCACCCACCATAAAAAACACGGGACGGGGATCGCCCCAAGGAGGAGAGATGACGATCACCAACCAACCCGAGATGAAGAACCGTGGTGCCGGAATCCGGCGCGTAGCTGCCGCCGTCCTTTTCGCCCTTCTGCTCGCCGGCGCCGCCACCGCCCAGGTCACCGGGCTCTACTACCAGGAAACCACCAAGGACGGCCGAATCTACGTGTTCAACACGTCCGAGCGATTCAAGGCGTTCCAGAGCTCGGGCGA
>PMLC01000058.1 GCA_003158745.1 Acidobacteriota bacterium
TAGACCTTGGCGCCGTCTTCGACCTGAAAGATCGCCGCGTGACGGCGGTCGGCCAGCGCCGCCGAGGCCGCCGGCGCATGGTCGCGCAGGAACGCCTCCGCCACCGGCTGCGAAGTGCTCCGGTTCACCGCGAACGACAGGTGCGCTTCAGGGAACGCCCGGGTGAAGTTGGTCCAGGCAAAGACGCCGGCAATCACCGCCGCCACGATCGCCACAGCCAGAATCAGCCGCTCGCCACGAGTGAACCGGTCCATCTCTCGTCCTCCCATTCGCCCGTTCTACGCTTCGGCGCTTCGCAGGTTCGCATCTTCTCACGGGCACGGCAGGAACGGGAGGCAGTTCAAAGGCGAGTTAAGAGTTGAGAGTGAAGAGTTAGGAGTTAGAGGCAAGATAATGCACACTGAAAGCCGCGCTCTAGCAATACTGTCCGAGCCCCGGGTTTCTCAACTCTTCACTCTTCACTCTTAACTCTTCACTCCTAACTTCGCTCCCAACCGGATTACACTGGCAGGGTGACAAAGTCTCAACCGCGCTCATCCGCGCTGGCGGAGCTGCTGCGCCGGCGCATCCTTGTGCTGGACGGCGCCACCGGCACCGCCCTGGCGGCACGCGGGCTCGGCGCGGCGGACTACGGCGGCGAGACCCTCTTTGGCTGCCACGAGGCGCTCGTCCTGCACCGGCCCGACGTCGTGTTCGACCTCCACCGAGGCTATCTGGCCGCCGGCGCGGACATCGTCGAGACGGACACCTTCGGCGCGACGCCCGTCGTGCTCGCCGAGTACGGTCTCGCCGACCGCTGCCGCGAAATCAACCGTAAGGCTGCCGATCTCGCGCGCCAGGCGTGCGCCGAGGCGGAAGCGGCCGACGCCTCGCGGCCCCGCTTCGTCGCCGGCTCGATGGGACCGACCACGAAGGCGCTCACGCTCACCGGCGGGATCACGTTCTCGGAGCTCGTGAAAGCGTATGCAATCCAGGCCGAGGGGCTCGCCGAGGGCGGCGCCGACGTGCTCCTGATCGAGACCTGCCAGGATGCCCTCAACATCAAGGCCGCGCTCGTCGCCTGCACGGACGCCGCGCCCGGCCTGCCGGTCGCCGTTTCCGCCACCATCGAGCCCACGGGCACGACGCTCGGCGGACAGAGCATCGAGGCCGTGGCTGTGATGGTCGAGCCCTGGCAACCGCTGTGGGTCGGGATCAACTGCTCGACCGGCCCCGCCCCCATGACCGAGCACGTGCGCGCCCTCGCCGCCCTCACGGCGAGCTTCGTGTCGGTCGTGCCCAACGCCGGCATCCCCGACGGCGAGGGGCGCTACCACGAGTCGTCCGATGATCTGGCGCGCGTGCTCGCCCGCTTCGCGGCCTCGGGTTGGGTCAATCTCGTCGGCGGGTGCTGCGGCACGACCGAAGAGCACATCCGCCGCCTGCGCGCCGTCGCGGATGCGAGCGCCCCGCGCACTCCGCCCGCCTACGACCCGGCGCGCCTTGCCGGCGGCGAGGTGGTCGAGCTGGTCCAGGAGCCGCCGCCGCTGCTGATCGGCGAGCGCACCAACGTCCTCGGGTCGCGCAAGTTCAAGGAGCTGATCCGCGAGGGGCGGTGGGCCGAAGCTGCCGAGATCGGGCGGCGTCAGGTGCGCGGCCGCGCCGGCGTGCTCGACGTTTGCCTCGCCGACCCCGAGGGCGATGAGAAGGCGGCCATGGTCGCCGCCGTTACGGCGCTGCGCCGCGCCGTGCGCGTCCCGCTCATGCTCGACACCACGGACGCGGACGTCATGGCCGCGGCGCTCGAGCTGGTCCCGGGCCGGCCGGTGCTCAACTCCGTCAACCTCGAGGACGGCGGCGCGCGCCTCGACCGCGTGGCGGCGCTCGCCCGACGCCTCGGCGCGGCGGTCGTCGCCGGGTGCATCGACGAGCACCCAACCGACGGCATGGCCCGGACCGCCGAGCGCAAGCTCGAAGTGGCCGAGCGACTCCTCGAGCGGCTCGAGGCTCACGGTCTGAGGCGGCGCGAGGTGCTGCTCGACGCCCTCGTCTTCCCGGCCGCGACCGGCGACCCCAAGTTCAAGGGCTCCGCCGGGGAGACCGTTCGCGGCGTCAATCTGATCAAGAAGAGGGTGCCGGGCGCGCTCACGCTCCTCGGGATCTCGAACGTCTCGTTCGGCGTCCCGCCCGCCGGGCGCGAGGTCCTCAACGCGGTCTTCCTCCACCACTGCGTCAAGGCGGGGCTCGACGCCGCGATCGTCAACGCGGAGCAGCTCGTCCGCTTCCCCACGCTGCCCATGGACGAGGTGACGCTCGCGGAGGACGTGCTGTTCGACGGCAGCAGGAGCGCAGTCGATGCGTTCGTGGCTCGCTACCGCAAGGCGAAGCCGCGGGCGGCCGCCGCAGACGAGCACCTCCCGGCCGAGCAGCGCCTCACCCGCATGGTGGTGGAGGGCGCGCGAACCGGCCTCGAGGCGACCCTGGACGAGCTGCTCGCGCGGATGGAGCCGCTCGCCATCATCAACGGACCGCTGATGGCGGGGATGGACGAGGTCGGCCGCCTGTTCGGCTCCGGCCAGCTCATCGTCGCGGAGGTGCTGGTTTCCGCCGAGGTGATGCAGGCCGCGGTGGACCGGCTCAAGCCCCACCTGAAGGGCGACCAGAGCGCATCGCGCGGCTCGCTCCTGCTCGCCACCGTGCGCGGCGACGTCCACGACATCGGCAAGAACCTCGTGGGGATCATCCTCGGCACGAACGGGTACCACGTGGTCGACCTCGGCGTTCAATGCTCCTCCGACAAGCTCATTGCCGCGTGGCGGGAACGCCGCACGGATCTCATCGGCCTCTCCGGCCTCCTGGTCCGTTCGGCGCACCAGATGGTCGCGACTGCGGAGGACCTGCGCGTCGCCGGCGTCGACGTGCCGCTGCTCGTCGGCGGCGCCGCTCTTTCAGCCTCGTTCACCCGCGACCGCATCGCGCCCGCGTACGGCGCCACTGTGCACTACGCGTCCGACGCGATGGCAGGGCTCGCGATCGCGAACGAGTTGATAAAGGACGCCGCGACTGCGCCTGCAGAGGCAGGGCTAGCACCCGCCCGCGCTCTTCACTCTCTCCCGCTCGCGGGAGAGGGCCAGAGTGAGGACCCGGCTCGCCCCCGCCTGCCCTCCCCCGCAAGCGGGGGAGGAATCGAAGAAGGGCGGCCGCAAGGGCCGCCCCTACACCAGGCCTCGCTTCCGACGGATCCCGGACCATCGACCACGGACCACGATCTTCCCAGGCCCCCCGATCTCATGCGTCACGTGCTGCGCCAGCTGCCGCTCGACGAGGTCTTCGCGCACGTGAACCCGCAGATGCTCTTCGGCAGGCACCTTGGCGTGCGGGGCTCGGTGCGGCGACTGCTCGAGGCGGGCGATGAGCGCGTCACGGAGCTCCAGCGCCGCGTCGAGGCGCTCCAGGATGCGGCGGCCACGCGCGGGTGGCTCGCGCCCGCAGCGGTCTACCGTTTCTTCCGCGCCTGCTCGCGTGGCGACACCGTCGTGGTCATGGACCCGGACGGCCGCGATCTTGCCGTGCTGCCGTTCATGCGGCAGCAGCGCGATCCGCGCGCATGCGCCGCCGACTGGGTTCGGGCGGAACCGGAGGCGTTCGACACCGTTGCGCTGTTCATCGTCACAGCTGGCGTCGGCGTCCGCGGCCGTGCCGCCGACCTGCGCGCCGGCGGCAAGTTGCTCGACAGCATTGCCCTCCAGGCGCTCGCGCTCGAGACCGCCGAAGGCGCCGCCGAGTGGCTGCACCGCCGCCTGCGCGGCCTTTGGGCCTTCCCCGACTCGCCCCAGATGACCATGGAGGAGCGCTTCCGCGGGCGCTACCGCGGCATCCGACTCTCGTTCGGCTACCCGGCCTGCCCCGATCTCGAGCCTCAACTCGACATCTTCCGCCTCTTGCACCCCGAGGAGATCGGCGTCCGCCTCACCGAGGGTTTCATGATGGACCCCGAGGCAAGCGTCTCCGCGGTCGCGTTCCACCACCCGGACGCGAGGTATCTCGCATGAGGTACCCGTTCGAAGATTCAGAGGTTCGGAGGCTCTCAGGTTCAACGACAGCAGAGGTGCAGAGGGGCAGAGGAGCAGAGGGGCAAGGACGAGACAGGCGCAGTGGGCCTGTCTCTAGCTCCCCAGCTCCTCTGCTCCCCTGCTCCTCCGCTGATTGGAAACCTCAACGCCTCCGAGGACGCACGTGGTTGCAAGAATGACACACGAGCGCGTCATGAAGCGGTTCGCGGACCGTGTGGTGGTGGCGGATGGGGCGATGGGATCGGAGCTGCTCGCTCGCGTCCCGCCCGGGTCCCACCTCGACCTTGCGCCGCTCGAGCACCCGAGCGAGGTGCTGGACATCCACATCTCCTACATCGCCGCCGGCGCCGAGTTGATCGAGACCGCGACGTTCGCGGCTTCGCGCCCGCGTCTCGAGCGGCTGCAAGCCGGTCACGAGGTGGAGGCGGTCAACTCCGCCGGCGTCAAGCTCGCGCGCGAGGCGCGCGAGATATCGGGCCGCGATTGCCTGGTGGCCGGTTCGATCGGGCCGCTCGCCGGCGTGATCGACCTCGATGAGCCCGAAGGCCCTGCGGCGATCACCAGGGCACACGCGGAGCAGGCCGCCATTCTCGCCGGCCGCGGCGCCGACCTCATCGTCCTCGAGACGTTCTTCCGCCTCGAGGAGTTGTTGCTCGCCATCGAAGCCGTGCGCGGCGCCACCGACCTCCCGCTGATCGCGATGCTGACTTTCCCGTTCGAGAAGCTCCCCGAGAGCCACCCCGAGATCGCCGCGGCCGTGCGCGAGCTGTTCGGCTGCGACCTCCTGGCCGCGGGGATCAACTGCGCGCCGGGGCCGCAGGGCACACTCGACGTCCTCGAGTACCTGAAGGAGCCGCCCGGGCCGCTCGCGGTGATGCCAAACGCCGGCTCGCTCGTACGCCGGGAGGGCCGTATCCTGCTGCCGCCCGCGACGCCGGCATACCTCGGCAGGTTCGCCCGGCGCGCCGTCGAGCTGGGTGCGGCGCTCGTTGGCGGGTGCTGCGGCACCGGCCCGGAGCACATCCGCGCGATCGCCGAGGCGGTGGAGGGACTCCAGCCGATCCACGCGCGGCGGGCGGGCGTCGCGATCGAGCACCCCCACGCACGTGCGTGCCCTCCGCACCCACGCCCCACATCGAGCCTGGCGGCGAAGCTCGCCGCGGGGGAGTTCGTCCGCGTCGTGCAGCTCGACCCGCCACGGGGCACCAACTCCGAGAGGATCATCGAGGCCACGCGGGCGATCGCCGCCTCCGGCCACCTCGACGCCGTCGACGTCAACTCGAACCCGCTCGCCCGGCTGCGCATGGACTCGCTGTGGCTCGCATCCGAGATCCAGCGCGAGAGCGGGATCGAGGCGATCCCGCACATCACCCCTCGGGACGCCAGCCTCATGGGGCTGCAGTCCCAGCTGCTCGGCGCCTGGCACGCGGGGATCCGAAACCTCCTCGCCATCTCGGGCGACCCGTCCCAGCTCGGCGACTACCCGGGCGTGCACGACGTCTACCACGTGGACATCTTTGAGCTCGTGCGCTCGGTCTCGCGCATGGCCGAGGGGTTCGATTGCGCCGGCAACCCGGTCGGTGAGCCCCCGACGTTCTGCCTCGGCGTCGCGGTGAACCCCGCGGCCGACGACCTCGATCACGAGGTGGACCGTCTGCGGCGCAAGGCGGACGCAGGCGCGCACTTCACCATGAGCCAGGTGTTCTTCTCGTGGGAACCGTGGGAGCGGCTGCTCGACCGCTGCGGCGGGAGCCTCCCCGTGCCCGGGATCGTGGCGGTGTGGCCGCTGCCCTCGTTCAAGCTTGCCCTGCGTCTTCACAACGAGGTGCCCGGGATCTTCGTCCCGGACGCGCTGCTCGCCAGGCTCGAGGCGGCCGGCCCCGACGCCTCGAAGATCGGCCGCGACCTGGCCCTCGAGATGCTCGACGAAGCGCCGAGTCGCGCTGCCGGCGTCTACCTCGTCGCGCCGTTCAAGAACCCCGCCGAGGTGCTGCATTTGTTGGAGGAGTAGGTGGCCCGCGGAAAGGCAGTTGAGAGTTGAGAGTGAAGAGTTAGGAGTTAACAGCAGGAAACCGCAACCTCACGTTCGCGTCCTGGCGTTGCGGTGTGGGCTCCTCGTCTTTCAACTCTCCACTCTCAACTCTTCACTCTTAACTGCCTGTCCCTGAGCATGGGTCGCGCCGAGAGGTCACCCGCTTCCCGGCGTTCGCATCTGCGCGTGCCAGGAGACGGCGTACTTGCCGCCGCGGGCCAGGAGCTCGGCGTGGGTGCCCGACTCGATCACGCGCCCGTCCTCCATCACATGGATGACGTCGGCCCGCATCGCCGTCGTGAACCGGTGCGAGATGATCAGCGACGTGCGCCCGGCGACAAGCTTCCGGAAGCGGTCGAGCCATGCGTTCTCCGCCCAGGAGTCCAGGGCGCTCGTGGGTTCGTCGAGCAGGACGATCGGAGCGTCACGGAAGTACGCTCGCGC
>PMLC01000016.1:0-2432 GCA_003158745.1 Acidobacteriota bacterium
GACAACGGTTACCTCTATTGGACTCGGTACGAGCGCGGGAAGGAGTACCCGATCCACTGCCGCAGGAAGGCCTCGGCCGGGGCCGCCGAGGAGACGGTGCTCGACGTCAACGTCCTCGCGGCCGGCGAGAAGCTGTGCAAGACCTCGGGGCTAGCTGTGAGCCCGGACAACCGTCTGGCCGCCGTTGGCGTGGACACCCGTGGCGACAGGCTCTACACCATCCGCATCCGTGACCTCGGCTCTGGCGCGCTGCTCCCGGACGCAATTCCGGGAACCGCGGCCGACATCGCGTGGGCGGCCGACAGCCGGACGTTCTTCTACACGACCCGCGACGTCTCATTGCGCACGTATCGCGTCGTGCGCCACGTCCTCGGGTCGCCCCCGGCCTCCGACGTGCTCGTCTACCAGGAGAGCGATCCGACCTTCGAAGTCTCGCTGCGCCTGTCGAAGTCGCGGGCGGTGGTGCTCGTGGAAACCTCGAGCGAGGACTCGTCCGAGTGGCGCTACGTCGAGGCGACCGATCCGAGCGGTCCGCTCGAGGTATTCCAAGCTCGCACACCGGGGCTGCGTTACTGGGTCGAGCACGCCGGGGGCCGCTTCTGGATTCGGACCAACCTGGATGCGCCCAACTTTCGGCTCATGGAGGCGTCGGCCGGGAAGACCGCCAAAGAGGCGTGGACCGAAGCCGTGCCGTACCACAGCGACGTGCTGCTTGAAGAGTTCGACACCTTCCGCGGGTACCTGGTTCTCGCCGAGCGCGTCAAGGGGCTACCGCGCTTCCGGATCGTCTCCCTCGGCGACCGCAGCGAGCGCACCGTGACGTTCGATGACGCGGCGTACGAAGCCGACCTCGACGAGAACCCCGAATACGCCAGCCGAACCTTCCGCTTCCGCTACTCCTCGCCGACCGTGCCGCCTTCGATCTACGACGTGGACCTGGCGACCGGCGCGAAGACGCTGCTGAAGCGTGATGAGGTCGGCGGCGGCTACGAACCCTCGCGCTACGAGGTGCGCCGCATCGAGGCGCCCACCGCCGACGGCAAACAGGTTCCGATCTCGCTCATTTTCCGGAAGGGCCTCCGGCTCGACGGCTCCGCCCCGCTCCTCCTGCAAGGGTACGGCGCGTACGGCAACAGCCGCGTCTACAAGCCCGAGTTCCTTCCGGAGCGTCTCAGCCTGCTCGACCGAGGCTTCGTCGTGGCGATCGCCCACGTGCGCGGCGGCCAGGAGCTTGGGCGCGCCTGGTACGACGACGGCAAGCTCCAGCACAAGAAGAACACGTTCTCGGACTTCATCGCCTGCGCGGAGTACCTCGTCGCGCAGCGCTACACGAGCCCGGACAGGTTGTTCGCCAACGGTCTCTCGGCCGGCGGCATGCTGATGGCGGTCGTGGCCAACTGGCGCCCCGACCTCTTCAGGGGGATCCTGGCCGAGGTCCCGTGGACCGACGTGGTCACCGACAGCCTCGACCCCACCCTGCCGCTGGTCACGGTCGAGTACGAGGAGTGGGGCGACCCGAACCGCAAGGACGACTACGAATATCTGCGCTCGTACTCGCCGTACGACAACGTCAAGGCTCAAGCCTACCCGGCGTTGTTCGTCACCGGTGCGTTCAACGACACCCAGGTCGCCTACTGGAACCCGGCCAAGTGGGTGGCCAAGCTGCGCCTGATGAAGACCGATTCGAACCCGCTCCTGCTCATCACCAACATGGCCTCGGGCCACAGCGGCGCATCGGGCCGGCTGGAGAGGTACCGGCTCACGGCGATGAAGTACGCGTTCATGCTGCAGTCGCTCGGAAGGACGGAGTAGGGGAGGAGCTTCTTTCCGCGGCGCTTGAGGGAGCCGTCGGCGGTGGTCGTGGGCCATCCGACCGCTGGAACCGATCCACCGCCCGTCGTAGGGGAATAGCTGTCACTGCGAGGCCCCACAGGGGCCGAGACAGTCTCGTCGGTTTCGGCGAGATCGCTTCCCCCACGTCGTCGCTTCGCTCCTCCTCGGGGCAGGCTCTGCCGCTGCGCGGCTCCTCGCGATGACAGGTGCGCAGGCCTCGTCGCGATGAACGAAAACGCTGCGTCTAACGAAAAGCGGCCTTACCGCTCCGCGAGGAGCCAGGCGGTGACGAAGGCGAGGCGCGCAACGCGCTGCACCTGGGTCGCGTCGAGGGACTCAAAGGTGTCGCCGGGCTCGTGGTAGGCGGGGAAGAAGTTGCCGAAGAACCGGATGAACGGGACGTGGGCCCGCGCGAATTCGCGGTAGTCGCTGCCGCCGTGCGTCCCGTCGGTGCGGTCGAAGTGAAGCGCGAGGCCGGTCGCGTGCCCGGCGCGCCTCAGCGCGACCTCCAGGTCCGCCGCACCCGGCGGGAGGCCGGGTTCCACGAAGTCGGCCGCCTTGACCTTCGCGAGGAACTCATCGCCGGCGGGCAGGCCGGA
>PMLC01000016.1:2481-2620 GCA_003158745.1 Acidobacteriota bacterium
CCAACGCGCCCGAGATGGTCCATGTGGGCGCCGATGACGACCGCCTCGTCGCGGAGTTTCGGGTCGGAGCCGGCTATGACGCCGACAACGTTGCGGCTCACGATGAGCTTCTCGGTGCCGCTCACGCGGATGCTCGCGG
>PMLC01000016.1:2634-9892 GCA_003158745.1 Acidobacteriota bacterium
CGCTCTTTCGCGAGGTCGCGGAGGACGAAATCGTCCCCCTCGACACCAAGCAGAGCCGCGGCGCCCAGAGCGCGGGCCGTGTTGACCTTGGCTTCCCAGCGTTCGTCCTCCTCGGTTGATGCGTAGCGGGTGACAAGCTCCGGCCTCTGCCACGGCTCGCCGCTGGGCACCCCGGCCAGGGCGAGAACGATCTTGTCTCGGACGTCGAGCCCGCGGTAGTCGTCGCGGCCGAGCTTCTCCTCGCGGATCCCGTACCCCGCGAACACCACCGGCGCCGTGACGCTCTGGGGCGCCTGCTCGGCGAAAAGGCAGTCCACGCCCGAAAGGAACGAGCGGCTCCGGTCCTCCTCGCCACTGCGGCGCTCGACNNCCGCCGGATCCGAGCGGCTGGATCCCCGCGAGAGCGAGCGTCGTGGCGACGTACTCTGCGGCCGCATCGAGGCCGCGGCTCGCCAGCCCGCGCCCCTCAAGGGCGGAGGAGGCGAGCAGCCTGATGTGCGCAGCGAGCGCCGGGGCCTTGAGCCCTGCAAGCGCGGCCGCGGCCGGCTCGGGCAACGGCTCGGCAGGCTCGGCGGTCATGAAGTCGTCAACGACGGGGAGGGAGGGTTTCGCAGCGTGGCCGGACGTATCCCATGGCAGCAGCGCCGGGGCGATCAGGCAGAGCGTAGTGATGAGCTTTCGCATGGTTCCCTCGCGTGCCTCGAGATCTAGTGCACGATACGCAGCACAGGCAGCGGCGCCCCGGGTATGACGAGCTTGCGGAAGCGCGGGTACTGGTACGGCCCGTACATCGCCGCCGGCTCGAGCACGAGCGCGGCGCGCACGGCGGCCTCACCCTCCAGGGGCACCCACAGCGAGCCGGCGGGCAGTTCGTGCGCAGCGGGCTCTTCGCGCCGAACGATCTGGCGCCCCTCGTAGCGCGAGTAGACGTCATCGAACTCATCCTCGATCCGCAGCAACGTGCAGGCCTCGGCCCGCACCGTTCGGGGGGCGGTCAGCTCCTCGAACGGGATGCCGTGGCGCTCGAGGAGCACTTTGAAGTCGGCAGCGGCCTTTGGCTCGATCGCATAGGCGAGCGGCGTCGGCACCGCGGACTTCACCGCCATCACGGTCATCATGTTCGCGGTCGGAACCTTCAACACGCGCCCCGTCGCGGCCTCGACGATCGGAAACTCCGTAACCGTCATCCCGGGGTTGACCCAGAGGTAGTTGGTCGGGATGAACGCCGGCAGCGGCCGCTGCCGAGCGTGCTCGACCGCCGCCAGGTCCTCCTGGCGGTGGCCGTTGCCGTTGACGAAGCGCCAGAACAGCACCAGGTATGCGTCCACGCGCCGGGCGAGATCACCCGACGGCGCGGACGCGCCGCGCATCACCGCCGACTCGATGATGAACGAGAGGCCGCCGTACATCCCGACCGCGTTGAGCCCGCCGTCGATGTCGGGTGCGGAGTGCCGCTGCTCCTCGTCGGGCGGCATCCCGCCGACCGTGTAGCGCAGGAACGGGTGCCCGGCCGCGGCCTCGGGCGCGTCGGACTCGTCCACCCAGCGCTGGGATGCGACGATCACCGCCGGGTCGAACAGCGGGTTGTTGACGCCGTCCATCGTGACGTCCGGCCAGGCGGTCCAGCCGCGCGTCTTGCGCTCGTCGGAGTCGCGCGTGAACTCGTGGCAGTCCACGGCGAGGTGCGGGCGGACGCGCCGCACGACCCGGTAGAGCGCCTGCGTCTCTGGCTGCTCAAGCACGATGTGGTCGCGGTTGAGGTCGGCCTTGACCCCGTTCCTCCGCGTTCCGGCCTCGCCCCCGTCCGGGTTCATCATCGGCATGATCCAGAGGTCCACGTCCGCCGGCAGCAGCTCCGGCTTCGCCGCGATGTCGCGGATCATATAGAGGAGGGCGACCTTGCCGGCGGGCTCGTCGCCGTGCTGCTGGGCGTAGAACAGGATCCGGAACGCCGGCGCCCCGCCACGGCTCGCGTGCACCAAGAACACCGATCGGCCCTGCGTCGTCGTTCCCTCGACAGAGACGTGCACCGGGCCCTTCCCATCCACGCTCGCCAGGAACGCTTCCATGTCGGCGTACGAGATCGTCTTCGTAAGCTGGTGGTGATCAGCAGGGAAAGCTGGCGTGACGGCCTGTGCCGTTGCCGACGCACAGCCCAAAAGGAGGACAGCCGGAACGAGGCGCGCAGTCGTGAGGGTCATCTCGATGCTCCCTGGCTACTTGGGTTGGGCGGGCTTGTCGAAGCCGTACACCCGCGCGGCGTTGTCGTGGAAGACGGCCTTCCAGTGCTCCCGGGGGATGGCCCGCTTGAACGCCTCGAGGTACGGGCCGATGTCGGTCAGAGGCCAGTCCGTGCCGAACATGAGCTTCGTCGGGTCGCCGATGTAGTTGAAGATCCAGCGCACCGGCTTCACGAGGTACGTCTCGATCTGCTCGGGTGCTGTCTGTTTCAGGTCGCCGATCAGGAACGCCGAGCCGTCGAGGTAGACGTTGGGGTTCTTGTAGGCGACCTCGGCGGCCGACTCTATCCACGGATTGCCCGCGTGTGCGAGGACGAAAGTCACCTTGGGGTGGTCCACAGCCACCTCGTCCACCGTGAGCGGATCGGCGTACTTGAGCTTGGCCCACTGCGAGTCGGTGTCGCCGGTGTGGAACACGACCGGCACGTGGTACTTCTCGGCGAGCTCGTAGGCGGGCTCGTAGTTCCGGTCGAACGCGTACTGGTGCACGTACCCAAGGTAGATCTTGATGCAGCGGTACCTGCGCGAGGCGAGGCCGTCCTCGAGCCTGGCGACGTCCACGGTGGCCGGGAGGCCTGCGCAGTTGATGATGTTCAGGTCGGAGAGATCGACCCAGGGGTCGCCGGCGTGGTTCAACGACACCGCGCCGACGACGTGGTTCCGCTTCATCTCGGCGGCTAGCTCCTCCTTCGAGTCCATGAGCTTGCCCTCGTCGAAGAACTTGTTGCCGAAGTTCGTGTGGACGTGGGCGTCGATCACCTCGAGGGGCTCATCCGCCGGCGCCCCACTGCGGCCGACCGATGCGCAGCCGCAGATCGCAGCGGCGCACGCGGCGCCCGTCAGCGCGAACGCGAGCAGAGAGAGGCGGCTGGATAAGCGATGGTCTCGCATGGCTGTGCTCCTCACGGACGCTCGGATTTCCCCGGTCTCACGGCCGGTCGCTTGCCTCGATGTTCTGTGACCGGGTGGCCTCTCGACCGCGGCGTGGCGTCACCTGATCAGTTTCACAGACTCCACGGGTGCGATCAAGCCTCGCAACCTTCAGGTGCCGAGACACACCCCGGACCATGAACGTCGACTAGGCAGGCCGCGTCGTCCGGGAGACATTCAGCACCATGACGAGACGGGCGTAGCCAGGCCCGGCGTCNNTCGCCACCGTCGCCCTCACCCCGGTCCTCTCCCGCTCGCGGGAGAGGGTGTGAGGCAGGGCGGGGACAAGCTTGTTCCCGCCCTCTGATGCTGCCGATTCGTTATCGCGAAACCGGCCGCGTCGTCCGGGAGACTCTCTGGACAAAGACACAGTGGGCGAGGAGATTCTCCGGAAGATGAAAGTGCGACTCGGTTCGCCGTTCCACTTCTTGACAAGAAGTGCCAGAATCGTCGCAACGTAGGCAAGCGAGCTGCCTGGTGTCGGGGGTGTCGACCGTGGCTTTAGCGGATCTCAAGGACGAGCTTGGGCGGGCCCGGGTGTCGCTGTGGCTGCTCGCCGCGCTGGCGGTGATCGGCGCCGCCGTTGTTCTTGCTGTTCTCGCGGCTCGGCACGAGCGTCTTGAAGCCGTGGAGCGCTGCCACGTCCAGCTCGAGGCCATAGCCGAAACCCGCAGCGCCGCGATCGAGCTCTGGGTTGCTGAGCGGTTTGGTGATGCGCGCGTCATCGCCGCCGACCCCGCAGCGGCCGCGCTGGCTGCCCTTTCGACCGCGCCTCCAGGGCAGTCAACCGGTGACATCTCGCGGACCCGACTGGGCGGGACCCTCACATCGGTCGCCAGGAACTACGAATATCTCAGTGCCGTCGTCCTCGCTCCCGATGGGCGGATCCTCCTCGGCGGCGGCGAGAACTTCGAACTCGATCGCGCCTGTCTCGATCTGGTCCACCGCTGCCAGGTCACGCGCCGACCGGTGGCCGATTTCCACCTCCACGACGGCGCGACGGTCGTCGTTCAGTTCGCCGCGCCGGTCTCCACCGTTCAGGCGGGGGCACCCGTCGCAGTCGTCCTGCTGACCTCGGATCCGGAGAACTGGCTGTACCCCTTCCTGCGTCATCAGCCTATTCCGTCCGACAGTGGAGAGACGGTGCTGGTCCGCAAGGACGGCGATGACGCGCTCTACCTGAGTCCCCTGCGCCACCATCTCGACGCACCGTTGACCTTGCGCCGTCCCCTTTCCACTCCCGGTTTTGCGGCGGCGGCCGCCCTGCAGGGGAGGCGAGTCTTCTCTGAGTACACCGACTACGCGGGCAAACGGGTGTTCGCAGTCACCCGGTCGTTGGAGGGCACACCGTGGGCGATGATGGTCAAGGTCGACCGTGCGGAGATGCTGCGGGACTACCAGCGTGGGCTGGCCGGCCCCGTGATGATCCTGACCGGGTTCGTCCTCGCGCTCGCGGGAGTGGCATATGGCGCATGGCACCGGCAGCGCCACCTGGCAAGACTGGCGCTCGCGCGCAGCGAGGCACGCGTGGCTTCGCTTCTTGACCAGGGCAGCGATGCCGTGCTTTTCATCGCACGGAACGGGGTCATCGCCGAGGCGAACGCCCGCGCATGCGAGATGTTCGGACACTCGCACTCCGAGATGGTAGGGATGAACGTCGCCGAGCTGGAGACCCTCGGTCCTGGTGAGGGGGCCGCCGATAGGCTCGCCGACATCACCGGTCGGCAAACGGCCGTCTTCGACACCTTGCACGTGCGCAAGGACGGCACGGAGTTCTCGGGCGAGGTGAGCGCCCGAGTGGTCGAGGAGGCAGGCCAGACCTGGACCGTCGCCGTGATCCGGAACGTCTCGGAGCGCAGGCGCGCCGAGGGGGCGTTGCGGCAGAGCGAGCAGCGTTTCCGCACGCTGTTCGAGGGCATGGGCGAGGGTGTGGCGATCCACGAACTCTGCGTCGACGAGCGGAACGAGCCCGTCGACTATCGCATCGTGTCCGTCAACCCGGCGTTCGAGAGGCACACTGGGTTGTCGCGCAGCCAGATCGAGGGCCGCCTGGGCAGCGAGGCCTATGGCGTCGAGCCCGCGCCGTTCCTCGAGGTCTACTCACGCGTCGCCCTATCGGGCCAACACGAGTTCTTCGATACGTTCTTTGCACCGTTGAGCAGGCACTTCACCATCTCCGTCAGCTCCCCTCGACGCGGGGCATTCGTCACCGTCTTCGCGGACATCACCGAGCGCAAGAAGGGGGAAGAGAGCCTGCGAAAGGTCGGCGAGCGGCTGGAGCTCGCTCTCGAGGGCGCCGGCCTCGGTAGCTACGACAGCGACATCGTCGCCGGTCGCAGTGCCGCCGACGGTCGCTACTTCGCGACGCTCGGCTACGAGCCCGGTGAGATCGACCTGACGCTCGAGCGGTTCGAGAAACTGATCCACCCCGACGACCTCCCCACGGCGAAAGCGGCGTACGAGGCCCACCTCGCGGGCAAGGTTCCCATGTTCATGGCCGAGTACCGTATGCGCCACAAAGGCGGCCACTGGGTGTGGGTGCAGGACAAGGGCAAAGTCGCGGCACGCGACCCGAACGGCCGCCCGCTCCGTCTCCTGGGCGTGCACCTCGATATCACGGAACGGAAACGGGCGGAGATCGAACGCGAGGAGCTCGCCGCCAACGTGCGCGCTCTGTCTGCGTACCTCTCGAAGATCGGAGAGGAACTCCGCACCCGCATCGCTCGCGAGCTGCACGACCGAATCGGCCAGAACCTCGCGGCAATAGCCCTCGATCTGGACATTGTCCGCTCGCGGCTGCCTGCCGAGGCGATGAGCGCGGCGGAGTCGCGCCTGGATGATGCCGGCAGGATCGTGGAACAGATGGTCCACGACGTCCGTGATCTGATGGCGGAGCTGCGACCGCCTCTGCTTGACGAGATCGGCCTGCTCGCTGCCCTGCGCTGGTACGGCCAGCAGTTCGCCCTCCGGTCCGGTGTCGCTTTCCAAATCAAGGGAGGGAACTCTCTGCCGCGGCTCGCCCCGGGTACGGAGACCGCAGTCTTCCGGATTGCCCAGGAGGCGCTGACCAACGTGGCAATGCACGCGCGTGCCCAGCGCGTGTCGGCCAGGTTCAGCGTTGGGAAGGACGCAGTCGTGTTGGTGATTGAGGACGACGGAGGAGGGTTCGACATGGATGCTCTCGGCGCATCAGGGATCAGCGCGTCCTGGGGTTTGCTGAGCATGCGGGAGCGCGCCCAGGCGGTCGGAGGGACCACACGGGTGGAATCCTCCCTTGGCGCGGGCACTCGGGTTACCATTGAAGTGCCGAGGTGAAATGATGACTGTGCGGCTTCTGATCGCCGACGACCATGCCGTAGTGCGGGAAGGCCTGCGTCTGATCCTGACGGCACAACGCGACTTCGAGGTCGTCGGCGAGGCGGCAACGGGGCGCGAGGCCGTGGAGCTCGCGCAGCGGCTCAAGCCGGACGTCGTCCTCATGGACATCTCGATGCCCGAGCTCAGCGGCCTCGATGCGACGTTGGCCCTCGCGACCGACGACGGTCCTCCGCGCATCATCGTGCTTTCGATGCACGCGTCCTCCGAGTACGTTTTCGAAGCGTTCCGCGCCGGCGCCCGTGGCTACCTGGTCAAGGAGTCGGCGGGACGTGAGGTCGTGGAGGCGATCCGTGAGGTCTGCCGTGGAAGACGCTATGTGAGCCCACGGATCGCGGGCGGGGTGATCGAGGACTACGTGCGCGCCCGCGCCGACGCCGGCGCCAAGAGCCCGCTCGAGCGGCTCTCGGCCCGCGAGCGGCAGGTTCTCCAACTGGTCGTGGAGGGCCGTTCGAGCGCCGAAATCGGTCGACTGATCAATCTGTCGCCGAAGACGGTGGAGACGTACCGGTCCCGGCTCATGCGCAAGCTCGGCGTCGAGAACCTGGCGCATCTCGTGAGGTTCGCGATCGAGCACAGTCTCACGAAACCCGAGTAGGAAACCAAGCCGGCCGCCCATGCTCCTGTCATTGCTTAGAGAGTCTCCCCGGCTCCCTCTGTCATCCCGAGGAGGGCCGCCGCAGGCGAGGCGACGAAGGATCTCCCCGAACCCG
>PMLC01000029.1 GCA_003158745.1 Acidobacteriota bacterium
GACGCGCCGATGGAGATCTGCATGACCTTCAACGGTGTCGCGGACTCGCTAATCCGGCACGGTTTCGCGCGCCGGGCGGACGCGGCCGAGACGCTCGACCTCCTCGACGTGGCCTGGGGGCGCGATCTCGTACAGTTCGGCGAGAACGTGCGTGAGAGCGTCAGCTTCATCTGCAACTGCTGCGGCTGCTGCTGCGAGGCGATGATCGCGCAGCGCAGGTTCTCGGTGTTGCACCCCGTGCATACCACGAACTTCATCCCGCATCTCGATCCCGAGGCGTGTGCGGGGTGCGGCAAGTGCGTGAACGCCTGCCCGGTGGGGGCGGTGAGCCTGGTCTCCGCCCACGATCCGCACCGCGCGGGGAAGAGGAAGGCCTTTCTCAACGAGGTGCTCTGCCTTGGCTGCGGGGTGTGCGTGCGCAGGTGCAGCAAGGGCGCAATTACGCTGCGCGAGCGGCCGGAGCGGGTCATCACACCGGTGGATTCGGTCCACCGCGTGGTGCTCATGGCCATCGAGAGGGGTAAGCTCGCCGAACTGCTGTTCGACCGCCACTACCTCGCCAGCCACCGCGCGATGGCGGCGCTCCTGGGCGCTATCCTCAAGCTGCCTCCTTTCAAGCAGGCGATGGCAAGCCGCCAGATGCGCTCCCGGTATCTCGAGCGCCTGCTCGAGCGGCATCGGGCGCCGCGTGAGGCCGCTTCGCAGCCGCGGGTGTGATCCGGTAGAGGAGCAGGGGAGCCGAGGAGCTGAGGGGCAGAGGGGCAGGGGAGCTAGAGACTCCGCCCGTGGTCTTGCCGTTCCTGGCTCCTCCGCTCCTCTGCGCCCATGCTCCTCTGCTCGTCTTGAACCTTCGAGCCTTGCCGCCGGCGAAGTGCTTCCGGAATGGGCCGTTCGGGACGCGATGTTAGAATCTCTCGCCGTGAAAAAGGCCGCGCGGTCGTCGCGCGCCCCGAATTCAGTCAAGGTCGGAATGATAGGGCTCGGGTGCGCCAAAAACCTGGTGGACGGGGAGGTCATGCTCGGTCACCTGGTTGAGCGGGGTGCGCGGATTGTGACCGACGTCAACGACGCCGAAGTCGTGATCGTGAACACTTGCGGTTTCATCGAGGACGCGAAACGCGAGTCCATCGAAGCCATCCTCGAGGTGGCGCAACGGAAGAGCGGCGGGGGCCTGCGCCGCCTGGTCGTGGCGGGGTGCATGGCGCAGCGCTACGCCGCGGAGCTCGCCGCCGAGATCCCCGAGATCGACGCCTTCATTGGTCTGGACGAGCTGGACCGGGTCCCCGAGGCGGTGCTCGGCCGGCTGGGGCGGGCACACGTGCCCGACCAGCACCGGGCGCTGAAGCTGTACGACCATACCGCGCCGCGTCTGCTGGCGACCGGCGGGGTGTACGCCTACCTCAAGGTCGCGGAGGGGTGCGACAACCCCTGCTCGTTCTGCCACATCCCGCGCATGCGCGGGGCGTTCAGGTCGCGCACGCCGGCATCGCTGGTCGAGGAGGCCCGCAGGCTCGAGGAGATGGGCGTGCGGGAGCTCGTGCTCATCGCTCAGGACACGACGCGCTACGGCGAGGACCTCGGGCTCGGACGCTCGGGGCTACGGCGATTGCTGGAGGACCTTCTTCGCGGCACGGCGATCGGGTGGATCAGGTTCATGTACGCATACCCGGCGACGCTGGACCACGGAATCTTCAAGCTAATGGCGCGCGAGAGCCGGCTGGTGCCGTACCTCGACATCCCGCTGCAGCACGCCTCGCGTAAGGTCCTCAAGCTGATGAAGCGCGGCGGCGACGCCGGGAGCTACCGCGAGCTGATCGCTCGGGCGCGCCAGACGGTCCCCGAGCTTGCCGTGCGGACTACGTTCATCGTCGGGTTCCCGGGCGAAGGCGACGCGGAGTTCGCAGAGCTCGAGGCGTTCGTGGAAGAGGTCGGCTTCGACCACGTTGGAGTCTTCACCTACTCGTTCCAGGAGGAGAACCCCGGCGCGTCGCTCGGCGACCCTGTCGCGGCGCACACCAAGGAGCACCGGCGCAAACAGCTCATGAAGCGGCAGGAACGGATCAGCCGCGAGCGCAACAGGACGCTCAAGGGGAGCGAGCTCGCCGCTATCGTGGAAGGACCGAGCCCGGAGTCGGAGTACCTGCTCGAGGGACGGCTGCGCCGCCAGGCGCCGGAGGTCGACGGCCGGCTGCTGTTCTCGGAAGGAAGCGCGCGCGCCGGCGACCTCGTCGATGTCCGGATCGAGAAGACCTACGCGTTCGACCTGGTCGGGAAAATTTGCAGGGTCGTGGACCCCGCGTCTGCTCGGCGGGCACCGGCCATCCCTCAGCTCCTTCCGACGCTCCGATCGACCGCGGGCGGCGACTAGCACCTATGGAGATACTGCGCGATCCGGCGCTCTCGTCCGACCTGCCCCGCGGAGGCGTAATCACGGTCGGCAACTTCGATGGGGTCCACCGCGGCCACCAGCTGCTCCTGGCGGGAGCGGTGGAGCGCGCCCGGGAGCTTGGCGTGCCGGCCGTGGCCCTCACGTTCGACCCTCACCCGGAGAAGGTGCTGCGCCCCGGGTCGGGCCTCAAGCTCGTGACCACGAGGGCGCAGAAGGCGCAGCTCCTGGACCGGCTGGGTGTCGACACGCTGGTCGAACTCGGCTTCGACCGTAGGTTCGCCGCGACGACCGCCGCGGAGTTCGCCCGGGAGTTCCTGTTCCGCAGGCTCGCGCCGGCCGAGGTGAGGCTCGGAACCAACTTCCGTTTCGGCGCCGGACGGATGGGGGACGTGCACTTCCTCTCCGTGTTGGGGCACGACCTGGGGTTCTCGGTCGTCGGTGTGGAACCCCTGCTCGAGGGCGACGAGATGATCTCCTCGACGCGGCTCCGCCAGGAGATCGCCCACGGTCGCGCGGACGAGGTGCGGAGCCTTCTCGGTCGCCCGTACTTCGTCGATGGGAAAGTCTACAGGGGCGAACGGATGGGGCGGAAGCTCGGTTTCCCGACGATCAACGTGGAGGTCGAGAACGAACTCCTGCCGGCTCACGGCGTATACGTCACGGCCGTTCACATCCCGTCGTTCTCTCGCGTGTTCCCCTCGGTGACCAACATCGGCGTGCGTCCGACCGTGTACGAGAACTACCACGTCACGGTGGAGAGCCACGTCCTGAACTTCGCCGGCGACGTCTATCGGGAGCCCGTTCGGCTCTACTTCCTCAGGCGTGTCCGCGAAGAGATGGTGTTTGCCTCGAGCGTCGAGCTCGTGGCGCAGATCCGGCGCGACGCGGATGTGGCGAGCCTGTACTTCAGCCGCGAGGGTCTGCCGGAGGAGGAGCTGGTGCGGCGGTGAACGTGGCGCTGGCGGTCCCGGTCGCCTTCTGGGCAGTCCTCAGTGTTGCCGCGTTCCTGTTCCTGTGGCTCGATCGTTACCAGTTCGACCTGGTGCCCTGGCTGGCTGGGGTTGCAGCGTGGGGTTTTGCGGGTCCGGCGGTGCTGGCGGCGGTGGGCGCTCGGCTGCCGCAGTTGCTGACCGCCCCTGTCATGGGCAGCCCGGTTCCGGAGCTCTGGTTGACACTCCCGGCGCTGGCTGTGGTGCTCCCGTGCATCGGAGTGGCCCTGCCGGTCGCGGCGGTCGCCCGCTCGCGCTTCCTGGAGGGACCCTCGAGCGGCGCCGTCTTCGGGGTCACGGCGGGACTGGCGTTCTCGCTGGGCATGCACCTTCTCGTCGTGACACGGGCCGCCTGGCATCCGAGTCTGGCCGCGCTGGTCTTCGTGGGTCTCCTCCACGCAGCCGTCGGCGCGGTTCTCGGCGCCGGAATCGGTCTGGCCAAGCTGGCGGCGCTGCCCCATCTGCGCATCCCCGCTGTCCTGAGCGCGGTGACGGCCGCCGCCGGGATCGGCGCTCTCCTCGTCCTCGGAGCGGTCTCGTGCTGGACGAACTGGGGCGAAGTCAGCGCTGCCTGCAATCTGGCGCTCGCTGCGCTAGAACTGGCCGTCCTCCTCGGGGTGTTCGGCTTCTCGATCTCGTACGAGCGGCGAGTGCTTGCCGGTCAACTCGCCGAAGAGGTGGCCCTCGGCGTGCTACCGGGGTGGGCTGTGCAGGTTCTACCGAGCTACCGGCGCCGCATCTGCTCCGACTGGTGGGAACGGCGGGACGAACGTCGTGAGATCCTCCGGTTGCTCACGGGCCTGGCGTTCAGGAAGTACAGGCTGCGAAAGCTGCCCGAGAAGCGGGCCCGGCTGTACGGCCTCGAGGTCGGACGGCTTCGACAGCGTGCGCGTCTGCTTCTCGCGCTGCCACCGACGTCGACAGCCGCGGCGTCGCGGGAGGAATGACCACAGCGGCCGCCGCGCGACCGGTCGTATACTGCTGTCCAAAGTCGAGCCAGGGACTGGTGGGCTAGGGTCCAGCCCAGGCTAATGGAGAGAGACCGTGAACAGCCGAGGAATCCACGTCTTCACGTCGGAGTCGGTGACCGAGGGTCACCCGGACAAGGTTTGCGACCAGATCTCGGACGCGGTGCTGGACGAGGTGCTGCGCCAGGACATCAAGGCCGACCGCGTCGGCCAGGGGCGGGTTGCCTGCGAGAGCTTCATCACCGTCGGGCTCGTTATCGTCGGCGGCGAGATCACCACCGACGGGTGGGTCGACGTTCAGGACCTGGTGCGCGGCCTGATCCGCGACATCGGCTACACCGACGCCCGGTACGGCTTCAACCATGCCACCTGCGGCATCCTCAACGCGATCGGGCGGCAGTCCGGGGACATCGCGCAGGGGGTCGACACCGGCGGCGCCGGCGACCAGGGACTGATGGTCGGGTACGCCTGCGACGAGACGCGCGAGCTGATGCCCACGCCGATCACCCTTGCGCACAAACTGACCCGGCGCCTCGCCGAGGTGCGGCGCAAGGGTGTGCTTCCGTACCTCGGCCCGGACGGCAAATCTCAGGTGACGGTCGAGTACCGGGAGGGGAGGCCGCACCGCATCGACACCGTGGTGATCTCGTCGCAGCACACCGAGGACATCCTCAACCGGAAGGGCGACCGCATCACGGCCGCGGCGCGCGACGAGATCATCGAGAAGGTCGGCCTCGCGGTGCTGCCGAAGAGGCTGGTCGACTCGAAGACCCGGTTCCTGGTCAACCCGACCGGGAAGTTCGTCATCGGCGGCCCGCAGTCGGACACCGGCATGACGGGGCGCAAGATCATCGTGGACACCTACGGCGGCTGGGCTCCGCACGGCGGCGGCGCGTTCTCCGGCAAGGACCCGACAAAGGTGGACCGCTCGGCCACCTACATGGCCCGCCACATTGCCAAGAACATCGTCGGCGCGAAGCTCGCGCGCGAAGCTCTCGTGCAACTCGCCTACGCGATTGGCGTTGCGGATCCGGTCTCCGTCATGGTCGATACCAACGGCACCGGCGTGCTCCCGGACGATAGGCTCACCAAGCTCGTGCGCGAGGTCTTCCCGTTGACGCCGCGCGGCATCATCAAGGAACTCGACCTGCTGCGGCCGATCTACCGGATAACTGCCAGCTACGGGCACTTCGGCCGGTCGGAGCCCGAGTTTCGCTGGGAGAGCCTCCACCACGTCGACGCCCTCAAAGACGCCGCTAAACGTCAAGGGTGAGCATCGCCCCGAAGCGGCCGCCGCGCCGGCGTGGGCGCAGGTCGTGGTACGTCGCCGCCTTGACCTCTATCTCGGGCATCGTGCCGGCGGGCAGCGGGCCGACCTCGAGGGTCGCCCCGGCTGCGTTCGCCTCGAAGTCCGTCGCGATCTCGTGGCGCACATACAGTGCGAACAGGGCCTCGTTCACGGCTCGCACGAGTTGTGACGGCAGGTCCTGCGGCCAGGGTCGGATCGCGAACCGGCGCCGTCCTGCGGCCTGCGGTTTCGTGCCCAGGGCCAGTGTCATAGCGGCGAGAACGGCGTTGCAGATGAGTTCGCGTTCGTTGTCGCCCCAGATCGCGACTCGCAGGTCGGCACCGTGCGCGAGGGTGCGAAACCGCGGTCGGCTCATGGTGTGCAGTTTAGCGAACGGCGCTGGTCTGCCGTAAACTGCTAGAAGTGGTCCGTCTCGGATACGTGATCGGTGTCGCGGTGGCCGGGGCCGCGGCCGTCGCCGGCGTGGCCTTGGTGCGCGGCCGGGGGGTCAGCGGGGGAGCCCGCGCCGTGTCCGATGCGCGTGCCGCCATGGTGCGGCTCGGGTACGAGCCGATCGGCGAGCCGACGGCAAGCTTCGAGGGCGACCAGGAGCTGGCGTGGGCACTTGAGCGGGCCAAGCCGGGCCCGGACGGCGTCAGCCTGGCGCGGGGCGAGGGCGGCGCGCTGCGCTGGCGCGTGGTCTTCCCCGGCGGTGGCGAGACTCAGGTCACCATCGATGGGCTCGTCTGGTCGCTGCGCAGGCCGGTCCCCACGGCGCCCGGTCCGGACCTCTTTCCATCGCTTGCCCGAGCCCGCGTCGAAGCGGCTGTGGCCCAGGCTGTCACTGACCCGGCAGCGTGGCATCTCGTGCGCGCGCAGAGTTGGAGGGAAGGCGGTCATACCTGGGAACGGGCCTGGTTCGTCGGCGGTTCCGGGCCGCTCCCGTCGGGCTGGAGACGCGAGCTGGAGCTGGAGATGGTCGGCTCGACGGTGGTGTCGTGGCGGCGCCTCGTCCACCCCTTCGGCATCGATCTCGGCGTCGTGACCGGTCGCATGGCGGAACTCCGGATGCTCCGTCGACCGGCGATGCTCGGCCTCGCGATCCTCGTGGTTGGCGTCTTGGTCGCGGGAGCTGAGGCCGTGGCCTACCGTGAAACCGTCGCGCCGCTTCGCGGGATCGCGTATGGGATTGTGGTCGTGCTCGCCGGCGGTTTTGCGGGTGACGCCCTGACCGCAGCTCCGCTTGAGGGCGTCGTGCTCGCGGCCGTGATCGCGGTGATGCCCGCATGGACTGCCCTGCCCCGATCGCGGCTCCGCTTCGGCCCGGCAGCCGGCGTGGCGCTGGCCGGGCTGACGCTGGCTGGCCGCGCGTTCATTCTCGGGGCCGGCGGCTGGGTGCCCGTGACGTCGCCTGTTCCGGCCGACATGGGGGCGAGCCGCCTTCTGGCGGAGTCGTGGGTTCCCGCCCTTGTGGAGGAGCCCTTGCTCAGGGGGGCGCTGCCCGCGCTGGCCGCTCCGGTGGTCGGGTGGTGGGGGGCGGCTCTGCTCGCTGCGCCGGTCGGCGCGCTTCTTCATCCACTGCCCGCGGTCCCGTTGCTGTCCTCCATCGCCCTTGAGCTCGTCCTCCAGGCTGGGCTCGCGATCGTGGCCCGGTACGCGGGCGTCGGGGGGGCCGTGCTCGCGCGTGGGACGTGCGAAGCCCTGGTGAGGAGGGCATCGTTCCCGGTCGGCTCGGAATTTGACCGCATCGCCCTCCTGGGGGTCGCGGTCGGTGTGGTCTTGTTGCTATGGCCTCGACGCCGCGAGTGAAACTCCTGCTGGCCGGAGCCGGGGCCGTCGTCCTCGGTGCGGCAGCGCTGACGGTGCCCATTCCGCCGCGCGGCCAGCCGGCGCCCGAGTCGCCTGAATCGGCCGCCGAGCGGGCTGAGTCCACGCTTCCGGCCCTTGGGGTGCTCTGGGGCAAGGTCCGCGGCTGGGAGAGGGTCGGTGGGGGTTGGACCGTTTTCTGGCAACCTGCCCACGGGATGTGGGTCGTGCGTGCATGGGTGCCCGACGATGGCGGCGAGATCCGATGGCGAATCGAAGCGGCTCCGTGGCTTCCGGGCGCGCGCCTTTCGGAACGTGCGGCTCGTGCGCTAACGGGGTTCGATGCCGGAACGGCGCAGGAGCGTGAACGGCTCGCTCGCCGCGACTGGCTGCTTGACGGATCGAGGCTACTCGGCGCTCTGCCGGCGGGAGGCGAGCTGCCTGTACGGCAGTTCCGGCACCGACCGATCGTGGAGGCGGTGCTGATGGGCCTGCTGCTCGCGGGGGCTGCGGCGCGGCATCTGGTACCCGGCTCTCCTTCGCTGCTCTGGCGGCACGTGGTTGTCTGGTCATCGGCGCTCCTGGTCCCTCTTCTGCCGTGGCTCTCCGCGCTGGCGCCGCCTTCGTTTCAGCCCGGCGTCCGCCCGTGGGTCGGCGAGCTCGCGTTCGGAACGGCTGTGACGATTCTGCTTGGCGCACTGCTGTTCGCGGCCCATCGCTTTCCCGCGGTCGCCGGAACTCCTCCAGCCGCCTGGCTGCCGGCGGCGCTGGCCATCGGTGTGGTGGCAGGCCGGCTGGAGCCCGGGGAGTGGCTGCTGTCGGTGGCCGGGTTGACGTTCGGGATGCCAGCGCTCGCCGCCCTCGCCGTGCTCGCCGGGTGGCTTGCAGGGCTCGCGGCGGACGGACTCCGAGAGCTGCTGCGCTTCATGGGGGGCGCGCGGGGTTTCGTCCTCGCGTGTCTCGGCATCGGCGCCGTGGTGGTTGCGGGCCCGTGGCTGAGTGTCGCGTTCGCCGTCGTGGCCGCCGCCGCCAGTGACCGGGGGCGAGGTACGTGGCTGACGACCTCTGTGATGTGGGGGTGGGTCGTCGGCAGTCTCTGGTCGCTTGCCGAATGGGAGCCCCCCTTGCAGGACGCTCTCGTGCTCCTGCTCCTCGCGTTTGGAGTTGCGACCGTCACCGCGCTCGTATCAGGCGTAGGCAGAACCCCTGAGGCGTCGGTCGCAGATCGCTGATCGATTCGACAGGGGCAACCACGCCCATTTTGAGGCTATCATCGGCGCGTGCGAACGGCCTGGTTCATCGCGGCAAGGCTGCTCCGGAGGCGCGAGACCGCCCTCCTGAGGACGAGTGCGCTCGCGGCGTTGCTGGCCGTGGCGCTCGGCGTCGCCTCGCTGGTCGTTGTGCTGGCACTGATGAGCGGCTACTCCGCGGCTCTCCGGGCAGGAGTGCTCGCTGCGAGCGGGCACCTTGTGATTCTCACGACCCCCGGCCTTCCGGCGGACCAGATTGCCGCGGCCGCGACGCGTGTCGCCGCGGTCCCGGGGGTGACCCGGGTTGGCACGGTCGTGTACCTCCCCGGAATGCTCTTCCCGCGCACCGGTGGGAGCGCGGAGCTGGTGAGCGTCCGCGCAGGCTCTTCGCCGCCTCCGTTCGCCCACGTCCGGATCGCTGATGTCGGGGGGCCGCTTCCAGTCGCCGTGGGGCTCGGTGTTGCGCGCAGGCTCGGCGCGCGGGACGGCGATGTGCTGGCACTCCAGGTGGTGACCGGAGGTGCGCCCCGGGCCGTCACGGTGCGGGTCGGGCAGATATTTTCGACCGGTTTCGCCGAGCTGGACGAGCGGTTCATGGTGGCGGACCTAGCCGGCCTGCGCCGCCGCGTGTCGTCGTTGCCTGTGGGCGGCCTCGAGGCGTGGCTAGCTGACCCGGACCGAGCCGAAGCGCTGCGCGATCGGGTCGAGGCGGCGTGCGGCAAGGGATCCATCGTCACCACGTGGCAGGAGAGCAACCGCAACCTCTTCGCCGCGCTGCGCTGGCAGAAGATCTCCCTGGGGCTCGTGCTCTCGCTCGTGCTCGGGGTCGGCGCTTTCGAAGTGGCGTCCGCGCTCGTGGTCATGGTGACCGAGAAGCGGCGGGCGTTCGGCGTGCTGCTTGCGCTCGGAGGGCCGCCGAGTCTGGTCCGGCGGACGATCGTGCTGGCCGGGGCAGCGCTCGGTGGCGCCGGAGTCCTGGCTGGAGTGGGGTTGGGCGTGCTCGTCGTGCTCGTGCTGACGGTGCTCGGCATCCCCCGATTCCCTCCGGACATCGCCAGTATCTACATGGTTGATACCATCCCGTTGCGGCTTCTCCCTGGGGACCTTGCCTTCGTCCTGGGGCTGAGCATGGTCGAGGTCGTGCTGGCCGCAATGTTGCCCGCGAGTCGGGCCTCGCGCCGAGAACCCGTCGAGGTGCTGCGGTGGGTCTGAACGACGGGACGTTGTGGGAGGTGCAGTGGCACCCCGGGGGCGGCGGCTCGCTCCGTCGGTTGGTGCTGACGCGGCGCAGTCTTCGCCGCGTGCTCATCGGGCTCGGGTTCATCGGTCTCCTCGTCGTGGTCGTGATGAGCGCCCTCCCGGTAGGTCTCAAGGGCTTCCTGACCTCGTTCACCGTTGACGCCGCGAAGCGCGAGAATCGTGCTCTGACGGTTCAGGGCGAGTCGCTTCGTGAGCAGGCCTTGACGGCGGCGGCCCGCGCTTACGACCTCATCCAGCGCGGCCGTCGCACGGCATGGGCCCTCGGGACCTCCAGCAAGTCCTGGCAGGAAGCCTGTCCGCCGCCGCCCCAGCAAGGCACGAGCGACCGGGAGGTTCTGGACTGGATCTCCAAGGGTGGGGACCGCCTCGAGGCGCTGGGGTCCGATCTGGCCACGGCAGGAGGGGGTTCGCCGCGGTGCCCGCTGCCGGCGATGCCCATGGGGGCTCCGCTGGACCGGCTCAGCGCCGTCCCCGTGTCCCTCTTCGGCTGGCGGCAGTCCCCTTTTACCGGCAAGACCGTGGCCCAGTACGGGATCATTCTGGCTGCGCCCGAGGGCGAGGTGGTCCACGCCACCGGGGCCGGGCAGGTTCTGTTTGCCGGTGGTGTGAGAGAGCGCAAGGCTAACGAGTGGACGCGCTTCGGCAATGTCGTCGTGATCGACCACGGCGGCGATGTCGCGACCGTCTTCGGTCACCTGCGCGACGTGCTAGTCAAACGCGGCCAGGTGGTCGCCCGGGGTGACCGTGTTGGCACCGTGGGCCAGACCGGTTGGACTCAGGTTCCCGCACTGTATTACGAGTTGCGATGGCCCGTTTCGGGCGGGAGCCGCCCGATCGACCCGGGGATGGTGACGATCTCGCTGCCGGTCGAGGACCTCGACGCGCGCCTTGCGGATCCGACTGCCGGGCTGCCAGCCGGCTGGGCGCTGCTCGAGCACCTCGTAGGCAGCGGCCTCTCCAGGGGGCCGGCCCACAGGCCCGTCCGTCACGATCCCCAGCATGCGCCCCGCCCCTCGCCCTGAACCTGCCGATCCAGGTTCCCAGGTTCGAAGGTCCGAAGGTTCAAGACGAGCAGAGGAGCACGGGTGCAGAGGAGCGGAGGAGCTAAGGACGGCGGAGGAGCAGAGGAGCAAGGGAGCAGCGGGGCTCAGGATGGCAGAGGAGCAGAGGAGCGTGGGAGCCGAGGAGCGACAGACGGCTCAGCTCGACGTTCTTGCTTTCTCCTCTGCACCTCAGCCCCTCTGCTCCTCTGCTGGTAGGGCGGGGGAGCGCCGGCGAACGTGAGAGGGTGCCGACGGTGGTGTTGCTGGCCTGAGCGGGGCGGTGATACGCTTCACAATCGGCGTGTCCGCGCCGGGAGGGCCGATGGACGAGCCACACCTCAAGCGAACCCCACTGTACGAATGCCACGTTGAGGCGAAGGCGCGCATCGTGCCGTTCGCCGGCTTCGAGATGCCGGTGCAGTACGCGGGGGTGCTGGAGGAGCACCGGGCGGTGCGCACCGCCGTCGGGCTCTTCGACGTCTCGCACATGGGCGAGATCGAAGTCATAGGACGTCGCGCGCTGGACTTCGTCCAGTACGTGACCTGCAATGACGCATCGAAGCTCACCGTCGGACGCGCCCAGTACTCGGGTCTCATGACCCCGCGCGGCACCTTCGTGGACGACCTCCTCGTCCACAAGATGTCCGATGAGCACTACTTCCTCGTCGTCAACGCGGCCAACAAGGACAAGGACTATGCCTACCTCTGCGCTCAATTGGTGGGCTTCGACGGCGCGGACGTGGTCGATCGCTCGAATGACTACGCGCAGATTGCCGTCCAGGGGCCGAAGGCGCTCCCGACTCTGCAGAAGCTCACCGTGACCAACCTGGGCGAGATCAAGTACTACCGGTTCGTCCATGGCGCGGTCGATGGTGCCGCGGCGATCATCGCCCGCACCGGCTATACGGGGGAGGACGGCTTCGAGATCTACGTGGCGCCCGGCGACGCGCCGCGCCTCTGGCGGAAGCTGCTCGCCGCGGGGGCGGAGTTCGGCATCGTCCCTGCCGGCCTCGGGGCCCGCGACACGCTCCGGTTCGAGGCGTGCATGCCGCTTTATGGCAACGACATCGACGACACGACGACGCCGTTCGAAGCCGGACTGGACTGGATCGTCAAGCCGGACAAGGGCGGCTTCCTCGGGCGCGAGGCGCTCCTCCGGCAGCGGGGAGACGGCATCCGCCGCAAATTGACGGGGTTCGAGATGACGGGCCGCGGCATCGCCCGGCATGGGTACCCGATCTGGGCCGGCGGCAAGGAGGTCGGAACGGTCACCTCGGGCACGCACTCGCCGACCCTCGGGAAAGCGCTCGGGATGGGGTACGTTCCAGTGAGACTCTCCGAGGTCGGCTCGTCGTTCGAGGTCGAGATTCGAGAACAAAAGGTAGCAGCTCGGGTCGTGGAGATGCCGTTCTACCGCCGCGCGCGGTAGCGGATTGCGAGAGGAGCAGGGCATGGCACAACCGAACGATCGTCTCTATACGAAGACGCACGAGTGGGTGAAGGTCGCCGGCGGCGAAGCCTCCGTCGGCATCACCCAGTACGCACAGGAGCAGCTGGGCGACGTCGTCTTCGTCGAGCTTCCGGCCGCCGGCAAGAAGGTGGACAAGGGTGCGGCGCTGGGAAACATCGAGTCCGTGAAGGCCGTCTCGGAGGTCTTCTCCCCGGTTGCCGGCGAGGTGACCACCGCCAACGGCGAGCTCGAGGCCCACCCCGAGCTCATCAACCGGGATCCCTACGGCGGCGGCTGGCTTGTGCGGCTCTCGGTCGCCCCCGGCGCTTCGGACGGGCTCATGGACGCCGCGGCGTACGAGGCGTTCCTCGCCGAAGAGGGCGCGCACTGATGCACCGCTACCTGGCGGGGGAGGACGATCGCCGGAAGATGCTGGATGCGGTCGGGTGCGCCTCGGTGGAGGAGCTGCTCGCCTCGATCCCGCAGGAAGTGCGCTGCGGGGCCCTTGACCTGCCGCCGGCGGCCAGCGAGGAGGAGGTTCGCCGACAGTTCTGGGCATACGCGATCGCCAACTCGGCGCCCGAGTGCTTCGCGAGCTTCCTGGGCGCGGGCGTCTACCGGCACATCGCTCCCGCGGTCGCCGACGCGATGCTGCAGCGGGGCGAGTTCTTCACCGCGTACACGCCCTACCAGCCCGAGGTCAGCCAGGGTACGCTCCAGGCTGTCTTCGAGTTCCAGACGTTCGTGTGCCAGCTCACCCAGCTCGACGTCGCCAACGCCTCGCTCTACGACGGCGCGACGGCGGTTGTCGAGGCCGTGATGATGGCAGCCCGCGTGCTGCCCAAGCGGCGCAGGGTGGTGGTGGCGGGCGCCTTCCACCCCGATTGGAGCGCTGTGCTCGACACATACTGTGAGCCGATGGGGTTGGCGATCACCCGGGTCGGCTGGGGCGCCGACGGCCGAGTGGATGGGGGAGAGCTTGCGGGCGCGCTCGGCAACGACGTCTGTGCGGTGGTGGTGCAGTCGCCGAACTTCCTCGGTGTTGTCGAGGACCTCAGCACGCTCGGCCCGGCCATCGCGGGTTCGGGCGCGCTCGGCGTTCACGCGGTCGCAGAGGCCACGTCGCTCGGTTTGCTAGCGCCCGGCGGCCGGTTCGGCTTCGACGTCGTGTGCGGCGAGATGCAGGCGTTCGGACTCCCTGCTGCCTTCGGCGGCCCGCTGTTGGGGTTCTTCGCGACCAAGCAGGCGCATGTGCGTCAGATGCCGGGGCGGCTGGTGGGTGAAACTTTGGACTCGAGCGGGCGGCGCGGCTTCGTGCTGACTCTCTCGACCCGCGAGCAGCACATCCGGCGAGCCAAGGCGACCTCGAACATCTGCACCAACCACGGACTGATGGCCTTGGCGGCGACGATCGTGCTGTCGTTGCTGGGCAGGAAGGGCGTCCGCGACGTGGCGCTCGCCTCGCATGCCACGGCGGAGTACCTGAAAGCCGGGGTCAGGGACCAGGGGTCAGGGGCCAGGGCAAGGCTCGCGTTCCCGCAGAGCCCGACGTACAACGAGTTCCTCGTGTTGCACGACGACCCCGACGTGCTCCTGGCGCGCCTCAAGGCCGAGGGGATCCTCGGCGGCGTGTCCACGACCCGCTTCGGCGACTCGTGGCCGAAGGGACTCCTCGTTGCGGCCACCGAGCGCAACACGAGAGAAGAGTGCAACCGTCTCCTAGATGCTCTGCGGAGGTTGGGATGAAGACAGTCGTTCCCCGCCTGCCCGCCCAGTCGACAGTTGACGGTCGACAGTCCCGCCGCAAGAAGAATCCCGTAACCAAGCTCGGAGGTGGCGCATGAACGGCTCGAGGACTTTGCGCGAGCCCGAGCGGCTGATCTTCGAACGATCATCGCAGGGCCGCGTCGGCTACCAGCTCCCTGCGCTCGAGGTGCCGCCGGTCGATCCCTCTGCGACCTTGCCGGCCGCCCTTCTGCGCGGCGAGATCGAGGGGATGCCCGAGGTAAGCGAGGTCGATGTCGTGCGCCACTTCACGCGTCTGTCGAAGTGGAACTACAGCGTCGACGAAGGGCTCTACCCGCTCGGTTCCTGCACGATGAAGTACAACCCGCGCATCAACGAGGAGTTGGCCCGCCTGGCCGGCATCGCCCAGCTCCACCCCCTCCAGCCCGAGGACCAGGTTCAGGGGGCCCTCGCGCTCATGTGGGAGTTGGAGCAGGCGCTTGTCGCAGTGACCGGCATGCCCAAGGTGACGCTGCAGCCCGCCGCAGGAGCACACGGCGAGCTCGCCGGAATGCTGATGATCCGCAAGGCACTCATGGACCGGGGCGAGCATCGGAAGCTCGTACTGATACCGGACTCGGCCCACGGCACGAACCCTGCTTCGGCGGTTTTCGCCGGTTTCGAGACGGTGGAGATCGCGTCGACGGCCCAGGGGACGCTCGACCTGGCGGTGCTCGCGAGGCACCTCGACGGAGGCGACGTGGCCGCGCTCATGGTCACCGTCCCAAACACCCTCGGGGTGTTCGAGCCTGAGATCGTCAAGACGGCGGGGTTGCTCCACGAGAAGGGCGCGTACCTGTACATGGACGGCGCCAACCTCAACAGCTTCGTCGGAATCGCGTACCCGGGGAAGATGGGCGCCGACGCGCTGCACATCAACCTGCACAAGACGTTCTCGACCCCTCACGGCGGGGGCGGTCCCGGGGCGGGGCCGGTCGCGGTCTCCCAGGCCCTGGTGTCGTACCTGCCGGTACCGACCGTCGAGAAGGTGGGTGGACGCTACACGCTGTCCTACGACCGGCCGAAGAGCATCGGGAAGGTGCGCGGCTTCTACGGGAACTTCGGGATGCTGGTCCGAGCGCTGGCGTACATCCGCTCCCTGGGGCGGGACGGCCTGAAGTCCATGTCCGAAGGCGCGGTCCTCAACGCGAACTACATCAGGAAGCGGCTCGAGGGCGACTACCACCTGCAGTACGACGGGCCGAGCCTCCACGAAGTGGTGTTCGACGATACGTTCCAGGCCGCGTCCGGCGTGAAGAACGTGGACATCGCCAAACGCCTCCTCGACTACGGCTTCCACCCGCCGACGATGTCCTTCCCGCTGATCGTCCACGGTGCGCTCATGATCGAACCCACCGAGAGCGATGGAATCGACGAGCTGGACGCATTCATCGCGGCGATGAAGACGATCGCCGTGGAGGCGAAGGAGAACCCGGAGCTTGTGAAGGGCGCGCCCTACACCACCCCGGTGGCGCGGCTCGACGAGGTGAGGGCGGCTCGGCAGCCCGTGCTGCGCTGGCAGAGAACGAAGAGCTGAGGCGGCCTCGCCGGGCACCGTCCGGCTCGGACGACATCGTGGAGGGGGGATTGATGCAGCGCGTGCATGTGTTCGTCGACTATTGGAACTTCCAGCTCCGATGGAATGAGCGCGCCGGCGAGGCGCGCTGCAACTGGGCCCACCTTCCCGCCGTGCTGCTGGAGAAGCTCGGCACGCTACCGCTGTCGGACGACGTGGACTTCCAGGGGATGCGGGTCTACGCATCGTGCGACCCCGATGACGAGAACCTGCGCCGCTGGCTGGAGAACTTCCTCGAGCGACAGCCGGGGACCAGCGTTGTGACCCTCGAGCGCCGGCGGCGCTTCGACCACATCCGCTGCCGCGGCTGCGGGTACGAGACCGGCACCTGCCCCTCGTGCGGGCAGCCGCTCGTGTGGTCGGCGGAGAAAGGGGTCGAAGCGGCCCTGATCACCGACCTCTACGAGCTCGCGTGGTCGGATGCTCTCGACGTGGCGATCGTGGTCTCCTCGGACAGCGACTTCGTCTTCCCTGTGGTGGGTCTTCAGGGGCGCGGAATCAAGGTCGTCAACGCCGCGTGGCGGGGCGCCGGCCAGGAAATCGCGCGCGCGGCCTGGGCGACTCTCGACCTCGACGAGCTGATCCCGCGCCTGGTGCGCGAGCCGAGCGCCGCCGACCGCAAGGCCGTCGTCGAGACACACCCGTAGGGCAGCGCGTTCGAAGGTCCGCAGGCTGGTGGCAGCAGTGAAGAGTTAAGAGTGAGGAGTTGAGAGTTGGAAGGTAGGGCTGGTCCGTGCTCTGATGGCTTCTTGTCCTCAACTCTTCACTCTGAACTCCTAACTTGCCTGGGGGGAGCGGTGCTTGGGAGGGAATAGGAGCATGACGAGCGCGGCGACGAGCATCGGGAGATCGCGCAGGACGAGGAACCACGAATTGTGGGTTTCCTGGGCGCTCGCCGAGAAGCAGCCGCAGGCCACGTCCACGCCGCGCACGGCGTTGATCCCGAGCGCGACCTCGAACATGAGGAGCAGCACGGTGGCCCACAGCGCCGCTGCGCGGCGCCCGAAGCCCAAGAGCAGGCACGCACCGACGAGCAGCTCGAGCCACGGCATGTAGATCGCCATCAGGTCGATCGGGCCGGCGGGCAGGATCCGGTACCCCCAGATGATCGTCACCAGGGGCCGCGGGTCGAGGATTTTGCCCCAGGCGGCGTACAGGAAGATGCCCCCGAGCGCGAGGCCGAGCAGCCGGTGCAGCCAACGGTTTCGCAGGAAGCTCACCGGGTCTCCCCCCGCTCGAGCGGCAGGCCCGCCGCTTCCCAGGCCGACACGCCTCCCATCAGTACGTTCGGCGGGGAGAGCCCGCGGCGGTGGAGCTCCTGGGCGAGCAGCTGCTCGATGTCGGCCTCCTCGCTGGCGCCGTACACGACGACGGCGTCAGCAGAGCGCAGCTGCGCCAGACGATCGGCGGTCAGCTGCTTCTGAAGATCGGTGTAGGAGATCTCCTCCGCGCCGGGCACGTGCCCGACCGCAAACTCGGTTTTTGATCGTGTGTCGAGGAAGACGACCCTCGGGAGCGAGGTGCGCATCGAGTCGGCGGAGCCGGCGTCGATAAGCTGGAAGTCGACCCCCGTGGCGGGCGGCTCGTGACCCTTGCCCCACCACGCGAGGTGGCGCCCGGGCACGAGGTTCGCCGCGGTCCCCAGCACCAGGACGGCCACGAGGATCAGGCCGGCATCGCGAAGGAGTCCACGCATCGCCGCAGGAGGGTACCATACCGCCGATGCGCACATCGAGGCGGCTCCTGGTCTGGCTGGCGGCGGTCGCGGCCCTCGGGGCGGTGGCGTTGTGGACAACGTCCGGCAAGCCGCCGCGCCTGCCCGCCGACCAGGACCACCGTGTCGATCAGACCGAGACAGGTTGCCTGCACTGTCACGTCCACACCGGCGCGCATCCGCGGCCGACCGATCACCCGCCGCGCGATGACTGCTTTTCCTGCCACCGCGACGCGCACGGGGTGCTGTACCCCCGGCAAGGGGCGTCGACCGACCTGCCGGGCGGCTGGAAGGACGACCCGCGGCTTGCGGGCAGGGTGGGCATGAAAGGCGGAGGTCGATGAACCGGTTCTTTGGGAGGTTCGAAGGTTCAGAGGTTCGAAGGTTCGAAGGTTCGCAAAGAAGCGGCTCTAAGGTAAGAGGGAAGAGGGGAAAGGAAAGACCCGGAGACCGCAGCACGGGCTGGGCGTGGAACCCGTGGGCCTTGTTCCTCGCAGCTGTGGCGCTGGCCGTGGCAACGGCCGGTGCGGCGCCACCGGCGCCCCGTTTCCCGGGGGCGACCACGACGTTGGCGGCGAACCGGGCCGACGGCCGGCTCGCCGTTCTCCAGGCGGGTACGCTCTCGGTGTACCGGGGCGAGAACGCGGAAGCGCCGTCGGCGTCGTTCGAGATTCCCGGCAAGGACCCGGCCGTGATCGAGTTCCGCGGCAACCAAATCCTCTACACGACGCACGGAGTGAACGACATGCCGGTCATCTTCGTGGCGGTGAGCGTGGACGGCCGGGAGCGACTGGCGTGGCCCAACTCAGGCATCTCGGAGCTCTTCCCGACCGACACGAGCCGCCTTACGTTGGACGGGAAAGGCATCTACGGTTTCCTGGTCCTCGATCCGCCGGCCAGGGCGTTCTTCGGTCTGGCGGACGACATACCGCTTGGCGCCGGCGTGGCGGCAACGTACCGTTTTGCGGGTGAGAAGCTCCTCGCGCGCGGCTCCGAGGCGTTCGCCGGCCTCGTCGCGCTCTCGGCCGACGACATGCTGCTGGCGCTCAAGGGAGGAGGCTTGATGCGGTACCGCTCTCCTGGAGGGGTCGCGTGGAAGCGAGAGGGGAGCGGCGGCGGCTGGGGGATCGCCGATGTGGACCTTGCGGGTGGCCTCGTCGTCGCGATCGATGCTGCGGGGCTGGCCGTCGCGACCGGCCTCGAGAAGGGCGAGCCACGCTGGCGCTGCGCCGTTGCGGGCGCCCCGGTCCGGGACGCCCGGACGATGCCCGACGGTAAGCTGCTCGTCCTTACCGGGGGGAGCGACCCCAAGGTCGCGGCGCTTGACCCCGCGACCGGACGGCGGTCCAGAAGCCAGCTCACCGACCTTTGCGAGGGTCAGGGGCTTTCGAAGGCTCTCGCCGACTGCCTGTCGAAGGCGCAGTCGCTGTCCGAGATCGTGAGCGTCGCGACTCCAGGCGGATCGGCGTGGCTCATCCGCGGCGCGGACGGGTGGTACGAGGTCCGCGACTCCCGGTAGCTCCGCCCACGTCTTCGCTCGCTGCGGCGAGTCCGGCAGCGCGGCTCTTCCCCTCGGCTCCTCGGCCCCTCAGCTCCTCTGCGTGTCTCTTCGTGCCGCCGACCACTGACCACGGTCTCTCAGTCGAGGTCAAACTCGCCCGCTTCGAGAACCGCCTTGACCACGGCCATGAACTGGTCCGCGGTCGCACCGTCGACCACACGGTGGTCGAACGAGAGGGCCAGGTAGACCATGTCGCGGATGCCGATCGATTCGCGGCCCATCTCGTCGGTGACCACTACCGGCCGGCGCTGGATGCTCCCCGTGGACAGGATGGCGACGTTGGGCTGGTTGATGATCGGCAGCCCGTACAGGCCGCCGTACGGGCCGGGATTCGTGACCGAGAACGTCGAGCCCTGGACGTCTTCAGGCTTGAGTTGCTTGTTGCGGGCGCGGGTCGCGAGGTCCGTGACGGCGCGCTGCAGTCCGATGAGGGATAGCTCCTCGGCGTGCCTGACCACCGGCACGATCAGCCCGTGCGGGAGGGCCACCGCGACACCGATGTTGATGTGGCGGTGGTAGACGATCTCATTGCCGTCGAGAGACGCGTTGGCGACGGGAAACTCCTTGAGACCTTCCATGACTGCGGCAAGAAAGAACGGCGTGTAGGTGAGCTTCAGTCCGTGCTTCGCCTCGAACGCCGTGCGCCCCCCTTCCCGCAGAGCGACGACCCTCGACATGTTCGCCTCGAACACTGTGTTGACGTGCGGCGACGTCCGGCGCGAGGCCACCATGTGCTCGGCGATCTTCTGGCGCATGACCGACATCGGCTCGCGCAGCTCTTCGCCGGTGAAAGCCCCGGATGGGCCGAGGGTGGCGCCGGAGATCGGGGGCGTGCCGTGGCTCGGGGGCGCCGGGACGGGCGCCAGACGCGGCGCAGCCGCCTTCGGACCGGCCGACCGGGCCGGCGCCGGCGGGGTGGCCTTGCTCGCCTGAACGTAGGAGAGGATGTCGTCCTTGGTCACGCGGCCGTGGATCCCGGTCCCGGGCACGGCGGCAAGGTCCACCCCGTGCTCGCCTGCGATGCGACGAACCAGCGGCGAGGAGCGCCGGCGCAGGGCCTCGGCCTCGCCGGCCGTCGGCTCGGCCGGTTCGAGAGCGGCGGGAGCCGGAGCGGGCGCCATGGGAGGCGGCGCGACCGGCGCCGGCGGGGCTGCCGAGACCGGAGGCGGCACCAGAGCCGCGGCCGGTACCGCTTTGGGCGCGGGCGCCGATGTGGCCGTTTCGCCGGCCTGATCGATCTCGATCACGCCGATCACGGTCTCGACCGCGACAGTGGCTCCCGGCCCGTGGAGTATCCTCCCGAGCTTCCCGCTTGCCGGGGCAGGTACCTCGGCGTCCACCTTGTCTGTCGAGATCTCGAGCAGAGGCTCGTCCTTAGCGACCTCGTCACCCTCGTTCTTGAACCAGCGGACGACCGTCCCCTCGGTGATCGACTCGCCCATCTGCGGCATCAAGACGTTGACCGGCATACGTGCCCCCTCTTTCAAAGGCGACAGTTGACAGTTGACGGTTGACAGTCAAAGGCTGAAAGCAGAGTGCTGAAACCACCTTCGGCCTTGACCACGTTCCCTCTTGCTCCTGACTGTGAACTGTTGACTGTCAACTGTTAACTCCTCTAGAAGTGGATCATGTGCCCGTGCACGCCCTCGGCCGCTTCGTGAATTGCCTCGTGCAGCGTCGGGTGAGCGTGGATGGTGTGGACAAGCTCCTCGGCGGTCAGCTCGCCGCGCAGCGCGGCCTCGGCCTCGGCGATAAGCTCGGTCGCGCAGGGGCCTACGATGTGAACGCCGAGGATCTCGTCGTACTTTGCCTCACCAACGATCTTCACGAAGCCGGTCGACTCGCCGAGAATCGACGCTTTGCTGCTGGCCGAGAACGGGAATACCCCGGTGCGCACGTCGTACCCGGCCTCCCGCGCCCTGGGCTCGGAGAGCCCGATGGAAGCCACCTCCGGCCAGCAATACGTGCAGGAGGGCACCTGGTCGTAGTCGATGGGGCGCGGGTTGGCTCTCGCGATATGTTCGACGGCGAGAACACCCTGCATCGAGGCCACATGGGCGAGCCAGGGGGTGCGGAGCAGGTCCCCGATTGCGTACACCCCCTCTTCGTGCGTTCGGCAGAACTCGTCCACCACGATGCGGCCGCGCTCGACCTGCGCCTTCGTGTTCTCGATGCCGACCCCGTTGAAGTTGGCGACCCGGCCCACGGCCAGCAGCAGGCGCTCGGCCTCGAGCTGGAGCGTCTCACCCTTGGCGGTCACCGCTCTGCAGCGCACGACCTCGCCGTCGACCCTGGCTTCCTCCACGCGCGTGGCGGTGTAAACCGTGATCCCCTGGCGGCGGAACGCCTTGTTCACCTCGGCGGAGAGGTCCGGGTCCTCGAGCGGCAGCACGCGGTCCAGCAACTCCACGACGGTGACCTGGGAGCCGAAACGCGCGAAGATCGAGGCGAACTCCATTCCCACCGCCCCACCCCCGAGCACCAGGAGCCGCGGAGGAACTTCCGCCAGTTCGAGAATGTGGTCCGAGTTGATGATCCGGTCGCCGTCGGCGGTGATGAACGGCAGGTCGCCGCAGCGAGATCCGGTCGCCAGGATGATGTTCTTTGCGAGACGCTTCTCCACCGAGCCGTCGGGTCGTGTGATCTCGACCGCATGGTTGCCGGCGAGCTTGCCGGTGCCCTGCACCCAGGCGACCTTGTTCTTCCGGAGGAGGAACTCCACGCCCTTTGAGCTCTTCGTCACGACCCTGGTCTTGTGCGCCTGCGCGGCCTTGAGGTCGAGCTTGACCTCGCCGCAGACGACCCCGAACCTGGCGCCGTCGCGCGCCTGTTGGAGCAGGTCGGCGGTGTGGAGCAGGGCCTTGGTCGGAATACAGCCTCGGTGGAGGCAGGTCCCGCCGAGGAAGGGGTCCTGCTCGACCACGCACGTGTCGAGGCCGAGCTGCCCTGCCCGGATCGCGGCGACGTAGCCGCCGGGTCCGGATCCGATGATCACAAGGTCGTGCTGGGTTTCGAGCATCGCGCCCCCTCCCTCTGCGACTGGAACCGCTTTGTGCGGCGACTCATTCTAGCTTGGAAGGTCGCCCGGTGGTCCCGCACGGTTGCGGCATGACTTCTCGGCGACACACGAACAACTCGCGTTTCGCGGACACGGTTGCCGGCGGAGCATCCTCAAAAGCAGCGCCGCCCGGCGGAGTTCCTTCCAGTTAGGGGTCTGCCACGATGATCCTCGGCGAGGAACCACCCTCGGCAAGGTCGCCGCCGCCCTCAGCCGGGACGTAAACCGAGTAGGGGTAGGAACCCAGATCTGCGTTGATCACAAACAAGGTCTTCTTCCTGTTCTTCTCTTGCTTGCTATTCTCTTGCGCAACTGCCCTAACTGCCTCGGGGAACATGATCTCAAAATCCGGCACCAAGGAAACAAACCTCACGAGGGCTCGAGGGTGGACCACGAGCCGGCCGGGCTCGACCCGGTACTTGCAGCCTTCCTTGTAGATCACCACCTTGTGGATGCAACCACGTTCCTCACACTTGGACTTCTTGCTTGCCGCCATATTGATTCCTTCCTTGGCCAGTTCGGCCTGTCTCACTTCTTACCCTTCTGTTTCTGGGCCTTGATCAGAGCCGCGAATTGCGGGTCCTTCTTGAGCTCTTGCAGCGACGGATCGGCCTCGACCTCGGCGAAAGGGCAGCCGAGTCGCAACGCCGTGGCGATCCACTCGATGGTCCGCTCGCGGTCACCCAGGTCCGCGTAGACCAGCGCGATCTGACGCGCAAGGTCTCCCTGCTGCTTGCCGTCAGCTTCGAGCCTTTTCAGGTAAACCTGCGCCTGGTCCTTATCACCGAGCGCCGCGTGGTAGCTCGCGAGGTCCACGATGACCTGGGGGTCTCGGGGGTCAACGGAGAGGCTCTTCTTGGCCAGCTCAATTGCCTTGGAGAGGGCCTGTCGTCCCTTGGTTTCCTGGCCCGAGATGTGTTGATACCTGGTGCCGAGGTTTCCCCACAAGACGTAGTCGTGGTCGTCAATGGCCAGAGCCTTCTCGAACATGGTGGCTGCCTCCCGTGAATTGGCACGCTGGGACGCCAGGGTCCCGAGGTTCGAGTAGGCGATGTAGTTCGGCCTCGCATCGGCCGAGCGCTCGAACATGAGGCGTGCTTCGTCCCAGCGCGACAGATCGAAGTAGAGCGCACCGAGGTCGTTGAGGAGCAGGTAGTTCTCAGGGGTCAGCTCGAGCGCATTTCGGTACTCCTGCTCCGCCTCCCGGTGCCGGCTCTGGAGCCAGTAGAACCGAGCCAGGCGCGAATACCCCAGCCAGTAGTCAGGCTGGAGCGCGATGGCTTTCTTGAAGGCCGCCTCGGCCTCCGGCGCCTTCTGGAGCTTTGCATAGGCTCGGCCCAGCTCGACGAGTGCCTGAGCATTTGAAGGAGCCAGCTTGAGGGCGTGCTGGAAGGCGGTGGCCGCCTCCTCGTACTTCCCGGTGGCAACGCTGATCAAGCCGAGCAGGACCTGGACCTGTGGCAGGGATTCGTCGAGCCGCGCCGTCTTTTGGCACGCTGCAACGGCCTCCTCGACGGCAGCCGGATCTTTGGTGTTCCTGTAGAGCGCGAGGTAAGCCTCGCCCAGCGCCGCCTGTGCCAGGGTGAAATTGGGGTCGAGCGCGGTGGCGCGCTTGAGCATCGTGATGGCGACCTCGGGATCGGACGGTCCCAGACTGTTTTGCAGAGCGCCCAGGGCATGCACGTACGCGTCCTGGGCCTCGGAATTGGCCGTACCTCCGACCGCCAGTTTCCTGCGCGCCTCGGGCCGAAGCTCCAATTCGAGCATGTCCATAACCGCCACGAGGACGCGGTCTTCGACGGCGTTCAGATTCGAGAGGGGCTCGTCGATGACCCGGGACCGGAGCTGGCGCGACCTCTCAGTGTCAATGAGGTTGAGGGCCAGTCGAACGCTGTTGCGACCGCGCTGAACGGAGCCGGTCACCGCGAGGTTGGTTCCGAAGACTCGTCGGGCATCGCTCGGCGCCCTGATCGCTCGTGCCGTGAGTTCGCTTTGGGGCACCACCCACAATGAGCCTTGAAAGCTCTCGACCTGCGTGAGCTGGCTCGTGAGGATCTCGGTAAGGCCGTCGCAGAAAGCCCGGTTGGCGGGGTCCTCACCTACGTTGGCGAAAGGAAGCACGGCCAGATGCTGCTGGCCCGGAACCGCCGGGATGTGCAGCGCGTCCCTGACCACTTTCCGTCCCAGGGGCGTGATCGCCAGCAGGGCGGCAACGATCACGGCCACGGCCGCCGGCAACACGATCGCGGGCCGAAGCGCGCGGCGCAGCCGCGCCGGAAGACGGCGCCGACGCCTGCCCGGTTGGTCGGTAGGCAGATCCCAGAGGGTTCGTGCGGTTGCGAGGCCCAGCGCCCGTGGGACATTCTCCAGGTCGGCGATGAGCTCCGCAGCGGTCTGATAGCGCGCCGCGGGGTCCTTCGCGAGGCAGCGCGCGACCGTTGCGAGGAGCTGCGGCGGGAGGTCCGGCCGCAGCTCGGCGAGCGGGCGAAGTTCGTCGTAGACGACGGCGTGGAGGGTCGCAGCGTCGGTGCCCCCGCCGAACGGCAGCCGGCCGGAGACCATCTCGTAGATCACAACGCCGAGCGACCAGAGGTCGGAGCGGCAGTCGGCCACGAGGCCGCGGGCCTGCTCCGGCGACATGTAGGCTGCGGTACCGACGACCTGCCCGCTCAGGGTCAGGCGCGCGTGCCCGGCGAGCGAGGCGAGCCCGAAGTCCACGATCTTGACCAGGCCGTCACTGGTCAGCATCAGGTTGCCCGGCTTGATGTCGCGGTGGACGACGCCGTGGCGGTGGGCCTGACCGAGCCCGACGGCAACCTGGACGGCGACGGAGAGGGCCTCCTCAACGGTCAGCGGTCCGCGTGCGAGCCTCGCCCGCAGAGGCTCGCCGTCCACGTAGGCCATGCAGATGAAGACCTGGCCACCGGGGGTCTCGTCGATCTCGTGGATTGTGCATATGTTGGGGTGGTCGATCGAGCCCGCGGCCTGCGCCTCGTGCGTGAAGCGCTCGCGCGAGGCCGGGTGGCTGGTGAGCTCAGGCGGCAGGAACTTGAGGGCGACGAAGCGCTTGAGGCGCGAGTCTTCGGCCTTGTAGACGACTCCCATCCCGCCGCCACCGAGCCTCTCGAGCACCCGGTAGTGAGAGACTGTCATGCCGATCACGCTTCGAGGCCCCCCTCTTCTCGTGGTCCGTGGACGATCGTCATCCGAGCATGGTGCGTCGAGTTGGTTCTATGTCTCCATATCGCTCAGCTCGAGAGGTTTGTCAAGTTCGGGCAGATACTTGCAGGTGTGCGCCCTTTTCTCGCAGGGACGCGTCTCTGCGCGCGATAATTACATCATGCACTCCGCTCCTCCCAGGCGGGCGTCTGTAGGGGCGCTGATGGCGCTCGGGTTCGGGACGGCCGTTGCCCAGGCGGTGCTCCTCCGCGAGGCGATGGCGGCCCTCGGTGGTTCCGAGTTGGCGTGGGGTGCCGTGCTGGCGCTCTGGCTTGCGGGGATGGGACTCGGGGCGTGGGCCGGGGCGCGGCGTTCGGTCGGAGCGCTGACCTCCGCGGGCCCGGTCCTGGTTCTGGCGCTGACCGCGGTCGGGGTCGTGCTGATGCGCTTCTCTCCCGCGCTCGCCGGCGCAGGCGTCGGCGAGGCCGGCACGGCGTGGCGCGGCGCCTGGCTCTGGGCCTCGGCGGTCGTCGCCCCGGCAGTCGTCGGCGGGTGGTGTTTCCCGGTGGCGGCGGCCCGGCTTGCTCCTCGGGACGAAGCCGGACAGGCGTACGCGCTCGAGAGCGGCGGGGCAACCGTCGGAGGCCTCGTCTTCACGTTTCTGCTGGCTCCGCTCGGCTCTGCGGGAGCGGTGTGTGTGGCGGCCGGCGTCTGCGGCGCCGCCTGGCTGACGATGGGCAACCGCCGGCAGCTCGCGGCGCTCCCGCTGCTGGCTGGAATCGTGCTCGTCGGCCCGGCGGACCGGGCGCTGGCCCACGCGGGGTGGCGCTTCTCGGAGCGCCTGGGGTCGCTCGCCGACTGGCGCGAGACCCGCATGGAGCGCCTCGAACTCGCATCCGGCCGGCCGGCGGCGCTGTACGCGGACGGCAGGCTCGCGGCGACGTTCCCGGACCGCTACTCGACGGTCGCGCGCGCCCACCTGATGATGCTGCTCCACCCGAACCCGGCCCGCGTGGCGGCGGTCGGCGCTCTCGCCGACGGCAGCGTCGTCACGATGCTCCGGCACCCGGTGGCGCGGCTTGTCGCCGCCGAGGAAGATCCCGGGCTCGCCGCAGTGCTGCCGCGCTGGTTCGGGCCCCCTCTCACCGACGCTTTGGCCAACCCGCGACTGACGGTCGCGACCGGCGACCCGCTCCGCCTGATCCGGAGCGGCGGGCCGTGGGACCTCGTGGTGCTTGCCGACCCGGACCCGACGACGTTGCGCACGAACCGTACACGAACGGTCGAGTTTTTCCGGGCCTGCGAGCGCGCCCTGGCCCCGGGCGGCGTGCTGGTCGTGCGGGTCGGCGTGAGCGACACCTACCTCGGCGGCGGCGGGGGCCGTCTCCTCACCGTCCTGTTCGCGACGCTCAGGGCAGTCTTCCCGGCGGCGAGTGCGATTCCCGGCGAGGAAGTGCTCCTGGTGGCTGGCCGTGCGGCGGCGGGGCTCGCGATCGACCCCGCGACGATCGCGGCCCGGTGGCGCGAGCGGGGGATCCGTGATCCAGACTTCGATCCCGACGTCCTGCCGCTCCTCGTCGACCCGGGAAGGGCCGGGTCCCTTGCGGAGTTCCTGTGGAGCGCGGACGCCCCGGCGAACACCGCCCAGCATCCCCGCGCCGTCCTCCTGGCGGCAGCGTTGCACGAGGCGAGGGGAGCGCCGCCGATCCTGACCGCGGCGCGGGCCCTCGAGGGGTGCTCCCCGCTGCCGCTCGTCGTCTGCCTCGTGCTGGTCGTCACGGTCCTCCTGATCTGCGGCGCCCGGCGTGTCTCCCTGGGTATCAGTTCAGGCGCGGTCGTCGGCTTCGCCTCGATGGGTTGGTGGCTGCTCCTGCTGGCGTGCTGGCAGGCAACGATGGGCTCGGTGTACGGCGAGGTGGGCGCTCTCTCGGCAGCCTTCATGGCGGGCACGGCGGTTGGGGCGATCGGCGGACGCCGTTGGCTCGTGCCTTCCGAAAAGAACCTGGCATGCGTGCTGGCTGGCGGGGCCGCCGTGTCCCTCGCGATCGGGATCGGCGTGCCCCTCTCGTTTCCCAGGGCGGCCATCGTGCCGTTGCTCGCGCTCGGCGGTGGGCTCACGGGCGCAGCGTTTCCTTCGGTGGCGGCGCTGGCGGGAGGGCGGTCGTCCGCGCGCGGGGTCGGGTGGGGGTTCGCCGCGGACGAGGCGGGAGCCGCCTTCGCCGCCCTGGCGGTTGGGCTGCTGATCGTCCCCTGGGCGGGAATCGCTGCGGCCGGCGCAGTGATTGCCATCCTCGAGGTGGGCGCCGCCGCGGCGCTGCTGCTGTCGACGCGCCGCCGCCGCGCGTAGGATGCGGTGCGGGGAGGGATCGATGGAGCCTGGCCAGAAGAAGGCGCGATACGCGCGGGTTGCCGAGCAGCTGAAAGAGCTCTTCGGCGCGACCCGCGATCCCGAGGCCCGGATGGCGACTGAGGCGGCGCTCCTGCACGCTAAGCTGCCGGGCTTCCTTTGGACGGGCTGGTACCTCCTTCGCGGCGGCGAATTGACCGTAGGCCCGTATCAGGGCCTGCTGGCGTGCCTCGTGCTCAAGGCGCACGCGGGCGTCTGCTGGGCCGGGATCGAGCGAGGCGAGACCGTGATCGTGCCCGACGTGCACGCATTCCCCGAACACATCGCGTGCGACGCGCGCTCGCGTTCGGAGATCGTGGTACCGGTACGCGATCCCTCCGGCGTCATCGTGGGCGTCCTCGACGTGGACTCCGAGGAGCACGCTCACTTCGACGAGGCCGACCGCGAGGGCCTCGAAGCCGTTGTCGCGCTGATCTTCGCCTGACTGCGCTCCGTGGCGCCTGGACGGGTTGCCGGTAGAAGGTGGTGTGCCGGCTCCTGGCTGCCGAGTCCTTTGCCCGGTGTGCTTGTGAACAACGAATTGTGTTGAATTGCACAAGCACAAAACAGCTCTGAATTGTTCTTGATTTTGTGCACACTTGCACGAGCAGCCCATGGAGTCTCAACGATTTATGTGTTCTTGACACCGGAAAATAATCAGCCTATGTTTCGCGTAAATTTTCGCTGGGGCGGGGCAAGTCTCGAGGTGCACTGCTTTACGGAGCGGATGTCCCCGAGAGGGGTCGTCGGGCAAAGGGGGCGAGAAGCCGGTGGGCAAGGCGTGGCGGGCGCAGTCTTTTTCAACGATGCCTGGGGCCGGTCGAAATGCGGTCGGCGTTTCCGGGCGACGACGCTTCAGGCGGCGGAGATGAATCGCGGCCCGGCGGCGTTCCTCGGCGGGGGCAGCCCGGCGTTGGCGCGAACGCACCTTCGCCCGTCGGGCGGAAGTTCTGAAGGTCAAATGTCGCACTCTCGCTCCCGGCGGCGAATCAGCTGGCGGCGGCGGGAGGCAAGAAGAAGGGGGGGGAGAATGAGCAACACCGTCGGTGCGCAATCGGAAGGCCACCTGAATCGATGGTGGCACGTGGTGGGCGGGCTCTGCATGAACCTCGCTCTGGGGTCGCTTTACGCTTGGAGCGTCTTCGTCGCGCCTCTCGAAAAGGAGTTCGGCTGGAAGCGAGCGGACACCTCGACGGTGTTCACCGTGGCTATCGTGGTCTTCGCTCTGAGCTTCATCCTCGCGGGCCGGCTGCAGGACAAGTTCGGACCGTTCCGTGTTTCCCTGACGGGCAGCGTCTTTCTCACGCTGGGCTTCCTGCTCTGCACGAGGACGAGCAGCCTGACCTACCTCATCGTCTGCTTCGGGGTGCTGGTCGGGATCGGCAACGGCTTCGGCTACGCGACGCCGATCCCCGTCATGGCCAAGTGGTTCCCGGACAAGCGCGGACTGGCGGTCGGTCTGGCAGTGGCCGGCTACGGCGGCGGATCGGCGATCTTCGGACCGATGGCGAACCTGTGGCTGATCCCCACCTACGGGTGGCGCACCACGTTCGCCGTTCTCGGAGTCGTGTTCTTCGGCATGACCCTTATCGGAGCGTTCCTGCTCAAGAACCCGCCCGTAGGGTACCGGCCTACGGGCTGGGTACCGGTGCCGGCGTCGAAGGCAGCGGCGACGGCCTACGAGTTCTCGCCGGGCCAGATGTGGCGCACCGCGCCGGCCTACTTCATGTGGATCGCGTATGCCCTGGGCACTTCGGCGGGTCTCATGGTCATCAGCCAGCTGGTCCCGTTCGCCAAGAGCATGAAGATCCCGAGCGAGGCCCTTCAAACCATGACCCTGTTCGTCGGTGCCGTCGGCAGCGCCTCGGGTCGGGTGCTCTCGGGCTGGATGTCGGACGCCCTCGGGCGGCTCAACGTGCTTCGCCTGATGATTGGGATTTCCGCAGTGGCGATGCCGCTCCTGTACCTGACCGGCGGCACTGTCGCGATGTTGTACGTCATGGTGTTTATCGTCTACTGGTGTTTCGGGACGCAACTGTCGGTGAACGCGTCGACGAGCTCCGATTTCTGGGGCACGAAGAACGCCGGCATCAACTACGGGATCCTGTTCAGCGCCTATGGCGTTGCGGGCATCATCGGACCCAAGATCGGCGGCGCGCTCTTCGATCAGTACAAGAACTACCAGGCCGCGTTCTATACCGCCGGCGCGCTTGCAGTCGTTGCCCTCGTCTTCGAGTTCCTTGCGAAGCGGCCATCGACTCCGACGGGCAGCGGCGTATGAAGGCGGCAAGCCGGGTCGAGGCGGGCCGGACGGGAAACCCTCGCCGTTTCGTCGACGGGGGCGAAGTGCTTCGGATTGGTCCGCCACCTCTCTGCGGCTTTGATGACGACGGAGGAGTTGAGATGTCGGGAACGATGAGAATCGAACGACCCCAAGGGAAGGGAGAATGCATGAAAGGGAGACTCTACCTGCTGATTCTGGCCGCGGCGTTCGGATACATCTTCGGTCTTGCGGCCCCCGCAAACGCGCAATGGTCGATCGCCACGGCCGACGGAAAGTCCAACTTGAACCTGGGCTTCCTGTCGCAGCTCCAGTACGAGGGGTTGGATAATGCCGCGGCGACTCATACGGGTCAGAACCTGTTTTTGAGGCGCCTGCGGCTGATCGCGGGCGGGAAGATCAACGACAATCTGTCGTTCTTCTTCGAGACCGACAGCCCAAACCTGGGAAAGGGGACGGCAGAAGGGACGAAGACGGCCAGCACGATGACGATTCAGGACTTCGTGTTGACTTACTCGTTCTCCAACGAATTCAAGCTCGACGGCGGGATGCTGCTGGTGCCGGTGTCGCACAACGCCCAGCAGAGCGCCGCGTCGCTGCTCCTGGTGGACTACGGGCCGTACAGCTTCCAGCACTCGACCCCGCTCAATTCGGTCGTCGGTCGGGACTACGGCCTTCAGGCGCGCGGCTACCTGGCGGATAACCACCTCGAGTACCGCCTTGCGGTGCTCCAGGGGAACCGCGGCACCACCTCGACCATGCCGTTTAGGACCACGGCGCGCGTCGTCTGGTACCCGTTCGAGGCGGACACCGGCTTCTTCTACACCGGGACGACGCTCGGCAAGAAACAGATCCTCGCAATCGGCGGGAGCTACGACGAGCAGCAAAACTACAAGGCCTACAGTGGCGACATCTTCCTCGACCAGCCGGTCGGCGGCGGCAACTCGTTGACGCTCCAGGCCGACTACACGAACTTCGACGGCGGCACCACATTCGTCACGCTCCCGCAGCAGAAGGCGTTGCTCGTTGAGGGCGGTTTCTTCGTTGCCAGCGCGAAGGCGAGCCCGATCGTCCAGTTCAGCAAGCTCACGTACGACAGCGAAACCAGCACCTACGAGAATCAGCAGAAGATCGCCGGCGGCGTCGCTGTGTATTTCAACGGCCACCGGAACAACCTCAAGGCGCTGGTTGAGCAGATCAAGCAGGACAACGCCCCCAACCGCATGCAATACGTCGTGCAGTGGCAGGTCTTCACGTACTAGCGGGACACGTGCGGCCCGGCCTCCTGGCAGGGCCTAATCGAAAGGGAGGTTTGCAGATGGCACCTGAGAAACCGAAGTCAGCGATCGAGACCCTGCAGGTGGACGTCAAGAAATACCCCCCGCCGGCGGCCTTCGCCGCGCAGGCGAACGCGAAACCGGAGATCTACGACCAGGAACTGGAAGCTTTCTGGGACAAGGAGGCAAAGTCTCGGATCTCGTGGTTCAAGCCGTACCACAAGGTCCTCGAGTGGAACCTGCCGTACGCGAAATGGTTCGTCGGCGGCGAGCTCAACATCTGCTACAACTGCGTGGACCGCCACGTCGAAGCCGGGAAGGGCGCCAAGGTCGCGTACTACTGGGAGGGCGAGGGCGTCGGGGAACGCAAGACGATCACGTACTCCGACCTCCTCAAGGACGTGGTGAAGCTCACCAACGGCCTGAGGAAGCTCGGCGTCAAGAAAGGCACGCACTGCGGTATCTACATCGCCATGGTGCCGGAGCTGCCGGTGCTGATGCTGGCGCTCGCCCGCATCGGCGCGCCGTTTACGGTGGTGTTCGCGGGCTTCTCCCCGGACTCGCTCGCGGACCGCTTCAACGACATGGAAGTGGAGTTCGTGTTCACCCAGAACGAAGGCCTGCGCGGGGGCAAGCGGCTGCCCCTCAAGGCCAACGTGGACGAGGCCCTCAAGCAGGTTCCCACGGTGAAGAAGATGGTCGTCTACAAGCGCACCGACGGGGCCACGGCGATGCAGGTCGGGCGCGACCTCTGGTGGCACGACGTGACCGCCGGGCAGAGCGATGACCCGAAGAGCTGCCCATGCGAGTCTCTCGACTCCGAGCACATGCTGTACCTCCTCTACACCAGCGGCACCACGGCCAAGCCCAAGGGGATCATGCACACGACCGGCGGGTACCTGGTCGGAACCGCCACGACCCACCACTACATCTTCGACATCAAGCCCGATGACGTGTACTGGTGCGCCGCCGACATCGGCTGGGTTACCGGCCACAGCTACATCGTCTATGGTCCGCTGGCGAACGGCTGCACCGGCGTGATCTACGAGGGCACCCCGAACTTTCCCAACGCCGAACGCTGGTGGGACATCATCGAGCGCTACAAGGTCTCCATCCTCTACACCGCGCCCACCGCGATCCGCGCCCACATGAAGTGGGGCCCGCAGCACGCGGCCAAGCACGACCTCAAATCGCTCCGGCTGCTCGGCTCGGTCGGCGAGCCGATCAACCCCGAGGCGTGGGAGTGGTACCACGAGCACATCGGGGGGCGGCGATGCCCCATCGTGGACACGTGGTGGCAGACCGAGACCGGCATGATCCTGATCACGCCTCTTCCGGGGATCACGACGCTCAAGCCCGGATCCGCGACGAAACCGTTCCCGGGCCTGGTGGTCGCGGTCGTCAACGACAAGGGGGAGGAAGTCCCACTCGGTGGCGGAGGCTACCTCGTCTTGAAGTCGCCGTGGCCGGCCATGCTGCGCGGGATCTACAAGGCGCCGGAGCGCTACGTCCAGACGTACTGGAGCCGGTTCCCGGGGATGTACTTCGCCGGCGACGGCGCCAGGATGGATAAGGACGGCGACCTCTGGTTGATGGGCCGCGTGGACGACGTCATGAACGTGTCCGGTCACCGCATCTCCACGATCGAGGTCGAGAGCGCCCTGGTCGACCACCCCAAGGTCGCGGAGGCGGCCGTGTGCGGCCGCGCCGACGCCCTCACCGGGCAGGCGATCGTCGCATTCGTCACCCTCAAGTCCGGGTTCGAAGCGACGCCGGAGATGCTCGCCGAATTGCGTGAGCACGTCGGCAAGAAGATCGGCGCCCTCGCCAAGCCAGCCAACATCGTTTTCACGCCGGACCTCCCCAAGACGAGGTCGGGCAAGATCATGCGACGCCTGCTGCGCGACGTTGCGGAAAACCGACCTCTCGGCGACACCACAACGCTCGCCGACGCGGCGGTGGTCAAGGAGATCGCCACGAGGGCCGTTACGGAGGCGACGCAGCACGAGGTGTGAAGACCGTGGACCGCGGTCGGTGGACTGTGAAAACCGAAACACGGGGCCGTTTCCGGAAAAATGGAAGCGGCCCCGCTTCTGCAAGCAGGTCATCGTTGCTCCCGTTTGTCGCCTTTGCGGGGGCTGATGCGTGAGACGTGTTCTTGTTGGGCGGGCGCGAGGAACACGACCGTCACTATGAATACCTCCGCGCACCCCAGGTAACACTGTCCTCAAGCTGAGCATGTAGACTCCTTTCCATGACGACGCTCCAAGTCCAGCGTTGTCCTCCTCTGCCTCGACAAGCCGGGCTGACGCCTCCGGCCGTTCATCTGGATCGCCGCACTCGCGCACTTCGGTAGTTCAGTGTCTTCTCACTGTGGCCCTGCGCCCGCGAACTCCCGGCGGTCAATGTAACGGTCGAAGCGCTCGCTCCGTCTCTAGGGGAAGGGGAGGCGCCTGCTGCCGCGCCGCCGAGAAGAGGAGACAAACCACGAAGATCCGTCAGCTAATCGTGGCAACGCTTGCAACCGTGGCACTTCTCGTGCCAACGGTGATGTGGGCCACTGGTCATTTAGGGCATGGCGGCATGGGGTTCGGCATGGGAGCCGGGCCGTTCGCGATGGGCGGCGGCAGCATCCTGCACCTCGCTGACAAGCTCGACCTCAGCAGCGACCAGGTCACGAAGATCAAGGGCATCATCTCCGCAGCCCAGGCCGCCAACAAGCCGACCCGTGACCAGCTCAAGGCCAACCAGCAGGCGTTCGATGCGTCGCACAACCCTGCGCAGTTCGACGCGAACGCGGTCAACGCCTACATCGCGCAGCAGACGCCCCTGATGCAGCAGCTCGTCGTGAGCGGGTTCCAGACCGAGGCCAACGTGCTCGCTCTGCTCACACCGGCCCAAATCACTCAGTACAACCAATTGCGCACTCAGGCCGCCCAGTGGAAGCAGTAGGGCTCCGGCCGGTCCCGGCCTCAGGAAGATTGGTCGCATGAGGTCGATCACGGGTGAGCGTCGTCCTCAGCGCCCATCCGCGGGAATCTCTCGAGGTTTGCAGGCCAAGCGACGGGGAAGGCCATCTCGGCTTCCTTGGCACGTCTCCCCCAACAGGTTTCTTGCCCCTCTATGCTCCGAGGGCTGACATCGACAACGCTGAGAAAGGAAATTCCTATCCATGTCGTTCTTACGCCGCAACGTTCTCTGGCTCTTGGCCGCGGTCCTCGCAATTCTCGCCGTCGCAGGCCTTCTCTGGTGGCGGGCGAGAAGCCAGAAGTCCCAATACGTCACGGCTGCGGTGACGCGCGGCACCATCCAGCGCAGCGTCGCCATGACCGGCGCGCTCAATCCGGTTGTCACGGTGCAGGTCGGATCCTACGTCTCCGGCACGATCAAGACGCTTGGGTGCGACTACAACACGGAGGTCGTGGTCGGCCAGGTCTGCGCGACGATCGATCCCGTCCCGTTCCAGCTCATCGTCGATCAGGACCAGGCCGCGGTGGGCGTGGCCGAGGCGCAACTGGAGAAGGATCGCGCCGCCCTGACCTACGCGAGAATCGCCTTCGAACGGGATTCGAAGCTGTTGACGCAGGGCACCGTGTCGCAGGACACGGTGGACAACGACAAGAGCGTCATGGACCAGACGACCGCCCAGATAGGTCTCGACGAAGCGACGATCGTCAACAAAGTGGCCACGCTGAAGGCGGCGCAGGTAAACCTGGCCTACACCAACATCGTGTCGCCGGTGGTAGGCACGGTGATCACGCGCGCCATCGACGTCGGGCAGACGGTAGCCGCGAGCCTGACCAGCCCGACCCTGTTCCTCATCGGCCGGGACCTCACGAAGATGCAGGTCGACACCAACGTGAGCGAGGCCGATGTCGGCGCAGTTCGCGTCGGGCAGAATGCGCTGTTCACCGTGCAGGCATACCCGAGCCGGACTTTTCGGGGCAAGGTCACGACGATCCGTCATGGGCCGATCACAGTGCAGAACGTCGTCACCTATGACGTCGTCGTAGCCGTGGACAACCCGGACCGCGCGCTGTTCCCCGGCATGACCGCCGACACCCATATCGTGATCGACGAGCACGACGACGTGCTGCGCGTCCCGTTGCCGGCGGTGCGCTTCAATCCGGAGGGTATCGGTCGCCTGCGGGGAGGCGGATCCCGCCGAGACGAGGGACGCCCAGAGGCGCCAAGCGAAAGTGGCACCGAGACGCGCGCCGGCGAAGGTGGGCGCGCGGGCGTCGGGCAAAGGGGCAGCGCCCGCCCCGAGGAGGCCGGCAGATTTGGAGACAGGCCCGCCGGTTCGGGCTCCGGGAGGCCCGGCGGCACGGGGCGCTGGGGCGAGGGCCGGCTCGCGGGCGCGAGTGCGCGCCGCAGCCGGGTCTGGGTGCTCAGCGGCGACGGCACGTTACGCCCCGTCCCGGTTACCACGGGCATCGACGACGGCGCCTTGATCGAGGTTTCCGGCGAGGACCTGAAACCGGGCGACAGGGTGGTGGTCAATCAGGCCAACTCCTCCGAGCAGGGGCGCGCCGGTGCGAGTCCCAACCCAAACCCCGCGTTCCGCCAGGGACAGGGTCAGGGCCCAGCGGGACCGCGACTGTGAGCGCGCCGAAGGAGCCGCGCGCGGTGACGGCCGACCCGGTAATCGCGGTCCGCGACGTGACCAAGGTCTATCAGCTGGGCGACCAGGAAGTCCACGCCCTCCGGGGCATCAGGCTGACGATCGAGCGCGGTGAGTTCGTCGCCATCATGGGCGCATCGGGTTCGGGGAAGTCCACCCTGATGAACATCATCGGTTGCCTCGACCAGCCGACCGCTGGTGAGTACCTGCTGGACGGGATCGATGTCGCCGGTCTGGATGAGCCCGCTCTGGCCCGAATCCGCAGCCGCCGGATCGGCTTCGTCTTTCAGAGCTTCAACTTGCTGGCTCGGACCAGCGCTGCTGAAAACGTCGCACTGCCGTTGTTCTACTCGGGCCAGCTGACCGGCAGCGCCGGCAAGGTACGCGACACGCTGGCCTTGCTTGGACTATCCGACCGCGAGCACAACCATCCAAACCAGCTTTCCGGCGGCCAGCAGCAGCGCGTGGCGATCGCCCGCGCGCTGATCAACAGCCCGACGATCCTGCTCGCCGACGAGCCGACAGGCAACCTCGATTCGCAGACGGCCAAAGAGATCATGGGGACGATCCGGGCGCTCAACCGGGAACGCGGCCTGACGGTTGTGCTCGTCACCCACGAACGAGCGATGGCCGAGTTTGCCGACCGCGTCGTCACCCTCAGCGACGGCCTCGTCCTGTCCGACGAGCGGAAGACCGAGAAGACCGTGGCGCCCCATCTGTCGGCGACGGCAGCCCGCGACGGCCTGCAAACGGCGCCACTCTCCGAAGTGCGGTCCTTCCTCTGGATGGCGTTTCTCGCCGCCGGGCGAGGGCTCGGCCGCAACAAGTTGCGTTCGGCGCTGACCATGCTCGGCATCTTCATCGGCGTCGCCGCTCTCATCGCAATGCTGGCGGTCGGCGAAGGGGCGCGCGCGGCCCTCCAGAAGCAGCTCGAGAGCCTGGGCACCAACCTGCTCATCGTGCTGCCGGGGACGACCCGCGCCAACGGCGTGCGGGCAGGCATCGGCAGCGCCACCAGCCTCATGGTGACCGACGGCGCCGCGATCCTGGAGGAAGACTCCGCCGTCGCCGACATCAGCTACGTGAACCGCCAGTCCGCCCAGGTGGTCAACAGCAACCTGAACTGGTCGACGAGCGTGCAGGGAGTCACCCCAAGCTATCTGTCGATCCGGGATTGGCCGGTGGTCGCGGGCCGCAAGCTCGACGATCAGGACGAAGACAATGCCAGGACGGTCTGTTTGCTGGGTCAGACCGTGCTCGCCAATCTCTTCGGCGAGTTCGAGGACCCGGTGGGCGCCACCATTCGCGTCAAGAACGTGGACATGCAGGTAGTGGGCGTGCTTGGCATCAAGGGTCACTCGGCGTCGGGGCAGGACCAGGACGACACCGTCCTCATTCCGTTCCGCACGTCGCAGGAGAGGGTCCTTGGGTCGGCCGCCCCCAACTCGGTGCAGAGCCAGTCGACGATTTTCTTCACGCCGCCCAATCCGTTCGGCATCCAGCCCAAGCTGACGGGGTTCGTGCACACCATGTACGTGCAGGCGCGCAGCACGGAGCTGGTCAAGACGGCGCTGCAACAGGTGACGCAGACGCTCGAACGGCGTCATCGGATCAAGCCCGGTCAGCCCGACGACTTCGCCGTGCGCGATCTGACCGAGATCGCCGAGGTGGCGGAGGCAAGCAGCCGCGTCATGGAGCTGCTGCTCGCCGCGATCGCCTCGATCTCGCTTCTCGTCGGCGGCATCGGCATCATGAACATCCTGCTCGTCTCGGTCACCGAGCGCACGCGGGAGATCGGCATTCGGATGGCGATCGGTGCCCGGCGCGTTCACGTCCTTCTCCAGTTCCTCATCGAGGCGGCACTGCTCAGCCTGATGGGTGGCGGGGCCGGCGTGCTGACCGGCGCCGTCGCATCGAAGGTCATCTCGCGGGTGGCCGGCTGGCCGACGTTGCTCCATCCGATGGTGGTGCTCGCGGCCTTTCTGTTCTCGGCGGCGATCGGCCTCTTCTTCGGGTACTACCCGGCGCGTCAAGCCTCCCTGCTGAATCCCATCGACGCCCTGCGCTATGAATGAGATTGATGACGCGAGACCGGTGGAAAGGGGCTGGCGCGTGACGACTCGATTGACCAGAGCGATGAAGAGGATTCGAGGCGGCGCCGCGTTCGCCTTCTGCCTGGCACTGACGCTGGCGCTCGACGGCTGCCTCGTGGGCCCGAGCTTCAACCGGCCGGCGCCTCCGGACGTTGCCGCGTACCTGCCGCCGGAATCTCCGGCGGCGCAGCCGGAGAGCGGCGCCGACGCGGCGCAGCACATCGCGCTCGGAGAGCGCATCCCGGCGCAATGGTGGGCGTTGTTCCACAGCTCGCGCCTCGACGAGACGCTGCGCCAGGTCATCGCCGCCAACTACACGCTGGCCGCGGCCAAGGCCACCCTCGCGCAGGCCCAGGAGGCGATCGTCGAGGCCCGCGCCGCGCTCTACCCGCAGGTCGACTTCGGCGCGTCGGCGCGCCGTTCGAGGTCCTCGACGGGGTTCGGCACGACTGCGAGTCTCTTCTCCTTCGGCCCCAGTGTCAGCTACTCGATCGACGCGTTCGGGGGGGCACGGCGACACATCGAACAGGAAACGGCTCTCGCGGAGAACCAACGCTACCAGCTCGACGCGGCGTACCTCACCCTGACCGGTGGCTCCGTCACTCAGGCGATCACCATCGCCTCGACGAACTTCCAGATCGCGACCGTGCAGGACCTGATCAGCAACGATCAAAAGAACCTCGACCTCGTGCAGGGTGAGTTCGACGCCGGCAAGGTGGCCCGGAGCGAGGTGCTGACCGCCGAGGCGCAGCTGGCGGGCGACCGCACGCAACTGGCTCCGCTGCATCAGCAGCTGAGCGTCGCCCGTCATGCGCTGGCCGTTCTTGCCGGCCAGGCCCCGGGCCGGTGGGCGCCATCGGATTTCGCGATTGACGAGCTCACACTGCCCGAAAACGTGCCCGTCAGCCTCCCTTCGGAGCTCGTCCATCAGCGCCCCGACATCCTGGCTTCGGAGGCGTTGCTCCACGCCGACAGCGCGGCGATCGGAATGGCGACCGCGCAGCTGTACCCCTCGATCACTCTCTCCGCATCCCTCAGCCAGGAGGCGCAGTCGCTCGCCAGTCTGGTGCGCTCGGCGAGCCGGGCATGGGATGCGAGTGCAGGCGTCGACGCGCCGTTGTCCCGCGGGGGCGCCCTGCGAGCGCAGCAGCGCGCCGCGATCGACGCGTACAATGCCGAGCTCGCGACCTATCAGCAGACGATTCTGCTGGCCTTCGGCCAGGTGGCGGACGTCTTGAGCGCTCTCGAGCACGATGCCGAGCTAGTGTCAGCGTCCCACCGCTCGGTCGACATCGCCGGCGCCTCGCTGGCGCTGCAACGATCAGGCTATGCGGCGGGGAAGACGAGCGCGCTCCAGTTGATCGTCGCCGAGAACACCTATTCCAGCGCGCGCCTCGGCTACGTGCGCGCCATCGGCCAGCGCCTGTCGGACACGGCTCAGCTCTTCATCGCCCTTGGCGGCGGCTGGTGGAACGAAGGCGATTCGGCGCTGTTTTCCGGGTCGTAGAGTCGCCGAGCGCCATTCGTGCTCCAGCAATCGCCGGCATGAGCGGTGACCCTGCCTATGGTGTGGGCCCTGGCCATAATCGATCTCTCGTCGCTCCTGGGCCTGATCGACATCGGATCCTGCGCGGCGGGATCGCCCTGGCATGGGCGTGCTCGAAGCCGGCTCAGGCCATGGGTCGAGCGCGTCGTGCTAACGTCTTGAGCGGGTCGCGGGTCCTGATGAGCGAGCGAAGATACTCGGAACGGTGGCGGTCCGATCCGCGGTGGCTGCGAGCCGCCGCGTTGGGTAGCGTGTGGGCGGCGTCGGAGATCATCCTTGGCAGCTTCCTGCACAACCTCAAGGTCCCTTTCCGTGGTCACGCACTCACTGCAATTGCGGTGCTCCTGGTTTCGGGAGCCCAGCGGAGGTGGGGGCAGCGGGGCGTCGTCGCCCGTGCGGGGCTCGTCGCCGCGATCATGAAGTCGGCCTCGCCGAGCGCGGTGCTGCTCGGCCCGATGCTCGCAATCGGCATGGAGGGATTCGCCTTCGAGCTGGGCCTCGCCCTCGGAAGGGGAGGACTGTTTGGGTGCCTGATAGGCGGCGTCCTCGCGATGTCGTGGACATTGCTGCATCTGCTCCTCAGCCTGCTCCTCAGCTACGGCGGCAACCTCATCGAGGTTTACCGCCAGCTCGTTCTCCTTGCCGGGCAGCAGTTGGGCCCCGTACCGGCCGGCGCAGCAGGTCCGATCGCTGTCCTCGCGCTGATTAACATGTCGATCGGCGCCGCAGCCGCTCTTACCGGTTGGCGGGTCGGCGGCCGCACCGACGCCACGACCTCTTCGGTGGCCGCAGCGGCGTCGCCCCCGCGGCAGGTGTACCGACCCGCCGTCACGGCCCGTCCGAGCCTCATCATGCTCGTGCTCGTCGTCGTCGCTCTTCCGCTGGGACTGGTGGCCCTGTCCCGGGTGACGCTGCCGGTGGCGTGCGCAGGCATGGCGGCCGCGCTCGGAGCCGGCGCGCTCCGTTACCGGAGAGCGTTTCGCCGACTCGCGAGGCCCGGGTTCTGGATAGGTGTGCTGACGATCGCCGTGACCGCCATGCTGGTTGGAAGGTTAGCGTCACGGCAGTCGCTGGGCCTGGCAATCTCCGTCGGCGCCGCAATGGTGCTGCGGGCGATCTTCGTGGCCGCGTGCTTCGCGTCGATCGATGTCGAGCTGGCGCATCCAGGCCTGCGGGCCTCGCTCGAGCGTCACGGAGCGGGATCGCTGCTGGGCGCCGCCGAGGCAGCGTTCGCCACGCTCCCCGAAATCATCGCGAGCGTACCCTCCGGCCGGGACCTCGTGAGGCGGCCGGCTGCAGCTCTCGCGTCGATGCTTCCCAGGCTGGACGCCCTGGTGGACGGATTCACCCCCGACCCAGAACGGGGCCGGGTTGTCGTCCTCACCGGCGAACGGGGGTCGGGGAAGACCACGCTCGCCGCGGAGACCGTCGAGCGTCTTCGAGGAGCGGGCTTCAAGGTCGGTGGCATCTTGGCGCCGGGCACCTTCCGCGACGGGACGCGTTTCTCGTTTGATCTCTTGGACCTTGCCTCGGGCGACAGTCTCCCCTTCGGCTGTCGTGAGCCGCGGCAGGGATGGTCCGAGGAGAAGTGTTTCTGGGTGAACCCGGCAGGGCTCGCGCTCGGTCGCGTTGCGCTCGCTCGCTCCGAGGTGGACGTGGTTGTCGTGGACGAGGTGGGGCCGTGGGAACTGGTGGGGTCCGGTTGGTCCCGCGACCTCGATGCGCTCGTCGGTCGAGGGGTGCCGCTCCTCATTGTGGTGCGCCACGCGTGTCTCTCGGCTGTGGTTTCGCGGTGGCGCCTGGAAGGCGCGCCGGTCTTCGAGGTGAGCGAGGCCAGCGCGGACCGGATCGCGGAGCTGCTCGTGGCGGCGGCGGCGCGCCGGCCGCCCCACTAGGAACCGGAGTTGAGTGTAGCGGCCGCCCGCCGGGCGACCGGTCTTCCGCCAAGCCTGCACGATTGCCCACAGCGGGCCCCTACATTAGAAAGCGGAGTCTTGTGTAACCGCCGCACGCCAAGAAAGGCGGTATCCTGAGGTTGCGAAAAGCTGGAGGACGCGGGGATGTTCAGGATCATCACGGACGCCAAGCAGTTCCGCGAGTACGTGTTGCTCCGAGACGGGGAGGGCGTGCTGCTCCGTATGGCGACGCCTGCGGACGTGCCGGCCATCGACGCGCTCCTCGCCAGGGTGTCCCGGCAGAGCCTGCGGATGCGATTCATGGGCGGGATGGCCCAGGCTCCCCGCCAGTTCGTAAGCGGGCTGTGCGGCGAGGATTTGCGGGACCGCGCCTGTCTCCTGGCGGTGATCGGCGAGGAGCCTGAGGTCAGGATCGTCGGCTTCGGCAACTACGTCGGGCTCGGTACTCGCAACACCGCCGAGGTGGCGTTTCTGGTGGACGACGAGTTCCAGGGCCGGGGGATCAGTACGCTCCTCCTTGAGCGCCTCGCCGGGCTCGCCGCCGGGGTCGGGTTCGTCGGCTTCGAGGCCGACGTGCTCTTCGAGAACCAGCCGATGCTCAACGTGTTCCGCGATTCCGGGTTCGAGGGGCGCCAGGTGATGGACGGTGGCAGCTACCACGTCGAGTTCCCCGTCGCCGGAGCGGTTGCGCTCCGCGAGAGGGCCGAGTTGCGGGAGCAGATCGCCGCCGCCGCCTCGGTGGCCCGCCTCCTGCGCCCTCGCGTCGTGGCGGTGGTGGGCGCCTCGCGCGAGCCGGGCGGCGTCGGCCACCTCATCTTCCGGCACATCCTCGCCAGCGACTTCACCGGGACGGTGTACCCGGTCAACCACCAGGCGGCGTCGGTGCACGGCGTGCGGGCGTACCCGAGTGTCGCCGAAGTTCCGGAGAAGCCGGACCTGGTCGTGGTGGCCGTCCCCGCCGCGAAGGTCGTCCAGGTGGTGGAGGAGGCGCTCCGCGCCGGGGCCGGCGGCCTCGTCGTCGTGACCTCCGGGTTCGCCGAGGCCGGGCCGGACGGCGCGGCGCTGCAAGCCCGCCTGGTAGACGTCGTGCGCTCCCAGGGCGCGCGCCTCGTGGGGCCGAACTGTCTCGGCCTGCTCAACACGGACCCTGAGATCAGCCTCAACGCCAGCCTCGCGCCCACGCTGCCGCCGTTGGGCCGGGTCGGTTTCTTCTCCCACTCGGCGGCGCTCGGGGTCGTGATCCTGCAATACGCGGCCGAGCGCGGGCTCGGCTTCTCCACGTTCGTCTCGGCGGGGAACAGGGCCGACGTTTCCGGCAACGACCTGCTGCAGTACTGGGAGGAGGACCCGGCCACCGACGTCGCCATGCTCTACCTGGAGGCGTTCGGCAACGCGCGCCGCTTCGCGCGCGTCGCGCGCCGGGTCGCGCGGCGCAAGCCGGTGCTGTGCGTGAAGAGCGCCCGCAGCCGCGCCGGGCTGTCCGCGGCCCGCGCCCACATCGGCGCGACGCCGCTCTCCGACGTGGACGTGGACGTGCTCTTCCTCCAGGCCGGCGTAATCCGCGTGGACACCCTCGAGGAGCTCTTCGACGCCGCGGTCCTGCTGGCCCACCAGCCGCTGCCGGCGGGGAACCGCGTCGCCATCGTGGGCAACTCCGGAGGGGTCGTCACCATCACGGCCGACGCCTGCGAGGCCCGTGGGCTGGAGGTGCCGAAGGCGGGGCTCGTCGACCTCGGCGCGCTGGCTGGCCCGGAGGACTACCGGCACGCCCTGCAGAAGGCGCTCGAGGACCCCGGAGTGGACGCGGCAATCGCGATTTTCCTCTGCGTCGGCAAGTGCGACCCCGAGCTCGCGGCCCGCGGGATCCGGCGCGGCGTGGTCGGCGCCGAGAAGAAGAGCGGCGTCGCGAAACCGGTGCTGCTTTGCCTCATGGGCGCGACCGGGCTCGTCAACTTTGCCTTCGAGCACGGAGGTGCGGCCGCCGACCGCAAGACCACGTTCCCCTCGTATCGCTTCCCCGAGGCGGCCGCCCGCGCCCTCGCGCACGCCGCGGCGTACGCTGCCTACCGCCGCCAACCGCCGGGCCGGCTGGTCTGGTTCGATGATGCCGACCCGGCCGCCGCGCGCAAGAAGCTCGAGGCTGCCCTGGCCGGCGGCGTCCCGGCAGAGGGAGTGACGTGGCTCAACGGCGATCAGGCGGCCGGGATCCTGAGTTGCTTCGGCATCGAGGCGTTGAGCGGCGGCTGGATATCCGGGCGCGACTACGTCCTCGGCGTGAGCGTCCGCCCGCACCCCGACTTCGGCCCGCTCGTCGTCCTGCGGCGCGGCGAGGAGCCCGTCGTCGAGCGAATCACCCCTCTGACCGACCAGGACGTGCGGGGGATGCTCGATGCGGTGGGCCTGCCGGTCGACGGCGGCGAGGCCGAGCTGCTGTGCCGGCTCTCGCAGCTCGTGGAGGAGCTTCCGTGGCTGGCCGAAATGCACGGCGACCTGGTGCCGGCGGCCCCGGGCGGGAGCGGCAAGCCGGCGCTGGGCGGCGATCTACGCGTCGCGTTCACCGCGCCCGCCTGATATCGACGGTCGTTCGAACGTGCCGTTTTCGCCGCATTGCACGCCCATTCGCAGGCGGTGCTGAACAGGAAAAAGCGGCCGGCCGCTGGCCGGCCGTCGGCACTCATGCGGTCTCGGCGGAAGACCGGCCGCCCGGCGGGCGGCCGCTACACATGGCTGCGTGTTTCGCGTAGGGATGGGATTGCCTCGTCGTCCCGCCGGAGGCGCCCTTCTCGCGATGAACAAGTTCTCTATGACGGACGGTCAAATGATGGGAGCGGTGGTAGCCGCAGCGGCGTTCGCGAAGATCAGGGCTAGAATTGCCCCGAGGAAACCGGGGCAGACGATCGGAATCGGGGGGATCACCGGGGGAGGTGCCGTATGTTCGTGCGAGACATCATGACGACCGCCGTCATTACGGTCGCGCCTGACGCGACGCTGGAGCAGGTGTGCGAAATCATGCACGCCAGGAATATCCGCCACCTGCCGGTGGTCGAAGGCGGTCGGCTCGTAGGCGTGATCACGGACCGCGACGTCCACAGCGCGACGAGCGCCCTGTGCCTGACGCCCTCGCAACCGAAGGGCCTCGTGCGCGAAGCCATGGCGAAGGAGGTGAAGACCGCCCACGCGCTCGACCCGGTGGAGGACGCGGCCCGCACGATGCGTTCACTCAAGATCGGCTGCCTCCCCGTGCTGGACGGCGAGACGCTCGTAGGGATCATCACCGGGATCGACCTGCTTGACGCCCTGTTGCGGCTCACCGGCGTCGACCAGCCCTCGGGGCGTATCGAAGTCAGGCTGCCGGACCGCCCGGGCGGGCTCGCGAGACTGACCGCGCTCATCGCCGACCGCCTGCTCAACGTCCACTCGATCCTGACGTATCCGGAGGGCGGCCAGGTGCGGACCGTGCTGCGCGTCAACACCCTCGAGACGCGTCACCTCGCCGAGGCGCTGCGGGGCGCGGGGTTCGAAGTGCTGTGGCCGGTCGACAAGCCATGGCGGAGCTGATCTACGGCCCGTCGTACAGGGCCTACGACCTCGGCCCCGAGCACCCGTTCAGCCCCGAGCGGCAGGAGATGGCGCTGGACCTGGTCGCGGCGCTCGGGCACACGGTGCAGCGGATCGAGCCCGAGCCCGCCACGCGAGAGGAAATCCTGACCGTTCACGACGAGGGGTACGTCCGCGCGGTCGAGGCGCTCTCCGCGGGCGAGCCGCTCGACGACGCCGCGGCTCTCGGGCTCGGCACGCCGGACACCCCCGTCTTCCCCGGGATCGACCTGGCGGTGCGGTCCCTCGTGGGTGGCACACTGACCGGCGCCCGCCTCGTGAGCGAGGGGAGGGCCACGCGGGTGCTGCAGTTCGGGGGCGGGCTGCACCACGCCCACCCAGCAAGCGCTTCGGGATTCTGCGTCTACAACGACCTCGCGGTGGCGATCAAGCACCTGACCGCGAACGGCCTCTGGGTAAGTTACATCGACATCGACGTGCACCACGGCGACGGCGTACAGGCGGCGTTCTACAAGGACGACAAGGTGCAGACGATCAGTCTGCACGAGTCGGGCCAGTACCTCTTCCCCGGCACCGGCGCGATCCACGAGCTCGGCGACGGCATGGGCCGGGGCCTCAAGATCAACCTGCCGCTCGAGCCGTTCACCGACGCCCAGAGCTACCTCGAGGTGTTTGAGATGCTCGTCCCGCGCGCCGTGGAGGCGTTCGGTCCGCACGTCCTGGTCGTGCAGGCCGGTGCCGACGCCCACTTCGACGATCCCCTGGCGGACCTGGCTCTCACGACGCAGGCATACGAGAAGCTGTACCGCCGCATCCTCGATCTGGCGGACCAGTTCACCGAAGGACGGGTGCTGGTCACGCTTGGAGGCGGCTACTCGCTCCACGCGGCGGCCAGGGTCTGGACGATCCTGTACCTGGTCATGAACGATCTCCCGGTTCCGGGCGCGATACCGAAGGCCTGGGCCGCGAAGTGGGCGGAACGGCTCGGAGGCAAGACGGCCGCCACGCTCCACGACGCCGACCCGCCCTACGAACGCCTGCCGAATCGGGACGAGATCGCCCAGCGCAACCAGGTCGTGGCCAAGCGCCTCATCGACGCCCTGATGCCGTATTGGTTCTGATGCAGAGTACTCGCCCTCGATGGAGAAAGCGCTGTCATTGCGAGCGAGGCGACGAAGCAATCTCGTCCAGTTCGGCGGGATTGCCGCGTCGAAGCTGCGCGGCTCCTCGCGATGACAGAGTGGCGGGACAGCGAGTCGACCGCGTCGATCTCAGTGGTCTCGCGATGACCATGAGAACGCTGCGTTTGAGCAAGATCGGTTTGAGCATCGCGGGGGGATCTTGACGGACGAGCAGCTGACCTTGTCTTCCGATCCGAGCGCACCGCGGATCTCGCTCGTGGTCCCGGCGCACGACGAGGAGAGGTACCTGCCCGACCTTCTCGATACCGTCGATCGGGCGCGATCGCGCTATGCGCAGGGGCCGGGCGCGGTCGAGGTCATCGTCTCCGACAACGCCTCGACGGACCGCACCGCCGAGATCGCCGCGCTGCGCGGGTGCCGGGTCGTCTATGTCGCCAAACGCGCGATTGCCGCCGCCCGCAACGGCGGCGCCAGGATCGCCCGTGGCGAAGTCCTCACCTTCGTGGATGCCGACACGAGGATCCGCCCCGAGACGTTCAACGCGATCGACGCGGCGATCGCTTCGGACCGCGTGGTCGGCGGCGCCACCGGCGTCCGTCTCGACCGCATGTCGCTCGGGATCGCCTGCACTCACGTCCTGTTGATCCCCATGGTCTGGGTCACCGGCTTCGACACGGGCGTCGTATTCCTCCGGCGGGCCGACTTCGAGGCGATCGGCGGCTACGACGAGAGCATCCGGTGGGGCGAGGACGTGCGGCTCATGGTCGCGATGTGGAGGCTCGGCCGCTCGCGCGGGCAGAGGCTCGTGCGCCTGCGTCCGGTCAAGGCGATCGCCTCGGCGCGGAAGTTCGACGAGCACGGCGACTGGCACTACTTTGCGCTGGTCGCCCGCGCGATCCCCTGGCTTTTCGGGAACAGAGGCCCCGCGGACCGGATCGCCGACCGCTACTGGTACGGCGACCGGAGGCGCTAGCGTAGAGGCGCTCCGGATCCACGCGGCGTTTGCAGACGCGGGGAAACGGAGCGATCTCGCCGATCTCGGCAGAACCGTGAGTTAGGGCGGGAACAAACCCCGCCCTGGTCTCGCTCCCTCTCCCGCACGCGGGGGAGGAATCCACGCCGGGTTGGCCCACGCCCGGTCGTTCACCCTTTCCCGCGTGCGGGAGAGGGCCGGGGTGAGGGCCTAATTGAGCGGTACCGAACCCCTCACATCGCCTTCCCTGGAAGCGGGGGAGGAATCCACGCCGGGTTGGCCCACGCCCGGTCGTTCACCCTCTCCCGCGTGCGGGAGAGGGCCGGGGTGAGGGCCCGGTTAAGCGGTACCGAACCCCTCACATCGCCTTCCCCGGAAGCGGGGGAGGAATCCGCGCAGGGCTTGCGTGGCGGCACTTTGTATTAGATATAATATCCCGCCGACAGGGAGACCCCCCATGGCCAAGAAGAGTCCCGACGTCTTCGTGATCGCGTTCACGCTGATCCTGCTGGCCGCGATTGCCACCTGGGTGCTGCCGGGCGGCTCGTACACGCGCCAGAAGGAGACCGTGGGCGGCTCGGTCCGCGAGGTGGTCGTCCCCGGGACGTTCCACGTCGAGCCGAGCAAGCCGCAGGTCGCCGCGATCCTGCTCGCCCCGATGCGTGGCTTCCTGCGAATGGGGGCGATCATCGGGCTCATCTTCATCGTCGGGGGCGCCTTCAACATCCTCAACGACACCGGCGCGATCGCCGCGGGCATTCACCAGCTCGTCAAACTCCTCGGGAACCGGAGCTTCCTGATCATCCCCATCGTGATGACGGTCTTCTCCTTCTTCGGGGGCGCGTACGGAATGGCGGAGGAGGCGATCCCGTTCGCCCTCATCTTCGTCCCGCTGGCGCTCGCGCTGGGCTACGACTCGATCGTGGGCGTGTGTCTCTCGTTCGTCGCCGCGGGGGTCGGCTTCTCGGCCGGGTTCCTCAACCCGTTCACCGTGCAGATCTCACAGGGGATCGCGGGGGTGCCGCTCGGCTCCGGGATCAAGTACCGCCTCGTGATCTGGACCCTCGCGACGGTGCTGGCGATCGTCTGGGTGATGATCTACGCAGCGCGCGTCAAGGCCGACCCGAAACGCTCGGTGATGTACGAGCTCGACCAGCAGCGCCGCGAGGATCTCGCCAACGCCGAGGCCGAGCAGCCGGTGTTCACCTGGCGCCACGGCCTCTGCCTGCTCGTCCTCGCCGCCACCGTCGTCGGCCTGATTGTGGGCTCGACGGTCTACAGCTGGTACATGGTGGAGTTCGCGGGCCTGTTCTTCGCGATGGGCCTCGCCTGCGGGATCGCGGGCGGCATCGGGCCGAACAAGCTCGCCAAGTCGTTCATCGCGGGCGCCAAGGACCTCGCCAGCGCGGCGCTGATCGTCGCGTTCGCGGGGGGGATCGTCGTGATCCTGGAGGACGGGCACATCCTCGACACGATCCTCTACGGCATGGCCTCGGTCACCTCGCACTTCGGCGGCATCCTCGCGGCGCAGTCGATGTACGTGCTGCAGTGCATCCTCAACTTCTTCATCCCGTCGGGCTCGACCAAGGCCGTGCTCACGATGCCGCTGCTCGCGCCGCTGGCGGACCTCTCCGGGATCACGCGGCAGACGCTGGTGCTCGCGTATCAGCTAGGCGCCGGCTTCAACAGCATGATCCTTCCCACCTCGGCGGTCACCGTGGGCACGCTCGCGCTCGCCAAGATCCCGTACGAGCGCTGGTTCAAGTGGAACTGGCCGCTGCAGGTGGCGCTGTTCGTGTTCTCCCTGCTCGCGCTCGTCTGGCCGGCGGTGACGCACTGGAACTAGGGAGCGGGGGAGTTCGAAGGTTCGGAAGTTCGCAGGTTCGAAGGTTCAACAGCGGCAGAGGAGCAGACGGGCAGAGGAGCAGGGGAGCGCGAGGACGGCCGTTATCACGAGCGGACAGCGCTCGAACCGGCTTCCGCCAGACTCGTACCCAACCCACTGAAAGCCAAAAAGGTGAGAAGAAGGTGATACCTATGCGGAACGACAGGCTAAGTCCTCGCTCTGACCAACCCGATCCGCAGCCGCCGACGTTGAACGCTGCCCCAATTGCACTATCCTCGACGGCATGAAGAACAACTTCTCAGGTCGGACGCTGGCTGTACCTTTGGCGAGCCTCGCGTTCCTGATTAGTCCCACCCACGCTAATGCTGCCATCCCGGCCAGCGAACGTCAGGCGCTGGTTGCTCTGTACAACGCCACGGACGGTGAACGGTGGGCCTATGGCACCCAGTGGAACGGGACGGTTGGGACGGAATGCACATGGGACGGCGTCACATGTGATGCCGAGGGGACCACGGTCACCGCTCTTTCACTGCGGAGGCGTGGTTTGCAGGGTCACCTGCCTGTGTCTATCGCCCAGCTCACAAACCTCGAGACCCTCGACCTCGGGGAGCTCAACGCCCTTGAGGGTCCGGTTCCACTCGAGCTCTGCCGTCTCTCGAAGCTGCGGAAGCTCCTCTTGGACGGCAACGGACTCTCGGGGCCCATCCCACCTCAGATCGCCAGCCTGCGAAACCTGGAAGTGCTCGAACTATCCTTTAACAGCCTATCCGGTTCGATTCCGGTCGAGCTGGCGCAGCTCGCCAATCTCGAGCGCCTCGAACTCGAAGGGAACAACCTCCTAGGAGTAATCCCGGCCCAGCTCGGCAAGCTATCCCGCCTCACGTGGCTCAACCTGGATCGCACGAAGATCTGGGGCACGATCCCGCCGGAACTAGGCCGGCTCACCAACCTCACCTACCTCAAGCTCAAGTCCAACCAGCTGTCCGGCTCGATCCCGCGCGAGCTCGGGAACCTCGTTGCCCTTGAATACCTGGGGCTAGGCCACAATCAACTCTCCGGCCCCATTCCTGCCGAACTCGGGAGGTTGCCCAGGGTGCGCATAATCGATCTCTCCTACAACCAGCTCGAGGGTTCGATACCTGATGGCCTGAGCGCGCTTGCCCAGCACGTCTTGCTGAGTCTGGACTTCAGACACAACAAGTTCAGCGGCCCGATCCCCCCCGAGCTGGGGAACATGCCGTACCTGGAGGGTCTGAATCTCTCGGCCAACCAGCTCACGGGTCCGATACCGCCGGAACTTGGCAAGCTCCAGGCGGGCGGGGGCGTCTCGCTTGACCTCTCGGCGAACCACCTCACGGGCTCGATCCCGCCGGAGCTTGGCAATCTGAACGCGGTCTACCTGAACCTCTCCTCGAATCTCCTCACTGGCCCGATCCCGACAGAGATCGGGAAGATCACACGACTTAACCAACTTGACCTCTCCGCGAACCGCCTCTCTGGGCCGATTCCTAGTGAGCTGGGACAGCTTCGATTCCTGCTGCTGCTCGATCTCTCAATTAACGAGCTGAGCGGCCCGATCCCATTCACGCTCGCAACCGCCACCTCGATGCTCGAGTTGAACCTCAGCTACAACCGCCTGAGCGGCCCCATACCAGGTGAGTTTGGGAGCGTGAAGCACCTTCGGCATCTTGACCTCTCGACCAACCAACTCACGGGTCTGATCCCGCCTGAGCTTGGCAAGCTCCAGGTGGACCTGGGCGTCTCCCTCAACCTCTCGGTCAACCACCTCACGGGCTCAATCCCGCCCGAGCTTGGCAATCTGAACGCGGTCTACCTGAACCTCTCCTCGAATCTCCTCACTGGTCCGATCCCGACAGAACTCGGGAAGATCAAACGCCTCAACTACCTCGACCTCTCGGTGAATCAGCTCACAGGTCATATTCCCCCCGAACTCGGCACGCTGGTCCGGATGGGGAAGCTCAAGCTCTGCGGCAACGCGCTCGCGGGCGAGATTCCCAAGACGCTGGAGGCCATGGATACGCCCACGCGCCGTGTCCAGTCGATCGACATCCGTTGGAACGCGCTCCATACGGTGGACGCCGCCCTCGGGACGTTCCTCGAATCCAAGGAAGTCGATGGCGACTGGTCCGCCACGCAGACCGTTCCACCGAGCGATGTGAGCGTGAGCGTTGAGGCACCGGACTCGATCACGCTCAGTTGGGCGCCGGTGAGCTACACGGCCAACCCCGGTTACTATCGGATCTACGCATCAGCGGTCAGCGGCGGTCCATATCAGCTCGTAGCCACCACCAGAAGCAAGGCCGACGCCTCATGGCTGGTCACGGGGCTTCATGGGGAGACGTTGTACCTCGTGATCGACACCGTCACCGAGCAGCACGTGCACAACCCAGGCCCCGTCGAGAGCGACCATTCGAAGGAAGTCTACGCACAACTGACCGCCCGAATGAGGTAGGATCGGATGCCTCTAGTATGTACTTAGCTGATTTGTAGTCGTGGCCTCTCATTTGCCGAGACTTGCTGAGAGAATGACGGTCACGGTCGCTCAGCCGGCCCGTCTGAGCTTGCCGCCTTTGCTCCTCTGCTCCTCCGCCCCTCTGCTCCTCTGCTGCAGCGAACGAGCTCTACTTCCCCTCCGCCTTCGGGGCGATAGCCTGTATCTCGGTGAGGGTGCGCTCCGCAAGCTGGTCCTGGAGGCACGACACCTCTTGCGGCGCCGGCGCCTCCTTTCGCCAATCGGCGAGGGCGGCCTCGGCGTGGCGGAAGTTCTCGGCCTCGCTCTTGAGCAGGCGGGGCTCGAGCGCCGAGTCGGAGGCGGCGAACGCGTCGGCGCGGATGAACTTCTTCAGCTCGCCGCGGGTCTCGGGGTAGAACACCGTCCGCACGGCGTCGAGCGCCTGCGTCATCTCCGAGGCCTTGAGCGCCGGCGCGAGCGCCGACGGCACCCTCGCGGCCCGCACCCACACGGGGACCGCCGCGCCGGTGATCGGCTGGCCGACGATCACCCACAACGTCGCGAGCAGGGGATCCTCGCCCGGGCGCACGCCCTCGAACAGCGCGACGGAGGCGGTGTCGAACCTGCAGACGCTGTCGGCGGTGTAGGCCCAGTGCGCGCCTGCCGGCAGGCCCTTGGCGGGGTACGAGCCGATACGGACGTTGGCGACGTCGCGCGCGGGACCGGAGAGCAGGGTCGGGGCGGCGAGCGCCTTGGCCTTGACGAGCTCGTCGAGCAGCGAGGTGGCCCGCTCCCGCCGGAGGAAGCCGGACCCGTCCTCGGTGTCGCCCGAGTCGCTGTAGTTGGTGCGCACGATGAACCCGTTGGGCGCGACCTTGGGGTCGGTGGCGTCGAAGCGTTTGTGTGCCTTGCGGCCGGTCTCGAAGATCGCCGCGCCCCCTTTGGCGTCGATGACGCCGAAGTTGGCCATCACGTCGCGGCCGCCGTCCGTCTTGTCGAGCAGCGCCTGGAACTCCTCCACGGTGGCGCACGACTGCAGCGCAAGGCGCATGAGCTGGCCCTCGGCGACCGAGTCGCCCTTGTCGAGGTTGTAGGAGGCGGAGTTCATGATCGCGAACCCCTGGGCGTTGATCCCGGCCCAGATATCGAGCCCGGCCGGGTCGGCGGAGTTGACCACGCCCACGAACGGGTAGCGCCCGGTGGCGTCGTACACGACCTGGTTCTGCTTGTTGTCGGCGTCGCGGTTCTTCCAGAGGAGCGGGCGGCCGTTGGCGGTCGCCTGGCCCGAGACCACCGCCGTGGTGCAGGCGCGAGCGTCGTTCACGAAGGCCATGCCGAGAGCGACTGCCAGGCAGAGGCTCAGGAACAAGAGGGTGCGATCCACATTCTTCGGGGTCATGACTCCTCCTTGGAGCGGGGTTGGGGTGTCGGCTGAGGCGGGGAAAAGCGTTCCCGTGAGCGCAGGGCGGCGCCGCCGGTGTCGCCTGCGCCCCGCTTGACTCGTACGGCGTGGTGGGCTAGCGTCGGCACGGATTGGATTTTATATCAAATATCGGAGACGATCGGATGTCGGACGAAACCACTCCTCCAGCTCACAAGCAGCTTCCTCAGTGGATCGCGGAACAGATCCGCGCGGAGATCCTGGAAGGCCGCCTCAAGCCCGGCGAGTGGCTGCGCCAGGAGAGGCTCGCCCAGGAGCACGGCGTCAGCCAGATGCCGGTCCGGGAGGCTCTCAAGAAGCTCGCCTCCGAGGGTCTCGTGGAGCACGTGCCCTACCGAGGGGTGCGGGTCGTGGAGTTCTCGGTCGCCGACGTCGAGGACCTGTACACCTGCCGGTCCTTCATCGAGGGGATGGCGGCGCGCTTCGCGGCGGCGAGCATCTCGGACGAGGAGCTCGACGAGCTGAGGGCGCTCGCGACGCGGATGGCGGCGTGCGAGACGCCCAAGGACCTGCACGAGTACCGGGAGTTGAACCGGCGCTTCCACGGAGTGATCTTCACCGCAAGCCGACGCTCGTACCTGGTGCGGACGCTGGCGCAACTGTGGTCGGCGTTCCCCACGATGCTCTGGAGCAACGTGCCGCGCGTCGCGATCGCCTCGGTCCCGGAGCGCGACCAGCCCGACGTCGAGGAACACGCGGCGATCATCGCCGCGCTCGCCGCGCGCGACCCGGCTGCCGCCGAGCGCGCCGTCCGCACCCACATCGAGGCGGCGGGCAAGTCTCTGCTCGGTGCCGTGGAGACCCAGCAATGAACCGCTCCGAGGTGGAATTCTCGCCCACGGAAACCAGCGGTACCTACCTCTTCCCTCGACAAGGAGGCCTCATCATGCGGCGGACTCTCGCTCTCATCGGCTCGGTGATGGTCGCGGTGGCGGCAACCGCCGCCGGTCCCTCTCCCAAGGGCAACCTGGTCCTCATCGGCGGCGGCGACAAGCCGAAGGACGCGATGATCAAGTTCATCGAGCTGGCCGGCGGCCCGAAGGCCTCCATCGTGGCCATCCCGACCGCTTCCGAGGAAGCGGACGCGGCCTCCTACTACGTGAAGCTCTTCAAGGAGGAGTTCGGGTGCACCAACGTTGTGGCGCTCGACATCAAGGCGAAGGCCGACGCGATGCGGCCGGATTTCGCGCAGCGCGCCGCCGAGGCGGGCGGCATCTTCTTCGGAGGCGGGGACCAGGTCCGCATCACGAACGCGATTCTCGGCACGCCGGTTGGCGCGGCGATCGCGAGGGCGTTCGAGCGCGGCGCGGTCGTCGGCGGCACGTCGGCCGGGACGGCGTGCCAGAGCGACCCGATGATCACGGGCGAGGGAGACTTCACGGTGATCAAGGCCAACACGGTCGAGCTGAAGCCGGGGCTCGGATTCTTTCGCGGGGTGATCGTGGACCAGCACTTCATCAAGCGCCAGCGGGAGAACCGTTTGCTGGCGGTGATCCTGGAGCACCCCGACCTGCTCGGCGTGGCCGTGGACGAGGAGGCCGCGGTCTGGGTGCGCCCCGACCAGACGTTCACCGTGCTCGGCAAGAGCTCGGTCGTCGTGATCGACGCATCGAACGCGAAGGTCGGCCGGCAGCCGGGCGAGAAGGGGCAGGACCGCCTTGGGGCCCACGGCCTGAAGGTCGACATCCTCATGCCGGGCGAGGCATACGACCTCAAGACCCGGGCAGTGGTGACCGCTCCGGCCAAATAGCGCTGAACTCCCCGTCCCGGTGTAGGTGCGGGGCTTGTTCCCGCCCTGTCGTTCACCCTCTCCCGCGAGCGGGAGAGGGGAGGTGGGGGGCTCGCGCTGGCTCTGCTCTACGACCACACGCCGGGGATGGCGCGGGCGCAACTCGGGCAGCGGCCCTTCGTGAGGCGGTTCTCCATGACCTGGAACCCAACCCGCCGGATGAGCTGGCCGCCACAGCCCGGGCAGACGGTGCTCTCGCCGGCGTGACCGGGGACGTTGCCGAGGTAGGCGAACGCGAGCCCTTCGGCCTTTGCGATCTGCCAGGCTCGCTCCAGCGAATCGAGCGGGGTGGGCGGGAGGTTGGTGAGGCGGTACGTCGGGTGAAAGCGTGTGAAGTGCACCGGCACCTCGGCACCGAGGGTCGTCTTGACCCAGCGAGAGAGGGTACGGACCTCCGCTTCGGAGTCGTTGAGCTCCGGAAGTAGCAGCACGACGATCTCGAGCCAGGTCCCGCTGGCCTTGATCGCCTCGATCGACTTGAGGACGGGTTTCAGCTCGCCACGCACGACGTCCTTGTAGAAGCGTTCGGAGAATGCCTTGAGGTCCACCTTCATCGCGACGAGCGACGGGAGCACCTCCTTGAGGGGCTTCTCCTGGATGTAGCCGTTGGAGACCACCGTGGAGCGGATACCGAGCTTCCGTCCCTCGATGGCGGTGTCGCGCACGTACTCCCAGAACACGACAGGCTCGGAGTAGGTGGCGGACAGCAGCGGCACGCCGTTGTTGCGCGCGATCTTGGCGAGCGCCTCGGGCGGCAGGTACGTGGCAGCGACCTGCTCCGGCCTGAACTGTGAGATCTCCCAGTTCTGGCAGAACTTGCACTCGACGTTGCAGCCCGCGGTGGCGTACGACAGCGCCTGCGAGCCGGGCAGGACATGGAAGAAAGGTTTCTTCTCGATCGGGTCCAGGTGAACGGTGCAGGCGAGGGAGTGGACGAGCGTGTTGTAGACGCCGCCGCGGTTCTCGCGGACACCGCACCCGCCGCGCTCGGCATCGGCGACTTGGCAGCCGCGGGGGCAGAGCTGGCACTCGACGCGCGAGTCGGGGAGCTTCTTGTACCAGGACGCCTCGCGGGCCGGCAGCTCGTCGGGGGGAACGGGAGCGCCGACCGTCGGCGAGGCGGCTTTGCTCCGGCGCGGAAGGAGCGCGGCGGCCGCTCCGGCGCAGGTGGCCACGGCAAGCTGCCGGCGGCTCAGGCTGCCCATTACGCGCGCACCTCCACGATTCCTGCCGGGTCCGCGACGCCGAGACCGTAGCGCGCGGCGGTGGCGAGGAAGCGCGGCGGGCGTCCGGCCGCTTCAAGCGATGGCATGCCTTTCCGCTGACGCTCGGCATCGATGACCTTCCAGGCCCAGGCGTCCGCGGCGACCGGGTCGGTGGAGGCCGCGATCAGACCGAGGGGCCAGACGGCATCCGGGCGGTACGCCGGTCCGCCGTGGCACTGCGCCGTGACGCCGTCGAGGACAACGAGGCGCAGCTTGCCCTTGACGAACGGGTGGTTCAGGACGTCGGCGACGTATGGATCGCAGTTGTGGTCGTGGTACTTGTTTGGGTTGTGGATCAGGCCGTACAAGTTCTTCAAGCCTGCCGACACCCCGGCGAGGTCGTGGTCCTTGACGACGCCGAACGACACCAGCGCACTGCAGGTCGTCGACACCAGTCGGGCGAAGCACGAGCCGATCTGGCCGGAGGCGGTGGGTTCGCGGTCGTAGTCGTTGTCGATGCCGTAGCACAGCCAATCGCCGTCGTCCCGGCGTACGGGGAACCGGGAACGGGCGAGCTCGCGGCTCGAGCGGTCGAACACGATGATGCGGTGCGACGGGATTCCGCGCTGGTGGAGTAGCCCGGCGAGCGCCGACACCAGCTCGACACGTGGTGACATGCCGGGGCCGGCGATGGAGTTGACCTTGACCCCCACGATGTCCTCCGGGAGGAACAGGGCCTCGACGGCGTCGCGGGCCGTCGCAAGCCCCGTGCACGCGACGAGCGCCGCGCTCAAGGCTCGCTCGGCCGCTGCGGGATCGAGCGGTCCGCCGCCCGCGCCGGGGGGCAGCGGCGCGAGCCCCACGCGGCCGCGCACCCGCGGAGGTCTGGCCGCAGCGCCCGCGCCGCGGGCCAACCCGGCCACGCCGAGACCGGCAATTCGTACCAACTCGCGGCGACTGATCGTTCGGCCCACGTGTCTCCCCCTGGGCGAGGATACGCCTGTTGCGGGTCTCAGGATCCCTCCGGGCTTTGTGAGAAACTGTTTATAATCGGGACACGATGCACGGACCGCCGGGGCCCACCACGAAGACCCTGCCATTTCTTGCTGTCGGGAGCGAAACCGTCACACCTCAGTTCGCGCTGCCGGCGCGATGGCAGATCACCCGATTGCTCGGCGCCGGCGGGCAGGCCGAGGTCTGGCTCGCTCGCGACCAGGAGCTGGACGAGTGGGTGGCGGTGAAGGTCTTCCGCGGGGACATATCCGACACCCGCCGCGAGTGCATGCGCCGAGAGGTCCGGCTCGGCCGGTCGCTGTCCCACCCCAATCTGGTCCGGGTCTACGAGCTGATCGAGGCCGGGGAGCACCTCGCTGTTTCGATGGAGTGGGTGCGCGAGGGAAGTCTCGCGTCCTGCCTCGAGGACGGACCGCTGGAGATCGGGAGGGTCATCGCCGTCGCGGACGAGGCGCTCTCGGTGCTCGCGTACTTGCACGACCAGGGGATCGTGCACCGCGACGTCAAGCCTTCAAACCTGTTGCTGGACGACCGCGGTCGCGTGCGTCTCGCCGACCTCGGACTCGCGCGGCCGCTCGAGCCCGGCTCGGACCTGACGACGACGGCGACGACCGTCGGGACGCCGGGGTTCATGAGCCCCGAGCAGATCCGCGGCACGGAGCTGACCCCCGCATCCGACCTCTATTCGCTGGGCGTGGCCCTGTTCCATTTGCTGACGGGGCGCATGCCGTCCGAGGGCAACTCGGGGTTCGAGATCGCGGACAGGCACCTGCACAAAGAGCCGCCAAGCCCTCGGTCGCAGCGGCCGGAGTGCCCGGCGTGGCTGGCGCATTTCGTCTTGCGCCTGATGGAGAAGTCGCCGCGCGATCGGTGGCCCGACGCGGCCCGGGCCCTGGACGCGCTCCGCCGCAGGCGCGTGATGGCGTCCCCCCGGACCTGGCGCCGAGCAGCGGCGGGCGCGGCGGCGGTGGGGGTCGTCGCCGTCGCGGCGACGTGGGCCGTCCGTCACCTCCATCCGCTCCCGGCCGGTGTGCGAGTCGTCGGGAATGACGTGGTGGTCAGCGACGCCTCGGGGCATCAACTTTGGCGGAAGACGTTCCCCGGAGACGCACCGACGGCGGCTGTTGGCGACGTCCTCGGTGGGGGGCCTCAGGTAGCCATCGGGTTCGGAACGGCCGGGAGACCCGGCGACGTCCCCGACCTCGCCATCTTCTCCCCGGATGGCCGAGAGCTCGAGCGGATCTGTTCGACCGGCGCGACCTTTCCCCTGTATTTCCCTGATTTCGAGAATCGTGTCGGAGTGACATGGCCTTCGATGATCGATCTGGACGGCGACGGGAAGCCGGAGCTCGTCTGGAGGACCAACCACGCCGTCTGGTACCCGTCGCTGGTTGGCGCCTGGAACCCGCGCGCCGGTCTTTCGCCGAGCGTGCTGTTCGTGAATTCCGGGACGATCCACGGGGTCTCCGGCGCCGACCTCGGCGGCGAGCGCCGGACGCTCGTCATCTCGGCGATCAACAACCCCCTGGGGTACCAGAGGGTGGTGGCGCTCGTGGAGCCGGTCCACCAGGCAGGTTCCGCCTACCAAGAGGGGTTCTCTCCCGACCTTTTCGGGGAGTGGAGTTCCGCCCCCCGCAACGGCGTGGTCCCGGTGCGCGCGTTCACACCCATCGGGCCGGCGGGCGGTGTCGCCCTGGTGCTGGCGGCCGGCCCCTCCGGCATCGTGCTCGACGTGGACCGTCGGCGAATCGAGCTCGATGCCGACGCCAACCCGAGGGGCTTTCCCCTCTACGGCGCGGGGTCCGCCGGTCGCACCCGGTTCTGGAACGAGCTGGCGGCGGCGTGCCTCGACCTCGCAGGCGGCAGGGGGGATTCGCGCGCGGTCGTGGCGGGGCTTCGGGAGCGGCACGCGGCCGCGCTTGCGGAGCCGCCGATGGAGCTGGCGCTTACCCTGATGCTGGCTCGTTCGCTGGCCCAGGCGGGAAACCACGGGGCCGCGATCGACCTGCTGCAGACCGCGCTCGCCGCGACGCCCGACGACCTCGACCTCTTGCTGCGTCTCGGCGAGCAGCTCGCGGCAGTGGGGAACTACGGTGCCGCGATGGATGCGCTGGCGCGTGCACACCGGGTCAATATCGTGGGGCGCAACCCGCTGGACGCCGCGGTGTCCCGCGCCGAACTGGCGGCCGCCTCGGGCGACGAGGTGCGCTTCCGGCAGGTCGTCGAGTACTCGAGGGCGAGCAGTGAAGGCGGGTTCCGGGATGTCGAGAGCCAACTCCTGGCCTTCTGGGCGTTCTGCCGCGGAGAGTGGGGGGCCCAGGATCTCGTCGAGGAGGCCGACGACCACAACGTGCCGATCGTCACGGTGCTGCGCGCGTGGGCGTGACTCGCCCGCGGTGGAGACGCCGCTGCGACTGCTCGGCAGGCGCAGAGCCTCGCGGAAAACCCCGAGATCCGCAACGCGGCCGAGCTTCTGCGGGCGGCCGCGCTGGTGCGGAGCGGGCAGGCAGGGATCGCCAGGGGGATCGCGAGCGGCGCTCTCGCGGCCCTCGAGCGCAAGGCGCGAACGGGCATCGAGGCGCAGTGCCTGGTGCCCCTTGCCGAGAGGGTCAATGGCGACGCTGCGGCAGCGCTCGGCGACACGGCGGCGGCGGAAGGCCACTGGGCGAGAGCGCTGCGGCTCGCTCCGCGCTGCTGGTTCGGGCGGCCACCAACCCCGTCGCGGTGAGCCCGCGTTACTCGTGCTCGCCGAAGACCTGCGCGGTGAAAACCTCGAAGCGCGCGCCGCTTCGCCATGCGTCAGGAGCGAGCCCGGCCTTCTGGGAGAGCGCCGACAGGAACGTCGAGAGGTCCCACCCGGTCTCGGTGGCCACCTGCGGGAGGAACACCGCGCCCCGTCCGGACTTCGTCAGCACCACGCCGTGCTTGCCCAGGACGATGTCCTCGGGGCCGCCCACCGGGCGCATCGGGGAGAGCACCGACACCTCGACCGCAACCTCGTCGAGCTCCGATGCGGCTAGTTCTGGAAAGCGCGGGTCGTGGGCCGCGGAGACGGCCGCGCCGATCACCGAGTCGACGAGGGGCTCGCGCGCCTCCATGGAGCCGATGCAGCCGCGCAGCTTCCCCTCTTTGCGCGCTTTGGCTCCCGTGTTGTTCACGGTGACGAAGACGCCGGAGAGCGCCGCGAGGTTGCCTGCCACCGGGTGCGCGGCGAACCAGTCGGCAAGCTGTCCCTGGTGAGTGAGGTGGGTCGCGAGCGTGGCCCTGGCCAGCTCCACGACCGCCTTCTCCTCCGGCTTGCTCAGCTCGGTCGGGTGAGGCGGCGCGGGGTCGTCGCGCCAGGAGCCCCAGCTTCCCGTGAAGTCGACGCCGGCGTACGCGACCACCTGCGACCAGTCGCCGCTGACCTCCGCGGAGGTGGTCACGTCGGCAACGGCCCCTGAGCCCTGGAAGGCGTGGGCGAGCAGCTCGAGCAGCACCGTGATCGGCCGGGCGCCGCACACCGTGTCGCCGCTCGTCTCGATCTGCTGCGAGAAGCCGAGCGGGTCGATGGCCGCCGCGCGACCGGCGGTCGAGCGGGCGAGCGCCACCAGCTTGGGTCCAAGGGTGTGATCGGTCGCAAAGGGCCTGTAGTCGTAGGCAGCCCCGTGATGGGTGAAGTCCGAGGAGGCCACCACGATGGTGCCCGGTCCGAGGAGATCGGCCAGGCGCCGGGCCATGGCGACGGCGAGGGCCAGATCGGTCGCGTGTCCGACGACGATCGGCACGATCGGGACCGGCCCGACCGTGGCTAGGAGGAACGGAAGCTCGACCTCGAGACTGTGCTCGCGTACGTGCGCGCTCGCAGGCCCTCTGAACTCGGGCAGCGCGGCGAGCTTTGCGACCGCCTCGCGGTCTACGGGCATCTCGCCGAGGGGCGTCGCGAACGCGGTGACGTCGCGGTCCGGCAGCGCGCCTCCCGCGAACCCTGCGTAGTGCGAGGGACCGAGGATGATCACCCGGGTGGGCTTGGAGCCGGCGAGCGGAGCGAACGCCTTGCCCGCCGTGGCGCCGGAGAAGACGTAGCCCGCGTGGGGGGCGATCACGGCAACCGAAGCCTGGGCCGCGCCCTTCCCCGCAGCAAGGAACCCACGCACCTCGCCCTCGAGCTGGCGGGCGTCACCAGGGTAGAAAGCTCCCGCCACGGCGGGCGGGCGGACCTCGGCTCGGACCATGTTCGTGAACATGAGCACCCCCAGGATCAGCGCAGCGTTCCTCATGCAGGGATTGATAAGTCCGCGAGACGAAAAGTGCAACTTTGAAGCCCGGAAACCCCAGGTGTTTTCTGTTGCGAGGGCGGATCTTGCTGCGCTGGCGGGCGTACTCAGGGCTCGAACCGTGCCGCTGTACCGCAGAAGTATGGCTCCGGCTCTTCGCCTACGGGCGCCCGCCATCATCAGCATCCCCGCCCTCTCGCGACGAAACCAACTGGGGTTTCCGGGCTTGGTCACTTCGGCAAACCTCCGGCCAGGAGCCGGTTCAGGGGATCGCGCGTCTCGCCGACAGAGTAGACGCGGATTGCGGCCTCCTCGCCGACGGGGCACTTGTTCTCGCAGATGCCGCAGCCGACGCACTTGGCCACGTCGACGCGCGGGCGCTGGAGCTTCCGGGACGCGCCGTCGCGCCCGGCCTCGTCGACGGTCTCGAACCAGATCGCCTTTGGGTCGGTCGGGCACATCTCCTCGCAGACGATGCACGGCGTGCCCATCGCCCACGGTAGGCAGCGGCCCCGGTCCACAAAGGCGGTGCCGATGCTCACCGGGGGCTTGCCGTCGTACCCGGTCTTGCGCGCCGGGGTGAGCCTGGTTATTGCTCCCGTCGGGCAAACCTCGCCGCAGCGGGTGCACGCGAACTCGCACCACCCTCGGCGCGGAACGACCACCGGCGTCCAGAAGCCCTCGACTCCGGCCTGGCCAATCGCGGAGTGGATCGCGCTCGTGGGACAGGCCTGCTGGCAGAGCGAGCACTTGACGCAACGCTGCAGGAACTCCGCCTCGCCGAGCGAGCCGGGCGGGCGCAGTAGACGCGGGCGCGCGGCTTCGCGGCCGCCGCCGGTGGCTCGGAGGAGCGGGGCCACGGCGATCGACCCGAGGACGGTTCCCAAGAGGTAGCGCCTCGAGAGGTCGGGCTCTTTGGGGGGGGCCGGCAGGGCGGGCAATGCCTGGTAGGTTATCGCCTGCTCGGGGCACGCCGGCAGGCAGTTGAGGCAGACCAAGCACTCGCCGACGCGATGGCTCCCGAGCGGCTCGTCGGCGCCCTGGCACGCGAAGGTGCAGAGTTTGCACGACGTGCAGGCGTCGCCTGCGCGGTGGATGCGGCACACCGCGAACCGGGCGAAGACGCCCAGCAGTGCGCCGAGCGGGCAGAACCCCCGGCAGAACATGCGCGGAATCCACCGGCTCGCCACCAGGATTCCGAGCAGCAGCACCGCCGCGACCCACCCGCCCGGCGCCGGCCGGCCGCCGGGAAGCAGGGGCCAGAGGCCCGAGGCGAGGCCGCGCGCCGTCAGCGACAGGGGGTCGAGCAGGCCCGTCTGCAGCGTCCCGGCGAGGGCGCCGACGAGCAGGGCGGCGAGGGCGTAGTACTTGATCGCGTACCAGCGGCGGTAGCGATTGACGTGCAGGCTCTCGCGCCGCGTGCGCGGCGAGAAGAGCCGGCTCGAGAGCTGCTGCAGAGTTCCGAGGGGACACACCCATCCGCAGAACGCCCGCCCGAATAGAAGCGTGAGCGCGATCAGGACAGACCCCCACACAAGTGCGCCCGGAAGGGTGCCCGAACCGAACGTCACGCCGACCGCAGAGAGCGGGTCGCCGTGGTGGAAGGCGGAGAACGGAAGGTCGCGAGCGTCCCCCGCCGCGAGGCGCGCCAGCAGCCAGAGGAACACTACCAGGAAGAACGCCTGGTAGAGCACGCGGATGCGGATGGTCCACCTCACGGCAGGGCTCCGGGATCCGGGGTCCGGGGTCGGGGACAACAAAGAGAGCATGTCCGGTGTCCGGTGGCCATGGTGGGGCAAGAACCCGTCGGCTTTTTGCCGGCCGAGCGGGGTTGGGCGGCCCTGACCCCTGATCCCTGACCCCGGACCCCTCTCTTCATGCCGTCCCCAGTTCCTTGACCAGGGCGAGGTCGGCGCGGCCGAGGCCACGGCGCTCGGCTTCGGCGATGAACCCGAGGCCCTCGGGCTTGTGGCCGAGGAGCGACGCGCCCCACGCGTCGGCCAGCACCGGGTCGGTCGCGGCGAGGACGGCGCCCACCGGCAGGACGTCCGCCAGGCTGCCTCCGACGGGTCCGTTGGCTGCGAGCACCCGGGTCGCGTCAACGACGGTGAGCGTCGGCCGGAAGGTGGCGCCGAGCTCCGCCACCGCCCTGTTGATGTCCTGGTGCAAACGGTTGCGTCCCTTGCCAAGGACCCCGAACCAGTTCTTCATGCCGAGCGTCACGCGCGAGAGGCTGTGGTGCTTGACCACCGGGACGTTGATGACGCGATCGGCGCGGAGCAGCTCCTCGACGACTTGGAGCCCCGCCGAGAGCCCGGGCAGCGCGGCCGTTGCCAGGTGCAAGCGACCGGATTCGATGACCTCGGCCCCGGCTGCGGTCGCCGCCGCTTGGATGCCGGAGCGCGCGAAGCAGCGGCGAGGGTCGTTGCAGGAGATGTCGGTGACCACGACCCGGCGCGCGCCCGCGGCAATGCACAGCCTGACAATTTCGGCCACGACCTGCGGATCGGTGTTCGCGGCCTGCTCGGGCAGGCGGTCCCACCCGACGTTCGGCTTGACGAGCACGGTCTCGCCCTTGCGGACGAAACGCTCCATCCCGCCCATCGCCGCCACCGCGCGCCGGACGTTCCCCGCGGGATCGCTCCCGCGGGCCGCCGCCGCCGTTCCGGTGCCCGGCTGTGGGACGCGCCAGTCGGGGATCGCGGAGGCGCTTGCCGAGACGGTTCGGCGGTCGTGGAAGGTCGCGAAGCCGGCGCCGACGGCCGCGGCCGCGACGGCCGTCGACGACAGCCGGAGCAGTGCCTCGCGCCGGGTGACCTTGGGCGTGGACGGGCCGCTCACGGCCGCCCTTTCAGCCACCCTGCTGCGACGGTGGCGAGCGCCTTCGGGGAAGCGGTGCCCGTCCCCAGCGCGGTGAGCTTGAGGTAGTCGGCTCCATGGGCGGAGACGAGCGTCGTGGCGTCGGCGAAGGCGTCCGGCATGCCGGATAGGGGTTTGGCATTGGACGGCCGCTCCGCCTCCATCTGCTCGCGGGCTCCGCCGGCCGCCGCGAACCGGTACACCTCGGCCGACACTTCGAGCCCCTCGGTCGCAAAGGTGTAGGTAGCCACGACGCAACGCTCGAACCCGCGAGCCAGGTATGCCTCGGCGGCCCCGTCGATGTACTCGTACAGCGTGTCGCGGTTGTACGTGGACGGCTCGGACCGGGCGGTGGCGCCCGCCGCTCCGGCTTCGGGCAACGCCGGCCCAGCCGCCGCCCTCAGCGCCGCGAGGACCGCCGCGGGGTCTTCCCGGACCGTCCTCCCGCGCTCGACGAGCCACACCGCCACGCCTGCCAGCGGCAGGAGCAGCAGCGCGTGCCAGGCTCGCGGTCGAGTCATCGTTCTCGCCCCCCATACATACGCTAGGCCGTCCAAGCCTGCCGGGTCAAGAGCGCTCGCAACGCCCGATTGTGTCCTGAGACCAAAGACAGACTGCGCCGCTCGCCCCGTGACGGGGCTCGTCGCAAAGGGGCGGCCCTCATCCACCTCGAGATTGCTTCACTTCGCTCGCAATCATCATGGGCCGTGGGCTCACCCCGGACCATGAAAGTGGATGTAATCGCGAAGAGGCCGCTCGCGTTGCGAGCGGCCGACGCGACGATCCCGTCGTCTTCGGGATGACCTCGGGATCGATTCATCCCACCTCCGGCGGGACTTGCGATGACCGGGCTTTGGGGCGCGACTTTCTGAACCATGACCCGAGGACACGCCGTCATCGCGAGGCCACCGAGCGCAGCATGAGGCCGTGGCGATCTCGCGGAATTCGACGGGATTGGTTCCTCGTCCCACCGGAGCCGGGTCCTGAGCGAGGCGGAGCTTCGCGGGGGAATGAGCAGGGCCCAACGGCGCTTTGACACGGGTGGGGAATTTCGTTAGATTTGGGCGACTCGCAGCTTCACCCCTCGCGGTAGCGGATCAATCGTCATGGAGGCGGTAGGTGGGATGGATGCGGTGGCCCGGCTCACGATGCCGGGCTGGCCGTGGCACGGGCTGGGAGGGTTCCACGATGTCAGTTCGCATGCGAGGGCCGGTGCTGATCCTGAGCGCCGCAGCGCTCCTTCTTGCGGGTGAGCGCGCTCGCGGGGCCTCCGGTGGTCTTCACCTTGTCAACCAGGTTGGATCAGGAGGGAAGGCGCGGGCCACCCGTGGTCTCGGGGCTTCCGGTCGCGCTGCAAACGCCGCGCTCATTAGGAGAGGTTTCACCGTCAACTCCGACGGCCGGGTCGGCGCCATGGTCGAGCTCGTGGACCCGTCCGCGGTCGAGGTCTTCCTGCACACCCCGGGGGTGAGCACGATGGCGGTGGGGGATCGGGCATCGTCGGCCGTGGCAGCGCAGGCGGCCTCGGCGGCGCAAGCGCACATCGCCCGTCTCGATCAGGTCCAGAGGGGCATGGTGGAGCTCCTCACGGGTCCCGAGATCGCGGCCGATCTGATCTACCGTGTCCAGCGCGTCTACAACGGCATCGCGGTGCAAGTTGACGGGGCGTCGCTCGACCGGATTCGCGCCCTGCCGGGGGTCAAGGCAGTCCACCCGCTGGTCCCCAAGCGCATGGAGAACTTCACATCGGTGCCGTTCATCGGCGCGCCCCAGGTGTGGGGAGGGCTGGGTGGTGGGGCCACCGGCGCGGGAGTCAAGGTCGGCGTGATCGACAGCGGCATCGACTACCTCCACAACGACTTCGGCGGATCCGGCAACTACCGGAGCGACGGCAACTACGTCAGCGCAAGCTGGCCGAAGACCGCCAAGGTGGTGGGCGGCTACGACTTCGCGGGCGACAACTACGATGCCTCCGGCACCAATGGGTCAACGACGCCCACGCCCGACCCCGACCCGATGGATTGCGACGGTCACGGGAGCCATGTCGCGGGCACGTTGGCCGGCTACGGCGAGAACGCGGACGGGAGCACGTTTGCGGGTCCGTGGAACGCCGGCACACCGATCTCGACGCTCGGGATCGGTCCCGGGGTCGCGCCTGAAGCGCAACTGTTCGCGCTGAGGATCTTCGGCTGCAGCGGGTCCACGAACCTGGTGACACAGGCGATCGACTGGGCGATCGATCCCAACGGAGACGGCAACTTCGCTGACCACCTCGACGTCGTCAGCATGTCGCTCGGCTCCGAGTACGGCGCGCCCGACGATCCCGACACGCAGGCTGTCGACCGGGCGGCCCAACTCGGCGTGATCGTCGTCACGGCGGCGGGAAATTCGGGCGACGCCTACTTCGTCGTGAACTCGCCGGGGAACGCCGGCCGCGGGATCGCGGTGGCCGCAACGGGTGATCCAGGCGTGATCTATGCGGACCTGCGCGTCAACACGCCGGCCGCCGTCGCAGGCGACTACTCCGGTCAGCCTGCGACGTTTGGGCCGGATCTGCCGACGACGCCAATCACCGGCGCCGTGGTCTACGCGTCGCCGAACGATGGCTGTTCTTCGCTATCGAACAAGAGCGCGGTCAGCGGCAACATCGTCATCATGGACCGCAACTTCGGTGCCGACAACGCGTGCAATTTTACGGTCAAAGTAAAGAACGCACAAAGTGCCGGTGCGGTCGCCGCCATCGTTGCCGACAACGTGGAAGAGTCATTCCTGGTCTCCATGGCGGGAAGCGACTCGACCATCACGATTCCCTCCTTCTTCATCTCGTTGGTCGATGGCCTGACGCTCGAGGGGCAGCTCCCGAACCCGGGCATCAACGCTACGCTGATCAGGGTCGGCATGACCGACACGATGGCGTACTTCTCTTCGCGCGGACCGCGGTCGGGAGACGCGGCGTTGAAACCGGATATTGCGGCACCTGGGCTCGAGATCTTCTCGGTGGCGGCGGGAACGGGAAATGCCGGGGTGTTCATGGATGGCACGTCGATGGCAACCCCGCACGTTTCCGGCGTGATGGCCCTGTTGCGGCAGCTTCACCCGGGATGGACCGTCGAGGAGTTGAAGGCGCTGGCGATGAATACCGCCGGACATGATGTCACGTTGTACGCGAACGGCGTTGGGCCATACGTCGGCGCCGGAAGAACCGGTGCGGGCCGCATCGACGCGGCCGCCGCTGCGGCGACGCAGGTTGTTGCGTTCAGTGCGGACGATGCTGGGCTCGTCAGCGTGTCGTTCGGGGCGGTCGAAGTCTCGGGGACCACAACCCTGACCAAGAACATCATGGTCGAGAACAAGTCGGGCGTAGCGCAGACGTACGCGCTCGGTTTCACACCGCTTGCGACGGTGCCGGGTGTTTCTATCTCCTTCCCGAATGGGACAGGCCTCACCGTTGGGCCCAACGGCTCGGTGACATTCCCGGTGCAGCTCACCGCGAATGCCGCGGCGATGCGGCACTCCATGGATCCGAGCATCAGCACGACGTCGGAGACCTACCCGCGGTTCTGGCTCTCCGAGGAGGACGGCTACGTCACGCTCACGGCCGTCTCGGGCTCACCGTTGCGGGTTCCTATCTATGCGGCCGTGCGGCCGATCTCGACGATGCAGGCGCTGCAATCGACCGTGGGGCTGTCCGGCAGTTCGGGCACGGCGACGGTCGACCTGGCCGGGCACGGGATCTCGACCGGGGCGACGTACCCCACGGACATCCTCTCGCTGGCGAGCGCGTTCGAGCTGCTGGAGGACAACCCGGACTCGGCGACGAGCGATGCACGGTACCTTGGCGTGGCGAGCGACTACCGGTTCCAGGTGGCCAACGGCAAGACGCTCGCGGACTCCACGATTTACTTCGGGGTCGCTTTGCAGCAGAGCTGGTCGAGTCCGGTTCCGGTCGTCGCGGACATCTACATCGATGTCAACGGCGGCGGCAAACCCGATTTCGACCTGACGGTCACGGACTACAGCTTCTTCACCGGGAATCCTGTTTACGACGACGTCTACATCGCCTCCCTCTGCAACGTCTCGACCTTAGCGTGCAGCCTCCTGCCTCTCAACGGCATCACGCCGGACGTGCTGGACACCGTCCCCATGGACACCAACGTGCTCATACTGCCGGTGGCGGCCTCGGACCTCGGATTGACCAGCGGCAGTAGCCGCTTCAAGTTCTATTTCAACCGGACGACTGGTACTCAGGTCGTCCACAGCTTCGATCCGGCTCACCCCGGGCTGTCTTTTGGCGGCACGGTCGCGGTCGCCGGATCCGGGCAGCCGATTTTCCCGGACCTCCCGAGTCAGGTCATTCAGGTGAGCTACAGCGAGCCCGACTACACCACGGACGGTGCCGCGGGGATTCTGCTCCTCCACCACCACAACGGCGCCGGAAGTCATGCCGAGGCCATCGCGATGGAGTTCGGATCGTGCAGCGTGAGCGCGACCGCCACGGTTCCGGCCGGGGCGGGTCCGGGCGAACCGGTATCCTTCCAGGCCAGCGCCAGTGCCACCTCCTGCACCGGCGACGCGAGCTATCTCTGGGACTTCGGCGACGGTTCCGGCGGCTCGTCCTTGCAGAATCCCAGCCATGTCTACACGCAGGCCGGTACGTATGCCTGGGGCCTCGTTGTCTCGTACGGAAGCTTCTCGGTGACCAAGACGGGCAGCATTACGGTCGCGCGGCCCGCCAGCGTGGTGAGACGGCATTTGAGTCGCCCAACCTGAGGCGGGCTGCTCGCAGACCCTTGGAGGACGTGACTCGCCGCATCCCTGTGACGCGAAGACCCGTCGCGTGTTGACGCCGCGCCGACCGGCCCGATACGATGCGCCAGCTTTGCGGCAACGAACCGGCAGGAGGGGATCGCCGATCCGGGGGGCGTAGTGACAGAGCGCGTCGCTTCCTCACAACAGGACTCGTCAGGTTTCGTCCGCGGCCTCGGCCGGCTGGATGCAACGATGGTCGTGGCCGGCTCGATGATCGGCTCGGGGGTGTTCATCGTCTCGGCCGACATCGCCCGCCAGGTTGGGTCGGCCGGCTGGCTGCTGGTGGTTTGGGTGGTGAGCGGGCTGCTCACCGTCGTCGCGGCGCTGTCGTACGGCGAGCTTGCCGCGATGATGCCCGAGGCGGGCGGGCAGTACGTCTTCCTGCGCGAGGCGTACTCGCCGTTCTGGGGGTTCCTTTACGGCTGGACGCTGTTCCTCGTGATCCAGACCGGGACGATCGCGGCGGTCGCGGTGGCGTTCTCCCGCTTTCTGGGTGTCCTGGTCCCAGCGATCTCGCCAGCGAACTGGATCGTCCCGCCGGTGGACATCTCCGCGAGCTACGCGGTCAGCCTCTCCACGCAGCAGCTCGTGGGGATCCTCATGATGGTGTTGCTCACGTGGACGAACACGAGGGGGTTGGCGCTCGCCAAGCGCATCCAGAACGTCTTCACCTCGACCAAAACGCTCGCGGTGATGGGGCTGATCGTGATCGGAGTGGTTCTCGGCTCGAACAGTGCCGCGATCCGCGCCAACTTCACCGCCGCTTGGACGCCTCACGGCGCCGCACCGATCGTGCCGGACTTCGGCTTCGTCGCGGTGGTCACGGCGGCCTCCGGGCTGTTCGGACTGGTGGTCGCGCTGTGCGTCGCGCAGGTCGGGTCTCTCTTCTCCTCGGACGCCTGGAACAACATCACCTTCGCTGGAGGCGAGGTGAAGGACCCGCGCCGAACGCTGGCGCTCTCGATGGCCGCGGGGACGGGCCTCGTCGTGACCCTTTACGTTCTCGCCAACCTCGCGTACGTGCTGACGCTTCCTCTCGAGGCGATCCAGCACGCGCCCGACGACCGCGTGGCGACCGCCGCGCTCCAGACCATCTTCGGCGGCGCCGGCGCCGTGATCATGGCCGTGGCGATCGCGATCTCGACGTTCGGCTGCAACAACGGGCTGATACTGGCCGGCGCCCGGGTGTACTGGGCGATGGCCAGGGACGGGCTGTTCTTCCGATCCACGGGGCGGCTCAACGCCAATCGCGTCCCCGCGGTCGGACTCGTGCTGCAGTGCGTTTGGGCTTCGCTCCTCGTGCTGCCGCGGACGCGCCTGCGGGACGCGGCCGGGGGCCTCGTGCGCGACGCGGCGGGCGCGCCGCAGTACGGGAACGTATACTCGAACCTCCTCGACTACGTCGTGTTCTCGGTGCTGCTTTTCTACATCCTGACAATTGCTGGAGTGTTCGTGCTGCGCCGGAAGCGCCCCGACGCCGAGCGCCCGTACCGCGCCTTCGGCTACCCCGTGGTGCCGGCGCTGTACATCGTGGTCGCGGCGCTGATCTCGGTCGTGCTGATCGTCTACAAGACGCAGACCACGTGGCCCGGCCTCGCGATCGTGCTCACCGGCATCCCTGTCTATTTCGGCTGGCGAGCCGTGGGCCGCGGACGCTCGGCCGGCTGATTTCCACTGCGTGGAGGCTCTCCGTCCGTTGGGCTCGCTCCGGATTTTCATTTGCCGAGGCACACTCTGGACCATGAAAGTGACGGATCCGAACGCAGCCCACCACC